>DASRSR010000184.1:0-30160 GCA_035656355.1 Edaphobacter sp.
TTACAGAAGCTGCAAGCGGCACCGCGACGCCGCCATTCTGCGATTTCTGCTCATTCAGCCCCATGCGTGACACCTGGAAATAGGAATAGCCGAACTGCGGATTGTAGGTGCCTGAAGGAATCTCAACATTCTTTGAAGGAATTCCTTCGATCCATGTGTTATCGACGTAATTGCGGAAGCGAACCGGGCCCCAGCCACCGGTAGCGTAGTCATAGATTCCCTTGTCGGTAACGCGTGCGAAGGGAAGACGCGCATAAACCTTCAACGGAGTCCACGGCAAAAGACCAGCCTTGATCTGGTCGGGAAACATCTTCGGATCACCGGCAGCCTTGTACGCCTCCTGTGCCATCAGGCCAGCAACCTGATGTTGGCCATGTCCGTCTGAGATGTTGCCGGCGAAGACCGAAGTAACAACCAGCGGGCGCGACATACGAATCGCACGCACAACGTCATACAGAACGCGATCATGTCCCCAGGTCTTTAGTGCTTCATCAATCGTTTTAGAGAAGCCGAAGTCCGCAACCCGAGTCCAGTACTGATGTACGCCATAGTAATTACCTGCGCCAAGCAGCTCCTGAGTACGCAAGATGCCCAACTCGTCCCAGTAATTGGCGGTCATTACATTTTGTCCGCCTTCGCCACGATTCAAAGTGAGCAGAGTCGTATCCACACCCATCCCGCGGCTCTCGTATGCCAGCATTCCGCCATCTTCATCGTCCGGATGCGCAACCACCATCGCAAGACTGGCCCGTGTGTGAAGTTTCTGGAGGCTCTGCCATAGGCCGGCGGAGCCACGATCGATCTTGAGATCACGAGCCAACGGCTGCTTGTATGGTTCGGGTTGTTTGGACTGTGCGGCAAGAAAAGTGCCCGAGGCAAGAAGCGGTAGAAGCAAAAGATGCAGGGCAGGCCTGGCGAGCGCGGCGATTCTCATTGCAAAGTTTCTCCTGTATGCCACCGAGGACATGGAAAATTAAGTGTGCGTCATGGATACCACGCATCCCGACCTTTGTAAAGGTTCCTAACTTTGGGTATGATCGTGGCGGGTAATCCTGAATTATAAAAATGCGAACCAAAGAACCAACTCAATCATCTTCCCCGATGCGGAACCATCGCGTAAAGCCATCGCGCCCGGCAGACCTTCGTCACGTCAATGCGAGAGGCCTATTGCGCCTGCTGCGTGAGCACAATCCTTGCTCGAAGGCGGACCTCGTGCGCTTCTCCGGATTGAGCGCACCTACGGTCTCCAGTGCAATTGCCGATCTTGAGGCACGAGGCCTGATTGAGAATCTGGGTGATGGAGCGTCAAGGGGAGGAAGACCTCCGGGGATGCTTCGTTTTCATGCCGCACATGGCTATGTTGCGGGCGTCGATATTGGCGGCACTCGGCTGCGCATGATGCTGGCAGATCTTAACGGCAAGGTGATGGCGCAGTGGTCAATTCAGTTTTCTGATAAGCAGAAGATGCCGGATGATGTTTGCGCGCTAACGCATGACGGCCTAAAAGAGATGTGCAAAGAAGCCGGTATTTCAGCGAAGAAGGTATTGCACATTACTGCAGGCGCACCTGGTATTACAAACGTTGATTCAGGTATCGTCATCTCCGCGCCAAATTTGAAAAAGTGGCACGACGTCCCTCTGCGCGCCATGCTTGAAAAGCAGACCGGCATTGCTGCATCGATAGACAACGATACGAATCTTGCAGCTGTTGGCGAGCATTGGCGAGGGTCGGCAACTGGCATCGATAACTTTGTCTTCGTTGCTCTCGGCACAGGATTCGGTGCAGGAATTTTTCTGGAGGGTCGTCTGCACCATGGAGCCAGGTGGAGCGCAGGCGAAATTGGCTATATGGGCATCCCCGCCACTCCACGCCAGCAGTTATTGGTGGATGTAACCGGCCAGCTCGAACGGGCAATCGGTGGGGCGGGAATCGAGGCAGAGTGGCTTCGCCATCTGCAGAAGGCTGGAATCACGGACACGTCCCTTACACGATTGCGTGCAACACAGATCTTCGATCTCGCAGAAGAGGGAGATCGTCTCGCAGGCGAAGTGCTTCAATATGCAGCACGAATTCTGGCAAATTGTCTCTCCGATATCACGCTCCTGCTCGATCCGGAGGTCATCATTATTGGCGGCGGTGTCGGTTCACATGCGGCACTTTGTCGTGGCACAGAACAGCTTTTAGCGCGAAATGAATTTGCCCGGCCCCCGGTACGGTCAAGCTCTCTGGGAACGCAGGCGCAACTGCATGGCGCCATCTCAATTAGTCTCGCTGCCGTAGAAGAGATGTTGCTGTCCTGAACTTTCTCAGATTTTTCATATTGACAAGGCTGAAAATGTTGTAGCAGAATCATCCCATTCTACTTCATAAGGCAACTTTAGTAAGTTCAGTCGATTTACGAAGCTTTGTTCCCGGGAGGCGCTTGTGTCCACTTTTCGTATTCTTCGTGGCTTGGTTCTCAGTTCTGCTCTTGTAGCAGGTCTTCTCTATCCAGGTTTGAATCCCGCTTTTGGGCAGTCCCAGTCGATCAACGGAACTATTCGCGGACAGGTGACGGATGCGAGCGGAGCTGCGATCCCCGGTGCAACAGTCTCGATTGCCAATCCCGATGTCGGTTATTCCAATAAGATTGTCAGCGGAGCTGACGGATATTTTGTTCAGCCGAACCTTCCTCTCGGAAATTACAAAGTTACGGTCAGCAAGGATGGATTCTCTTCTCTGAGCTATAACCAGATTGTGCTGAACGCAGGTAAAGAGGTTGTTCTCGATGCAAAACTTGCGATTGGAGGAACTACTACTTCTGTTGAGGTCATTGCAGAAGCTTCGTTGATCGATCCGGCGACGCTCAACCTGCAGCGCACGCTGGACACACGCGAGGTTCAGAACCTTCCGCTGGTTTCGCGCAATCCGTATAACTTCATCATCTTCCAGCCGGGTGTCAGCGGACATCCGAATCCTGAGCTTGGTATTCCTCGTACTCTCAATACGAATGGTTTGCTCGACCGCATCAACTACCAGATGGACGGCATGGTGAATACTCAGAGCGACCGTATCGGTCTACGGCTCTTTCCTATTGGCAACATCTTCGTCAAAGAGGTGCAGACAGTCTCCAACTCATTTGCGCCGGAGTATGGAGAGACTGACGGCAATGTCTATAACGTTATCTCTAACAGCGGCACTAATAGTTATCACGGGGTATTTCAATACATTCACCGCTGGGTGGATGCCACTGCGTATCCATTTTTCTCCGACCACTCCAAGCCAAAGCCAGACCTGCAGTTGACCGACTACTCAGCCAATCTGGGTGGCCGCATTATCAAGGACAAGCTCTTCTTCTTCGCTTCTTACGAAAAGCTGACCCGCGGCTCGCCGCAGCCTGTGACCATTACAGCGGCCGATGCAGCCGCGCTTGGTATTCCGGCCGACCAGCTCGTCGCTGCGCCTGGGTTGCTGCACGGAACCTTTACGGACGAGCGCGTGGATTGGAACATCAATAAAAAGAACACCGCGTTTATCCGCTACAACTACTTCAAAAATAACTTTCCTTACAACACGCAGGTCGGCGGTCTTAATACCAAGAGCACCGCAGCAGATTTTCTTGATCGCGCCCACGTCATTGCCGGGCAACTCACGACAACCTTCAACGACCATCTGCTGAATGAGCTTCGTTTCTCCTGGCCGTTCCGTAACAATCAGCACTTTGCCGGCCCATCAGGTGGAACCGGTCCGGCAATCGTTGTTGCGGGTGCAGCGAATCTTGGCGCTTCCAGCAACGCCGGCGATCAATTTACGGACAAAGTTCCCAGCGGCAGCGACAACGTCAATCTCGTCTATGGAAAGCACGCTATTAAATTCGGATTCAATCTGGCGCAGCGCATTAATCGACAACGTGACGTCAGCTTCAATCAGTACACCTTTAGCAATACTGCCAACTACACGGCGATCCAGAACTATCTGCGTGCTAAAAATGGCATCGATCCCTATGCTTATTCCAGTTTCTCCAGTAAGACCGACGCAAAAGGTATAGGCTATGCCTCGCTCTTCTGGGGAGCATACGTGCAGGACACGTGGCAGATTTCGCCTCGACTGCTTGCAATCTATGGCGTTCGCTACGATCGCTTTACCGGACCGCGAGCGAACGCAAACGCGCTATACCCTGACTCGCGCAAGTTCAATACTCCGAAGACTAATTTTGCGCCACGTGTGGGCCTTACCTTCCGGGCAAACGACAATACGGTACTGAAGGCTTCGGTCGGCATGTTCTATCAGTCCACGCCGACCAACCTATGGTTCAATGCGCTGAACCAGGATGGGTCGAATCGGACCTCCGTTTATTCCTATACTGTGCCGCACAATGCCTCTGGAATCGGCGTTCCTCCTGCCGGTGCTCCTGCATTTCCGAATATTCCATCAACTGTTGGCAATGCAGCTATTCAGGATGTCACCACAATCTCGCCAAGTTTCAAAAATGAGTATGCCTGGAATGCAACTGCGCAGGTGTCGCAGCAGTTATCTCGTTACGACTCATTGCTGATCGGCTATGTCATGGCCAACGGCCGCAATCTGGAGCTTCAGCACAACATCAACCTTATTAATCCTATTGGCGAGCTTGCAGATGGCCGGCCAGTCTTCGGCGGATGCAATCCTACCGCAGGAATGTGCAGCTCTGCCTATCGTGCCGACCCGCGCTTCAACAATGTCACTCGGGTTGAATCTGGCGCCAACTCAAACTACAACGCCCTCGTCGTCAACTACACGCACATGATCTCGCGTGGCATTCAGATCAATGCCAACTACACTTGGTCGCATGTGCTGTCGAATGCTCCTGAGGTCAATACCTTCGAGGTCAGCCCGTCTGCTTCCAGCATTGAAGATACGACCAATCGACAACGCGACTATGGAAATGCGTCGGTGAACCGCCCGAGCGCCTTCAACCTGAGCGCAGTGATGGAGCCAACCTTCTCGCTGCATAATAGCTTTGCCAACGAGCTTGCGAATCATAATATGCTTGCAGTACTGGCCAATATCACCTCTGGCGATCAGAGCAGCATCTACACAGGTTCAGCGCAAAATGGCGATAGTACTGTGACAAGCATTACTCGTCCAGCCTTTGTTGCCCGCAATACTATTCGTTCGCCGAAGATTGCTCAAATTGACGCACGCTACACGCGATCGTTTACAAAGATTTTTGACCGTGTGTCTCCAGAGTTCTTCATCGAAGCGCAGAACCTCTTCAACCACACAAACGTTACCGGCATTGCTACCGTCCAGCCAGTTACCTCTTTCAACGCTGCGATTCCCGGACCAAATGGGGGTATTCCCAATGGGCCAGCCAAGGTGAACAGGACCTCGGTTCTGGAAGCCCGTATCGTGCAGTTCGGCCTTGCAGCCCGTTTCTAAGCTAAAGGGAGCGCTGATCTAAAATGTCAGTCGCTCCCGATTTCCCCAGCTTTCTCTGTAACGAAGAAGGAAAGAATGCCGTCGCCTGCCCCCGACCATAAATCCGCATTTCCAGCTCCTGTCTATCGCGATACCGTTCTGGCGCCTGTCTTTGCGGACGCGAAGAGGTATCTGCTTGGTCCGCTTCTGGAGATTGAATACGCGCATACTCTGATGCTGGCACGACAGAAGATTATCTCCCAGGCCGAAGCAGCGCAATGCTTGCGCGCGCTTGACTCTCTTGATCTTGAAGAGATTCGTTCTGCGAAATATGACGGCAGCTTTGAAGATTTGTTCTTCTATATAGAGAAGAAGCTTGCGTCGATCTGTGATCCTGAGGCTGCGGGAAAAATGCATACGGCGCGCAGCCGCAATGACATCGATCTCACCATGTACCGCATCGTCTTACGCGAGTTGCTGGCAAACGTGATGGAAGCTTTATTACAGCTCCGCCGCCAACTGGTAGAAATTGCATGGCAACATCGCGCAGCATTGATTCCTGCCTATACACATAATCAACCGGCGCAGCCTACAACACTGGGCCACTATCTAATGGCCTTCATCGAAATTCTTGAGCGCGATTCGGAGCGTTTGCAAGCCGCTTATACGCGCGCCAATCGTAGTCCAATGGGGGCCTGCGCCATCACTACAACTGGTTTTCCCATTGATCGCAGCTTTACAGCAGAATTGCTTGGCTTTGATGCGTTGCAGGTGAACTCCTATGGAGCAATCGCTTCAATTGACTATCTGACCGAAAGTTGCTCGATGCTTGCGGTTGCCATGCTGGGTCTCGGACGTTTCGCGCAGGACCTTCTATTGTGGAGCACAGCAGAGTTTAACTATTTGCGCCTCAGCGACGCTTACGTTCAGATCAGCAGCATCATGCCGCAAAAGCGGAACCCGGTACCGCTAGAGCACGTCCGCATCCTGGCTAGTCGTGCATTTACCGAATCCCAAAGTGTTCTTGGCTGCCTGCACAACACGCCTTTTGGCGATATGAACGACGCAGAGGACGACTTACAGCCGCTCGCATACATGGCATTTGAAGATGGGGAGCGCAGCCTTCGCCTGCTTGCGGGTGCTCTTGAAGAAGCAGAATTTAATACTGAGCGCATGGCCACCGCTGCAGAAGGAAACTTCCTTACAGTTACAGAATTGGCCGATACCCTGGTCCGCTCTATGGGGATGAGTTTTCACGCAGCACATGGAATCGTCAGCCGCGCTGTCCGCGAGTTAAACGGCAACTACGATCCAGCTGCAATATCGGCAATTATCGAACGGGAACTTGAGGCGTCAGCACGCAAATTGGATCGTCACGAGGTTCTCAAAGCACTTAGCGCGGCGAATTTTGTCGCCGTCCGCCGCATTCCAGGTGGACCCGCAGCTGAGGTGCTAGAGCCTGAGATTCAACGCGCCCGCAAACAGCTATCCTTGGATGAGCAGTGGCTTTCTGCAGCAAGAGAGAGAATAGTCAAGGCGCGGGCTTTGCGCCGGCAGCAGTGCGATGCGCTGATTCAGCGTTCCTGAGGGGGGCAAATATTCAGTCAACAGCGGCAAATAAGACGGTAGAACTCCAGCGCGGGCTCTCTACTGGCTCCGCGCTTGGACTCAATGTCATCGACATGGTGGGCGTTGGCCCCTTCGTTACACTGCCGCTTATCGTGGTCGCAATGGGTGGTCCTCAGGCGATGCTTGGCTGGATCATCGGCGCGCTGCTTTCACTCTGCGACGGGCTCATCTGGTCAGAGCTTGGAACGGCATATCCCGAAGCCGGCGGTTCCTATGCATATCTAAAAAATCTCTATGGGCCAAAGAAATTAGGGCGTGTCTTCTCGTTTTTGTACGCATGGCAGTTACTTTTTTCCGCGCCACTGTCTATTGCGTCCGGCTGTATTGGGTTTTCCCTTTACCTCTCATATTTCTTCCCTCATGCCGGAACTCCCATCATTGCCGCGCATATCTTTTCTGTTCCGGTAGTCCTGAGTGGTCAATCGCTAATGGCGATGGCCGCCTGTGCTGCGGCATTAATCGTGCTCTACCGCAGCATTTTGCAGATCGATAAGATTGTTCGCTGGCTTTCGCTTCTTGTTGTGGCGACATTGATCTTCATCATCGTTGCTGGATTTACCCACTTCAACGCTCATATGGCGTTTGATTTTCCGGCAGGCGCCTTCAAGATTGACGGAGCGTTTTTTCTTGGACTCGGCGCAGGCATGTTGATCTCTGCCTACGACTATTGGGGCTATTACAACGTATGCTTCGTCGGAGGAGAAGTCCGCGATCCCGAGCGCACTATCCCGCGTGCCATTCTCGGGGCCATTGCGATTGTCGGCACTTTATATCTGATGATGAATATCAGTGTGCTTGGTGTCATTCCCTGGCGCGAGATTGCTGCCGAGGCCACTGCGCAAACCCGTATGTACACCATGGCCACCTTTATGGAGCGACTTTATGGACATGGTGCTGCCGCTGTCGTTGTTGTACTCATTGCCACAGCCGCGCTCTCGTCTGTTTTTGCTCTGCTGCTGGGGTACTCGCGCATTCCATATGCTGCCGCCAAAGATCGTAATTTTCCCGCTGTCTTCGGACGTGTCCATGCAAAACACCGTATTCCGCACATCTCACTGCTGGCGCTTGGCGGGATCACGCTGGTCTGCTGCATCTTTCGCTTGCAGGAAGTGATTACGACACTCGTCGTCATCCGGATACTCTTTCAATTTTTGCTTCAGGGGCTGGCGGTGTTGCTGCCAAAGCATCGGCGCGAACGTAAGCTGCGCGGCTTCCGTATGCCATTCTATCCGCTGCCTGTCATCCTGGCGCTTAGCGGGTTCATCTTCATCTTGTTGTCGCGTCCAGGATTTCTAAAAGAGATGCGAACCGCTGGAGTCATCCTGTTGGCCGGCGTCTTCGTTTACTTAATCTCAATACGACGTAATAAATTTTCCTCCACTGCTCCTTTGGAGAGCAACGAATAACGCCAGTAAACTACTCTGCAAGAGGTTATCCTTAGAACGCGCATGTCACCCTCAGACTGTACTCGTACCCTCGGCAAACTCTCCGCTCTTATCGGCAACACACCCCTTCTTGAAATTTGTTGCACCTACCAGGGCGTTCCTCATCGCATCTTCGCCAAGTGCGAGCAGATGAACCTTACCGGCAGCATCAAAGACAGGATGGCACTCTCCATTCTGGAGCACGCCTATCGCGAAGGCCTCATCAAGCCGACTGATACCATCATCGAGGTCACCAGCGGCAATACTGGCATCGCCTTTGCTGCTCTGGGTGCGGCTCTCGGGCATCGCGTCGAAATATATATGCCCGATTGGATGAGCCGTGAGCGGGTCGATATTATCCGAAGCTATGGCGCTACTGTCGTTCCTGTAAGCCGTGAGGCTGGCGGCTTTGTGGGAGCACTGCGCATCGTGGATGAGCTGGCAGCCACACGGCACGACGTTTTTCTGCCGCAACAGTTTGACAATCGCGCAAACGTAGATGCGCATCAGTTCGGTACTGGCGTCGAACTCACTCGCCAACTGGCGACCGAAGGTCTTCGGCCCGATGCCTTCGTTGCTGGTGTCGGCACCGGCGGAACGATTATGGGGGTCGGGTTACATCTGCGTTCGGTGGATTCGAAGATACGGATTCATCCCGTAGAACCCGCAGAATCCCCTGTTCTCTCTGCTGGACGCAAAGTAGGCACGCATAGAATCCAGGGAATCTCCGATGAATTCGTTCCGAACATCGTTAACCTTGGCCAACTCAATCGTCCTATCGCCATATCCGATGGTGACTCGATCCTGATGGCACAGAAGCTGGCCGCCTCACTGGGACTTGCTGTCGGCATATCGTCCGGATGCAATTTCCTGGCGGCACTAACGGTTCAGCGCGAACTTGGTCCGGATTCCATTGTGGCCACCGTCTTCTGCGACGACAACAAAAAGTACCTGAGCACTGGCCTGCTGCGGGACGAGCCAGTGCGCGAAGGCTATCTCTCGCCTTATATCAAGCTGGGAAGCCTTCGCGTCATTCCGCCACTGCGGGATTTGACAGGCACGCGAACTTAATCGGCAATCCCCACCTCGGGAACGTCGATACCGAGCGCCGTAGCAAGCGCTATCTGATGGTCTTGTTCCTGCAGAAGAATGTCACGGATATTTTCTGCAATGGCAAACTCGCCCAGCGCATCCGCTTGTTTTACGCGCCGCCGGTACTGGCGAATCGTCTCGTTCTCGTTATCCAGGTCGAACTGGAGCATATCTGTTGCTTTTTCTGAAGTCTTTACCGGCTTTGGTGTAACACACGGCATTCCGCCCAGATAGTCAATCTGATTTGCAATCGTAATGGCGTGTTGAAGCTCTTCGGCGGCATGGACCGCCAGCTCATCGGCAATATTCATGTATTGTGCGCCCTTCAGCACCTGAGAATAGTTCACGTACGCAATAATGGCCTGATATTCACGGGCCAAATCTTCGTTCAATGCATCGATAAGCTGCTTGCGGGTGATTGTGCTCTTGGTATCGTTCGTCTTTTCAGTCGGCATCTTTTCTCCATATTTCGTGATCTTGCTTGTTCTTGAGATGCAAAAACCTTTAATAGCGGTTTTATTCCGCCGTATGTCAATTATCGAATCCGAACGGAACAAAGATGAGCCACCTCGCGTATCCCCAGCCAAAGGAAAATATATGGCAAGCTGGCGGCAGGATATTCTCTATAACCTCAGACGGCTTTTTCGGGCACCTGTCTTTGTCCTTACCGTGGTTCTGTCCATCGGGATTGGCGTTGCCGCCAATGTCACGATCTTCTCCATGGTCAACCGTTTTGTGCTGCGCCCCGCACCTGTGGGCGATCCAGCCACCCTGATGGCTTTACATACAACACATGATGGAGATCGGTGCTGCAATAACTTCTCCATGCCTTTGTATGAAGATGTGCGCGACCAGGCAAAGTCCTTCTCGGGCGTTGCGGCCTACTATGAGCTTCTGCCAGCTTCGATTGGCGGCAAGGGAAATCCCGAGCGCGTATGGGGTCAATCCACAACTACGAACTTTTTCGATGTTGCACAGCTTCCGATGACATTCGGGCGTGGCTTCAATAGTGGGGAAACCCGTAGCCCCGTTATCGTATTGAGCTATAACCTGTGGCGGCAACGCTTTAACGCGGATCCGAACATTGTTGGCAAATCAGTCAGTGTCTCAGGTCATCCCTATACCGTGGTTGGGGTAACGGCGCCTGCGTTTCATGGCATCGATCAGATTCTTTACGCCCAGTTCTGGGTCCCCCTTGGAAATATAGATCAGCTAACCAATACGCTTCCACATCATGATGGACGCGATTTTCATTGGCTGGCGGTCATTGGCCGACTGAACCCCGGCATAACTCATGCTCAGGCATCGGCAGAGCTAAGCACTATGGCAAAGCGCTTTGCCGTTAGTTATCCAAAGACCGATAAAGGCATTGGATTTCGTTTCGAACAGGCGGGCTCTCTGCCGCCGCGTCAGGCAAGCTCCGTTCTGATGTTTCTTGGCATGCTGGCCGTAGTCTCATTGTTGGTGCTCTGCATTGCCTGTGCTAATGTTGCCAATCTGCTGCTCGCCCGAGCGGCAGATCGGCAACGCGAGATGGCAGTTCGACTTGCCCTGGGAGCGACACGCGCTCGGCTGCTCCGCCAGACGCTGATTGAAAGTATCCTTCTGTCGCTGGGTGGAGGGGTCTTTGGAGCTTTGCTCTCGCTTTGGGCAACGCGTGGACTGTCGAGCATGCATCTGCCCGCACCGGTTCCACTGGATATCAGCGTTGGTTTTGACTGGCGGGTACTGACGTATGCCTTTGCCATCAGTGTCATCAGCGGGCTACTCTGTGGAGCGATACCCGCCTGGATTGCATCGCGTCCATTAGTAGCTAATTCACTCAAAGGCGAAGATTCCCTGGCCAGGCCAGGGAATCGTTTCAGCCTGCGTAATGTGCTCGTCGTCTCACAGGTAGCAATGTCTGTGGTCCTGCTTTGTGCTACAGGATTATTTCTACGCAGTCTCGACAATGCTGCAAATATTGATGTCGGCTTTCGCAAGCATGGCGTTCTTATGATGGCTGTCGATCCTTCGCTCCACGGATATACTCCCCAACATACAGTGCAGTTTCTGGATCAGTTGCGTGACCGCGTTGCTGCAATTCCGGGCGTTACATCGGCAGCCATCACCGACATTACTCCACTCTCAGGCGGTGGTCGCAGTGACGGATTCAGTGTTCCAGGCCATAAATCGGATAAATCCATTCCAACCGCTGAGCTCTATATGGCTACTCCTGGCTATCTTGAAACGATGGGTATTCCTCTCGTCGCAGGGCGTGATCTGGGTCGCGAGAATCCCACCGGACAGAAGGTGGCGATTATCAGTGAGTCAATGGCTGCGGCCCTATTTGGTAAAGAAAATCCTATTGGACAACATGTTAATGGCGCGGGTGTTGATTACGAAGTAATCGGCATTGCAAAGAACATCAAGGCACGTACGCTTGGCGAGGATCTTCGTCCGGTGCTTTACCGGTCTCTTGATCAAAGTATCGGCAGCGATCCATCCGGAATGGGCTACTCCCTGCTCGTACATACAAGCGGCAGTTCCGCAAGTGTTGCGGCTGCTGTCCGGCAGACGATCCATTCCATGGATCCAACGCTCGCGATCTTCAATGCCGAGACAATCGAGACACATTTGCGCAACGCGCTATTTTTACCTCGGCTCGCAGGGACTCTCTTCGGCATCTTCGGTCTTTCTGGCCTTCTACTGGCCTCAATTGGTCTCTATGGTGTGATGAGTTATTCAGTGAGTCGCAGGAGGCAAGAGATAGGGGTTCGTATGGCGTTAGGGGCGCAGATTGCAGAGGTACAGCGTCTTTTCGTCGGCAAAGGAATGAAGCTTGTCGTTATCGCTGTTGCTATCGGTTTGCCAACTGCGTTTGCCGTATCGAAGTTTGCCTCTAGTGTTCTCTATGGAGTCCGGCCTCACGATCTCTTTACCTTTACAGCCGTTCCTCTCTTATTGTTGGCTGTAGCCCTGCTAGCGTGTTGGGCTCCTGCGCGTCGTGCCGCAGCAGTCAATCCCATCGAAGCTCTGCGCTGTGATGGGTAGCCATGTCGTGAGATGCAAGGTCAAAGCGCAGGATAATCAATATAGCCGTGTGGTCCGGGAGCATAGAAGGTATTAGGCTCAGGCCGATTCAGCGGTGCCTGCTTTGCAAAGCGAATTGGCAGGTCAGGATTGGCGATGAAGAGCTTGCCGAAAGCCACCGCATCGGCTTTGCCTTCGTCGAGCAGTTGCTGCCCGGTCTGTTGATCGATGGCTTCGTTAGCGACAAAGATGCCACCGAATATCTGTCTCAACTGTGGTCCAATGCTGTCCGGACCGACATGCTCCCGCGCTGCAATAAATGCAATCTTCCGCTTACCCAGCTCGCGTGCAACATAGCTGAAGGTTGCTGTGCGGTCAGAGTCGAAGACTCCATGGCTGTCGCCGCGGGGAGCCAGGTGCATGCCGACACGACCGGGACCAAATACCGAAATCGCAGCATCTGCAGCTTCGAGCATCAGGCGCGCCCGATTCTCAATCGGACCGCCGTACTCGTCTGTGCGATGGTTTGAGCCATCCTGCAGAAACTGATCCAGCAAATAGCCATTAGCCCCGTGTAGCTCGACTCCATCAAAACCTGCCGCTTGTGCGTTCTGTGCTCCGCGTCGAAATGCTTCCACCACATCTTTCACTTCGCTGGTTTCAAGGGCTCGCGGTGTAACAAATGATCGCTTAGGTCGCACCAGACTCACTGTTCCTTCCGCCGCAATCGCGCTTGGTGCAACCGGAAGTTGGCCATTAAGAAACTCAGGATCGGAGATACGGCCAACGTGCCATATCTGCGCGAAGATATGGCCTCCTGCGCGATGGACTGCATCAGTGACCGGCTTCCATGCTTCAACTTGTTCCTTTGACCAGATACCGGGGACATTCGCATAGCCAACTCCCATTGGGTCGACCGGCGTACCTTCCGAGATAATCAGTCCCGCGCTGGAGCGCTGCGTGTAGTACTCCACCATGATTTGTGTCGGAATATGGTCTGCTGTGCCACGCAGTCGCGTAAGCGGAGCCATAAAAACACGATTCGGCAGCTTCAGATCACCGACCTGAATAGGATCAAGCAGATTGGGCATTGCGACTCTCCCGGCGCTTTCTAATGCGCTCGGGAGATTTGATGTGCGATAGCAGAGAACGATGCGTCGGCATCTACTGACCGCCGGTCATCGCCTTAAGGTATCGATAGGTAAACTCGACTCCCGTGTAATAGGATTCGACGCCAAGCCGCTCATTGATGCCATGTTCACGATCATCTCCCTCATCAATTGCCATGCCATTAAAACCATAGCTGGGGATTCCCTCCGCCATGGTGTAGACGCTATCGGAAGCGCCGGTCTGCATCTCCGGCAGAATTGTCATGCCGGGCCAGATGGCTTGCACGGTCTCGCGTAGCGGTTTGAAGACCTCTTCTTTCAGCGGAGGCGGCGGAGCCGACATGCGGCTCGATCCTTTTCCTAACTCTTCTCCTCCGCCAGTGGTGTAAGCGACTGTTAGCGTAGGGGCGGCGAATACACGAATGAGCTGCTGCCGCACCTCTTCCTGCGAGTGCCCGGGGAGAATGCGGCAATTCACATTTGCCTGTGCTCGAGAGGGAAGAGCATTCGTTGCATGGCCTGCGGAAAACATTGTAGCCACGCAGGTTGTGCGCATCTTTGCATTGTAGAGAGGGTCTGCAGAAAGCCGTCGTATCGCAGCTGCATCCGGCGGAGTTTTGAGTATTGCCCGCAGATCGACTGCCTCCTGGCCATGAGCAAGTTTGGCGCGGGTCGCCAGCTCCGCCCGCGATACCTCATTCAGTTCAAAAGGAAAGCTATATTTCTCCAGGCGACTCAGCGCGTCGGCCACATGATAAATCGCATTGTTCCGTGTCGGCAGTGAGCTATGGCCACCTGGATTTGTGGCTCTTACACGGTAATCGGCATACAGCTTTTCCGTGGCCTCGACGCCCATCAGAAACGGTTTGCCATTCTTGGAGGTAACACCGCCCGCATCGGGATTGAGCACAAACTCCGCGTCGATCAGGCTGCGATGGTTCTTGAGCAACCAGTCGACGCCATTGTTTTTCCCACTCTCTTCACCCGCTGTAAGCGCAAGAATTAGATCGCGGTCCGGAACGTAGCCCTCGCGCTTCATGCGGATGAAGCTGGTGATCATAGCGGCATCGGCATCTTTCATGTCCTGCGTGCCGCGTCCGTAGAAATAGCCGTCTTTTTCCGTGAAGACGAAGGGGTCAGTGTTCCATTCTGCGCGTCTGGCCTCGACAACATCGAGGTGACAAATGATCAGGACGGGCTTCAGCTTGCTCCCGGAGCGTCCATGAAGACGGGCCACCATGTTGCCTGTCGTTGGCGTCGGCCCCAGCACTACGACGTCTTTTGGAGCAAAGCCGGCATCGAGCAGACGTTTGCGCATCGCCTCAGCTGCAATAGTCGTATTGCCGGTTGAGGCAGTGGTGTCAATATCAACGAGCTGCTTAAAAATATCTCGCGCCAGTTGCTGAGTTGCAGGATCCAGTGCCTTTTGTGGCTTTGTCTGCTGCGCCTGTAGATTTGCTGCGATCAGCATCGCCGCCATCAATCCGCTTACCTTGCTCCACTTCATGCCCGCTCCCAGGAATCAGTTGATGCACCGGCAGAAGAAGAGCCGGTGCGCCCATCCATGGTTGCACACGCAGTGGAAGATTGCAGAAAGGAAAATGAGCAGCCGAACGGAAGAGATCGTCCATTCCCGCCCGGCCATTCTTTAGACCGGGAATGATTTCAACCATGCGCGAAAAGCCGGGCCAAGATCATCTCGTTTGAGCGCAAACTCGACAGTGGCCTTTAAGAAGCCCAGCTTGTCACCCGCATCGTGGCGCTTGCCCTCATAGCTGAAGCCATAAACCTTCTCATACTGCAGCAGAGCCTTGATGGCGTCAGTTAATTGAAACTCGCCACCTGCGCCCGGCTTGATGCCTTCAATCATCTCGAAGATGCGCGGCGTCAGAATATAGCGGCCGATGATGGCGTTCTGCGAAGGCGCCTCTTCGGGCTTCGGCTTTTCCACCATGTTCTTTACTGCAAGGAGACGAGGATTTTTCGGGTCAGGCGTGCAGTCAAGGCAACCGTAAGCGGAGATAGCAGCGCCTTCGACAATCTCGGAGCCAAGAATACTCGACTGCGTCTCATTAAAGGCTTCGACCATCTGCTTCATGCACGGAACCTCTGCATCGACGATGTCGTCGGGAAGAATCACGGCAAAAGGCTCATCGCCGACGATCTCCTTTGCCTGCAGAACGGCATGACCGAGGCCCAGCGGCTCCGACTGGCGTGTGTAGGTAACTCTAGCGAGTTTAGACACACTGCGCGCTACTTCAAGCAGCGCCGTCTTGTTCTTCGCAGCGAGGGATGCCTCCAGCTCCGGGCTGCTGTCGAAGTGGTCTTCCATGACACTCTTACCGCGTCCGGTGATGAGGATGATCTCGTCGCAACCAGCGGCCACCGCCTCTTCAACGCCGTACTGGATCAGTGGCTTGTCCACCAGGCACAGCATCTCTTTCGGCATCGCCTTGGTTGCGGGTAAAAAACGTGTCCCCATGCCGGCGGCAGGGAAGACAGCCTTGCGAATCTTCTGAGGAGTCTTTTGGGTCATGAATTCCTTGGATGCAGATTTACTGTGGAAGATATTAGCAGGGCGAAGTTACAGGACAATGCTTAATACAAATCTGTACCGATCACACCGATTTAATTCGCTATGGACCAACATATTTGCCGATCCGTTGGATCGGTGTTAAGCCTTGCGCTTTACAGCACCGGCGAATTGTCATGCAGCATGGCCTTACGGATGATCTTAATTGGAGCAAAACCCTGCCGCATAAAGTCGTTGTGGAACTGCTCGAGATTGAAGTTTGGCCCTTCCTTCTTCTTCAGGTCTTCACGCAACTTCATAATCTCCAGCTTGCCCAGCGTGTAGTAAAGATAGGTCGGGTCGCTGGTGCCGCGCTTGGTCTCCACCAAGCCAACGGAGCGCGACTGATATCCCTGCTTGACGAAAAAGTCTACGGCCTGATCGATCGTCCACTTGCCGCCGGACTCGCCTTCACCGGTGTGCAGCTTAATGCTGTTGACGAAGCGGGCATCGCGCAGCAGCGCGTCCTGCAGTTGGCCCAGCCGCACCAGCCGCGACTCACGAATCTGCGCAGGCGTGGCGTTTGGCCCGGGAGTATCGTAGCCTTCATCAAGCATCATCTGCTCGCAGTAGTGCGCCCAGCCTTCGATATTGGTATTGGCGCCGAGCACCTTGCGAATCTTGCTTGGGAATTCCGGCATCCAGAGGAACTGCACATAATGACCGGGATACGCTTCATGCACGCTGGTGCTGATGATGGTGCCTACATTGAAGCTGGCCATGTGCTCGGCAATGTGTTCCCGCGTCCAGCCCGCCTCCGGCAGCGTTACGTTGAAGTATGCCTTCTTCGAGTGCGTCTCGAACGGTCCCGGCGGGTCCATGGAGGCAAAAGTGGTGGCGCGCATAAACGGCGGCGTTTCCTCCAGCGTTGGCTCTACTTTGCTGGGAATCGTGATGATGTGATGCGTATTGATAAAGCTGATCAGCGAGTTGAATGTGTTCTGAAAAGCGGGCAGCAGCTTATCCGGAGCGGGATGAATCGTCGCCAGCTCAGCTAGAACCTGCTGTGGCGTTTTGGTTGGGTCTACTTCCTTGGCCACGCGTGCAAACTCCGCCTGATTCTTATGCAAGTCGGCAAAGGCGATCTGCAGCAGCCGATCGAGTGGAATGTCAACCATCTCGTCATAAGAGAGCTTTTTGCGAAAGGTATCTGCTCCGAGGCGGAAGTCGCCGTTGGACCGTGGCAGAAGATCGTTCTTCATCCATGCGCCGTAAGACTTCAACGCTTCAACAACCGCGGCATTCGACCTTGCGAAGTCGGCTTTCGTGTCCGGATCATTTACGCCGGCAAAAGCGCTGGAAACATCGTGCTCAAAGAAGCTGATGAGATCGTCGATCTGTTCCAGCGCGATTTCGGTATAGATGTGCGGCGGATTCTTCAGATTTTCACGTGCGTCCTGCAGGACCTGTGGGATGAGCTTCTCCCTTGCCACAACGGCACGCAGACGAGTATCGGCGGGAGCATATGGCCGCTCCATAATGACGAAGATGGAGTTTGTGACGCCGGAGGAATAGTTGTCCGGGGTCTTCTCCCATGGACGAATGACCTCAAGCGTCAACAGCTGCGAACGAATGTTATTGAGCAGAATCTCGCGATCACCGGCCACGCTGGCGTCGAGCGCGCTGGGATCGATGGCCTCAACCTTCTTCTCATACTCGTGTAGCGCCGCAATCTGCTTCTGGATTCCAACGGCGGAGTAATCCTCAAGCTGGGTGTCGTATTGGTGCAATCCGGCGGCGGTACCGAGCGTAGGAGAAAAATGGAAATATACGTCGGTAAAGTAGCGATCCGCTAGAGTTTGGAAGCTCTGCAGAGCTCCATCAGCCGATGGATTCTGCGCGTTCGACAGTGAAGGCATAAAGAGAGCGGCTCCGATGGCGAGGGTGGCGGCTGCGAATAGTTTGCGCATGGTTTCCAGTCCTGGCTAATGATATTAGCTGCAATTACGCTACTGCGTATCCAAAGCATCCAGCAGAGCCCGCGTCTCGGCCAGCACATCTTCTGCCTTTGCACTGGTGAGCGGCCAGCGCAGAATACCCTGCGGCGTAAACTGCGCTCCCTTTTTCGTATTGCGGCTCACCAGCTTCATCAGAACTCCCGGGTCCACGCCGTGCTCCCGCGCCGGAGCCGTTCCCGGAGCAGTCGCAGGCGCTCCGCCCGAGAGCCGCTCGGCAAACTTAATGTGCAGCATCTCAACGAAGGTCTTTACCCTGTTCTGTTCAACCTGGGTGCGCTTGCGGTCGATCTGCGCAATCCCAAGCTGCTGGCAATGCAGCCGAATCTCGCCTGCCGCCAGCAGGTTCAGCACCGACTCCGGCGGCGTGCCATAGCGGTCTTGCAACTCGGCACGCACATCGGCAAGCGTGGCATAGTCTTCCGCACCCGCGATGCGCTTGTACATGCGCAGCCGCTGGTTCTCTTCGGGAATATAGTCGCTGTCGATGCGCACGCTGATGCCCAGGTTGATGACGGTGCTGGCATGGGCGGGCTTCTCTTCCTCGCCCTTCATCTTGCGTACCGCCTCTTCCAGCATGGTCGTGTACATCTCAAATCCAATGGCTTCGATGTGGCCGCTCTGTTCGCCGCCAAGCATATTCCCTGCGCCACGCAGCTCAAGGTCGAGCGCTGCGATTTTGAAGCCCGCACCCAGGTCGGAAAACTCCTTCAGCGCCGCCAGTCTTCGACGCGAAATCTCAGTCAGCTCTTTTTCCGGTGGAATCAGCAGATATGCATACGCGCGACGGTTGCTGCGGCCCACACGCCCGCGCAACTGGTAAAGCTCGCTCAGCCCATGCCGGTCGGCGCGATTGATGATAATGGTGTTGGCCAGCGGAATATCGAGACCGTTTTCAATGATGCTCGTTGCCAGCAGCACATCGTATTCATGGTTCATGAACGCGAGCATCACCCGCTCCAGCTCTGCCTCCGGTAGCTGACCATGGCCAATGACGACGCGCGCCTGCGGAACCAGCTCGCGAATCTTGCTGGCCAGTTCATAAATCGATTCCACGCGATTATGGACAAAATAGGTCTGTCCACCGCGCTCCAGCTCCATCTCGATCGCCGTGCGCACCAGCTTCTCGTCGAACTTGGCGACGA
Source organism: Edaphobacter sp. (assembly GCA_035656355.1). Lineage (GTDB taxonomy): Bacteria > Acidobacteriota > Terriglobia > Terriglobales > Acidobacteriaceae > Edaphobacter. The sequence goes on from DASRSR010000184.1 coordinate 19,319, forward strand.
TCGTCTGGATCGCCATGCGGTCCTTCGGCGGCGTCTCGATCACGCTCATGTCGCGCAGCCCAATCAGCGACATATGCAGCGTGCGCGGAATCGGCGTCGCCGACATCGCCAGCACATCGATGGCAGTACGCATCTGTTTCAGCCGCTCTTTATGACGCACGCCAAAGCGCTGCTCCTCATCGACGATGAGCAGGCCCAAATCCTGAAACTTCAGGTCCTTCGACAGCAGACGGTGTGTGCCGATCAATATATCGACCTTGCCCTGCTCAACTTTCTCCAGAATCTCCTTCTGCTCCTTCGCTGTGCGAAAGCGCGAGATCATCTCGATGCTGACGGGGAAGTTGGCGAACCGCCGCTTGAAGGTCTCAAAATGCTGAAAGCTCAGGACAGTTGTCGGCGTCAGCACGGCCACCTGCTTTGAATCCTGTACCGCCTTGAAGGCGGCGCGCATGGCGACTTCGGTTTTGCCATAGCCGACATCGCCGCACAGCAGACGGTCCATGGGCTGCACGGACTCCATGTCGCGCTTAATATCGGCGATGGCGTTCAACTGGTCGTCTGTCTCGTTGAAATCGAAGGCGTCCTCGAACTCGCGCTGCATATTCGTGTCTGGCGAAAACGGCGTGCCTTGTATCGACTCGCGCTGCGCGTACAGCTTCAGCAGCTCGGCGGTCATGTCGGCCATCGCCTTTTTGACCCGCGCCTTCGTCTTCTGCCAGCCACCGGAGCCGAGTTTATTCAGTTGCGGTGCAGGACCGGTCTCGGTGCTGCGGTACTTTTGAATCAGGTCGAGCCGCGTAAGCGGAACGTAGAGCTTGGCCTCATCGGCAAACTCCAGAATCATTAGCTCCAATGGAGGAGCGTCGTTCTCTTCAATTACGCGCAGACCGCAGTAACGCGCAATGCCATGTTCCACGTGGACGACATAATCGCCCACGGCGAGATCGCGAAAGTCGGAGATAAACGCAGCGGCCTTCGATTTGCCGCGTCGCGGCGTGCGCACCGTAACATCAGCTTCGTCAGAAAGATCCTGCGCGCCGAAGATCACCACCTGCCGCGCCGTCGTGCGGTCAAGGTCGAGTATCTGCACGCCGTTTGCGATTGCCGTCTTTACAATGACAGGCGTACGCAGATCGCCAGCCAAATAGCTCGACTCTGAGTACACCGTTGAGCTGCCATGCTGCTCCGCCCGCGAGCCCAGCCTGTAGGGAATCTGGTACTCCTGCAGCAGCCCGGCCAGTCGCTCCACCTCGCCTTGGTTCGGGGCCGTCAGCAGAATGCGTGCATCCTGCCGCATCAGCGCTTGCAGTTGATCGATCAACGCCGGAATGCTGCCATGAAAACGCTGCGTTGGCCGTGTGGCGAACTCCACCTCCGACAACTCGCTGCGGTCGGTTTCCAGCACATCAACTGCGCCAAGCTGGTCCAATTCGCAGCCACAGAATCCGCGCAGCCGGTCTTCCAGGTCCCACGGCGAAAGGTAAATGTCCTCCGGGCGAATCAGATTGCCAATCCCGGAGCGGTCATGCCTTTGTTCAACCTTGTTCCACCATCGCTCGCCCTGGTTCTTTACCATTGCCGGCTCTTCAATAAAGACGCGCGGCTTCGGTCCGCTGGCAGAAAGAAGGTCCAGCAACGTGTGTGTCGCTCCGGCAACAGGCGCAAAGAACTCCCAGCCGGGAAACACCGTTGCCTCACCGGTACGCGTGGCTATATGGGTCTGCAACTCCACCGGCTCTTCGCCACCTTCAAGCGCCGCTCCCGCAGCGCCGCTGCGCGTCAGGCGAGCGTTAATTGCAGCAAGGACTTTCTCTGTTATCGGAATCTCGATCAGTGGTAGCAGTAAAGCGTCGTCCAGCGTGCTGCTGCTGCGCTGCGTCTCCGGATCGAACCTCCGGATCGACTCAATTTCGTCGCCGAAGAAATCCACGCGCACTGGACGCTCCATCTCCGGCGAGTAAACATCCAGAATGCCTCCGCGCAGCGTTACCTGCCCTGGCATCTCCACCACATCCACGCGCGTGTAGCCGACCGAGAGCAGATGCTCAACCAGCATGTCGGGCATATACTCTTCGCCTACCTTCAGGTGCAGCGTCAGTGCCTTGTAGAAATCGCGGTCAAACAGCTTCATGCACGCTGCTTCCACTGGCGCAATCACCAACCGTGCACGCCCGGTGGCGATCTTCCACAGCGTGGCCGCGCGTGTCTCCTGAATCTCTAGGTGCGGCGAAAGATTTTCAAAAGGCAAAACGTCATGCGCAGGCAGGCGCAGAACGCTGGTCGGATCCATCGCGCCGGTCAACTCACATGCACTCATTACTGCGGCATGTAGCGCCTCGGCAGCTTTATTGTCGGCAACAACGATTACACAGGGAGCGTTGGCGGCCCTTACAAAAAGCGGTAAATACAAGGCACGCGCCGTCGCCGTCAGTCCGGACACACGTCTCCGTCCCGTGCCCGCGTTCAGATGGCGGCTTACACGCGCAAATGCTTCAGAATGCTCAAGGTCCGCAAGCAGCTCACGGACAAAGGGTAAAACCATGCTTCTTCAATTCTAGCAACGATATATCCTGCAAAAATTCCATTCGATTGAGGCAAAAGCTGATTTATGGTGTGAAGGCGCGGCGGTCCTCCTCGAATGCAATGCAATATTGGCATTGCGTGTTGGTTCCGGAACGGTGGCCGCATTCAGGGCAGATAACTTTGAAATACAGAATCAATTTGCGAACAATGAACTTCACCAAAGCAGAGACGTGCATGGATGTCCTTTAACGTGCAAAAGAACAATTGAGGCAATGCAATGCACTCTACAATACGTTTTCTAACCCATACAAAGCAAATGGAAACCGAGGGTTAATCGACCGCAACTCATTTCGTAGTTGATGTAGTTTTTTCCGGCTCGGGCGGCAGTGCTTCGGCTTCGGCGTCTCCACCGTAAATCACCTGGCCATACTCCAGCAGAGTTACCATGCCAACACCGCCGCAGACATTGCCTGCGACTGCCAAGCCGAGCCATGCCAGAAAGCCCACCGTCGTAGCGTGGCCGGTGAGCACCGCTGTCAGAATCTCGCCGCTTGCTGCGATGCAGTGGGCAAAGTGGCCCAGGCCGACGACGAATGCCAGCATCCAGATAATCATTACCGAGCCAGTGATGGAGTGCGATCCCGATACCAGCCACGCCACTGTGGCGATGATCCAGCCACCCATCACGCCACTCCAGAATATGGCCGCGGCGGGATGGTGCAGTGCATCAAGCCCCAATCCAGAGAGGGCCTGCACCATGTCCGGGCGCAGCGCGCCGGTCAGTCCTGCGATGGCGGCAAATCCCAGCGCTCCCAGCACGTTCGCCGGCAGCACAATGCCCCATAGCTTCATCGTCTTCCAGAAGTGCTTCTTTTCCGCCAGTACCAGGGCGACCGGGTACAGCGTGTTTTCGGTAAAAAGCTGCGACCGGCCCAGAATGACGACGATGAATCCCAGGGGATAAAACATCTTTCCGATAAACAGCGCCGCATTACTCGGCTCCGTACCCGGCGCGGTCAGCAGGGCAATGGCAATGGCATTCCCCAAGCCTGAGAGTCCCATAAAGACTCCACCTGCCAATCCGGAGATCGCCAGCGCTACGCTGGATCGGCCCAGTTCCTGACGGGCGTTATTAGCGACCTGTTCGTAGATGTCATGCGCGCTTGGCCGCTCCAGGTTCTTCTGCGCATCCAGAGCAGGCGCTGGCGCGGGGGCAGGCCGACGGGGAAGACGATATGGCATGAGTTTTCAGATGCAAAAACATCCTCGACAGCCGGGGTACGAGCGAGATTAAAACTGCGCTGAGGCCGCCCAGAAACTTATACCGTCACCACAATTTTTCCAATCTGCTGGTTCGATTCCATGTAGCGGTGCGCCTCGACGATCTCAGAGAGATGAAATCGCTTCTTATCGATCTGAGGCTTGAAATCTCCGTTGGCCAGGTGATCGAAGACATATTGCTGTGCCTGCTTGAGCCACTCCGGATTCGCTGCAATCTCGAATAACGTATAGCCGCGGATGGTGAGTTGCTTACTCAGCGCAGCAAACAGTGGGTAGGGCGTCGCATCCGTAGCGAGAGCGCCGTATTCGATGATAAGACCACTCTCCGCCGCCGCCTCGGCAAGCGCCTCCAAACCTTTGCCCGCAATCGGATCGAAAGCAATTCGCGCTCCTTTGCCGCCGGTAATCTCGTTTACACGGGCGACAAGGTCTTCTTCGTCTGTGACGATGACGTGGTCCGCACCAAGCGCAATCAATTCAGCCTTCTTCGCTGAGGTGCGTGTTGTGGCGATGCTGATGCCGCCTTCTGCTTTCACAACCTCAATAGCAGCAATCCCGACACTGCTGCTTGCCGCAGTGATCAGCACATGGTCTCCTTTGGCGATTTGACCAATGCGGATCAGCGCGCCCCAGACAGTCAGATACTGCATCCAGATGGAGGTTCCTTCTTCGGGCGAAAGATGTGCCGGATATTCAGCGATGGCATAAACAGGGACGATGGCGACCTCGCCATAGACTCCGTATTTGCCAATAGCAAATACGGGCATGGTGCTTACCGTCTTGCCTAGCAATGCTCGGTCCACTCCCTCGCCAACAGCCTCCACTGTCCCGGACGCCTCATAACCGATCCCTGAAGGAAATACAGGCGAGACGAGATACCGGTCTTCGCGAAACATAACTTCAGCGCGGTTCAGGCCAATCGCTTTGACGCGGAGACGAACCTCTCCAGGACCAGGCTCAGGTAGCGGAAGTTCCTCCAGCTTGAGTACCTCAGGTCCACCACTCTGGTGGAAGCGGACGATCTTTGCGGTTGGTTGTGACATAAGTGGACCTTTCGGTATGGGAATAAAAGCCAGTTAAGAATGAGATGCGCAATGCTTTGACAGGTATCAAAGTATTGCGGGACAGGCAGCGAATGTTCGTATCATGCACAGGCCGCTTGTTAGAATCGACTTGAATATGTCAACTGCAACTGCTCTCTCGCCTGAGGTCCGCGCCAAATACCAGCCTGTCATCGGGCTTGAAGTCCATGTGCAGCTTTTAACCGCCACCAAGGCTTTCTGCGGATGCGTCAATCAGTACGGCGGTGAGCCGAATACGCATATCTGCCCTACTTGCCTGGGCTTGCCCGGGGCTTTGCCCGTGCTCAATCGCCAGGCGGTAGAGTATGCAGTGCTGGCGGCGAAGGCCATCAACTGCGAAATTCGCGAGACCAGCATCTTCGCCCGTAAAAACTACTTCTATCCCGACTCGCCCAAGGGCTACCAGATCTCGCAATTCGATAAGCCCATCGCCGAGCACGGCTGGATCACAGTAACCGCCGACGGCAACGCCAAGCGAATCGGAGTCACTCGCCTGCACATGGAAGAGGACGCCGGCAAGAGCGTCCATGACGGCTTCGCAGACTCGGTCGCGAAGACTTACATTGATCTCAACCGCTGCGGCACACCCCTGGTCGAGATCGTCAGCGAACCCGATCTGCGCACACCCGACGAGGTCTTCGAATATCTCACCCGGCTCAAGGAGATTCTGCTCTATGCCGGGGTTAGCGACTGCAACATGGAAGAGGGAAGTCTGCGCTGCGATGCCAACGTGAGCGTCATGCTCAAGGACGCGAAACAGTTCGGCACCAAGGCCGAGATCAAAAACGTCAACAGCTTCCGCTACATCCGTGCCGCGGTCGAGTACGAGATCGAGCGCCAGATCGGTGTCATCGAAGATGGCGGTCGCGTCGTGCAGGAGTCGCGGCTCTGGAACAACGCCGAGGGTCGTACTTACTCCATGCGCTCCAAGGAGCAGGCCCACGACTATCGTTATTTTCCCGAGCCGGACCTGCCGCCACTGATCGTCGGTGCTGCCTGGCAGGCCGAGATCCTCCAGGCATTGCCCGAGCTGCCCGAGGCACGCCGCGCCCGCATGATCGCCGAGTATGACATCAGCGCGCAGGACGCCGCCACGCTTACCGCTACTCGCGCCTTCGCCGACAGGTTCGAAGCAGCGGCGAAGAAGGCAAAGAACCCCAAGCGTGTCGCTGCTCTGCTGACCAGCGAGCTGACCATGCGCCTGCGCCTCGCCAACCTGGAACTTGATCAGTCGCCAGTCTCCATGGATGGAATCGTTCTCGCCGCGGACCTCGCGGAATCCGGTGAGCTTTCGAGCAAAATGCTCAAGCAACTGCTCGACATCTGCTTTGAGAAGAGCGAGGACTTTCCGGCTGTCTATGAGCGCGAGAAGCCGCAGCAGATCTCAGACGCCTCGGCCATCGAGAAGATGATTGACGAGGTCATCGCCGCCAATCCCAAACAGGTAGAGCAGTACCGTGGCGGCAAAAAGACGGTCTCCGCCTTCTTCGTCGGTCAGGTCATGCGTCTGTCGAAAGGGCAGGCGAATCCCGTTCTGCTGAATGAGTTAGTTACAAAAAAACTCGACGCCTGATGGCCAATCCTGTGCGGGTGCCCCATTCATCGCGGTCTTATCGCGATGAGTGGGGTGAACAAACTTCAAACCACGTCATCTTGAGCGAAGCGCGCAGCGCGAAGTCGAAAGATCCCTGTATTTAAAGTTGCCACCCCCACCCACATTCGTCCTCCGACCAATGTGAGACTAGAGAAGAGCCGGTGCCTTTTCCTGTCAACCCAAAAATGTAGTATCTTCAACAAAACAAAAGAGTAATAAGTGCCGATTCTAGCTACCCCATTTGCTAAACTTAAAGCAGGTTTAGAAAATTCCATTTGGACATCAGAACCCCATAAGTGGTCTGAATAGAATACTTTACTAGTATCTCATTTGTAATGAATACTTTAGCTTGGTGCCGAAAGGCTAAAGTATGTATTATCAATACTTTGCATGCCTAAGTACAGGGGAGGGTACCTCCTCAAAGCGTGATCATTACGACCGCTACCCCTGCAACAAGCATTCCCAGGCCCTGTCTTCGCGTTGGCCGTTCGCTCAGCATCCAGGCTGCCAGCAGAATGGTTGTTGCCGGGTAAAGTGATGCCAGTACCGCAGCGACGTCCAGGCGTCCCGCACGGGTTGCGGCGATAAAGAACAGGTTGCCTGAGGTATCGAGCAGGGCCGTTGTCAGCGCCCATCGCGTAGCTGTTCGGGTAAGCCGTCCTCGACTCAATTCCTTCATTCCTGCAGAGAGGGAGAGACCCACCAGCAGCAGAGAGCAGACGCTAAGGCTGCCGATCCTCGCCGTTGCCATCGGCCAGATCACGCCTGCTACACCCGCCATGCGAAGCGCGACAAAGTAAATGCCAAAGCCGACTCCGGCAGTCGCAGCCAGCCAGATCGTTCCCGCCTTTGCTGGAACTGCTTCGGCGTTCGGCCCGGCGGCAATCATCCAGATAGCTAATCCTGCAATCAGAAAGCCGAAAATGCGGTGCAGATCGGGAGCGCCTTCAACCGTGACCGACACGATGGCAGGGATCGCTGCTGCCAACAGGCCACTCAGGGCCGCCGAAGCCCCCATTGCGCCGCGCGAAAGCGCCACATAGAAGCAGGCCAGCGAAAGTCCTCCGGCGACTCCGGCCCCAATACCCCACGCCAGCGGAGCGCCGTGTGGAAAGCTGTCTCCTCGCGAAATAGCAATGAGCACAAGAACAGTAAAACTGGCTGCGTGGCTGACCAGAATGACCCGCAGAGCGCCGCCGATAGCGCCCCCGGCGTTCTTAGCTCCCATTCCGCCGGAGAAGTCTCCACCGCCCCACAGAAATGCGGCGGCTAGAGCTAACAGGGCGTTGACGTGCAACAGAACGCGCCTACTTTCCGGGCATTGACGGTCTTATATCCTGCGCTGTGGGGTAATAGCCCTTCTTGGCAATTACGGTCAGGTCAGGACGCAGTACCTTGACCTCGATGGAGCGGTACTTGCCATCGATGAACGGTTCACGCGTGTAGTAGCCGATGGTGTACTGGGTGCGCACCTCTTCGGCAATCTTGGCAAAACTGTCCGCAATTCCGCGCTGGCGGAACTCGCCCTCGAAGTTGCCACCGGTTTCGGCAGCATAGGCCGGAAGGATGTTGTCGCGCATGGTAAGCGGCAGATGGATGCGATCGAGGAAACCAACTACGGGCAGGGAAGCGTTGCCGACGAGAGTGCCATAGACCGAAATCTTGTTGGTTTGCAAGTACTTTACAACTTCCTTGAAGCTGGCTGTGCTGCCATACTCTTTGCCATCGCTGATGACGTAGATGACCCGGCGGCGTCCTTTCGGCACCTTGGAAAGGTGCTTGGCCGCTTCAAGAATGGCATCGTTGAGCGTGTGGTACTCTTTCGGCACATTCAGGGTATTGCTCATGCTTCTGCCATGAGTGGAGTTTGTATTGGGATCGATATGGCTCAGCGCGCCGCTGTTCAGGTTAATGTTCTGAGAAAGAGGTCCGGTGGTAAAGGCCATTGCCGCTTCACGTCCACTCGACTTGGACCGCTCGAGCACAGCAGCCAGACGGGCGCTCTGCGCCGCGGTAAAGTCGGTCTGCATTTTTGGCCCGTTGTTGTAGGTAAACACTGCGATCTCGTCGTAGGGTGCAAAGGCACCGGGCAACGCGTCCAGCGCGTTGTTGACCTTGGCCATGTTGTCGAAGGTCATGCTCTGGTCGATAACCAGCGCCACCGACAGTGGCCACGGATCGGCAGTAAAAATTGCCATCTGCTGGCGCAGGCCATTCTCGTAGATGCGCACTTCACGAGGCTTGATACCAGGAACGAGTTGCCCCTTTTTGTCCTTGACGGTAAATGGAACCTCGACCAGGTTTGTCTGCACATGCAGAGTAAAGGCTTCAGGACCCTGACCCGCTGCTGGAACTTCGGGTGGCGTTCCCTGGTCTGCTTTTTCGGCCGCGACCTGCGCGGCAGTTGGCTGGTATGAGTCTGGATTGGAGGAGGTCTCATTGAAGTCGACCGGTGTGCCCTTGCCGGGAGCAATCGAATCGAGTGGTGGCAACTGTTGGGGTTTGGGTGCATCGGGAATCGCCTGCTGTGCCTGCGTCTGGGCGGTTTTCTGCTGCGCTGCTGCCGGTTGTCCCTGTTGCATCAGCAGCATCATCGCTGCTGCACCTGCCAATATGCTGTACTTCACCACGAACGGACCCCCATAATCTTCCTGCCGGAATGGTCAATTAATCCGGCCAACTACCAGACTACCAGCGCGGCCCGCGTGCCGCTATGGTAATCGAACCCTCTGGGTTGGACGCATGGCCTACCCCCGGCGTTGCGCTCAAAGGGCTGACCTGAAATGAACTTTGTCGTCTAATGGATTATGCGTCTCTCTGCTCTCGCCGCCGTCCTTGTCTTTGGGCTTGTTCCTCCGTTTTGTGCGCCCCTCCATGCACAGGAAGCGCCCTCGCCTGACGCTCCGCCTGTGAGCCATGCTCCGGCACAGCCGAAGGACGACCAGGCCATCGAGACATTGAAGGTGAACGTCAATCTCGTCAACGTCTACTTCTCAGTTCGCGACAAAAATGGCTTCATCACCAACCTGCACAAGGACGATTGCGCAATCTATGAAGATGGCGAGCTGCAGACGACCAAGAACTTTACCCAGGAAAAGAAGCTTCCGCTTACCATCGGTATCCTGCTCGATACCAGCGGCAGCCAGCAAAATGTGCTTCCGTTGGAGCAGCAGTCAGGCGCGGAGTTTCTGAAAGATATATTGACGCCGAAAGACGAGGCGTTTCTTATCTCTTTCGACATCAATGTAGATCTGCTGGCCGACTTTACCAACAGTCCGCAGGAGCTGAAGCGGGCCATCGATAAAGCCAGCATCAACACCGGCGCAGGCACGGGTTCGGTGACCGGCAATAGCAATCCTCGGGGAACGCTGCTCTACGATGCTGTTTATCTGGCTGCGCATGACAAGCTGGCACAATCGGCAGGACGCAAGGTGATCGTGATCCTGACCGATGGGCAGGACCAGGGCAGCCAGGAGAACCTGAAGTCGGCCATTGAAGCAGCACAGAAGGCAAACACGATCGTGTACGTCATCCTCGTTGCCGACCGTGGATTCTATGGTGGCTTCGGCATGGGCTACACCGGCGCCGGCGATATGGACCGCCTGACGAAAGAGACCGGCGGCCGCGTCATCAACGTGGGCAACAATGGAAAGAAGCTACAGGATGCGTTCGATCAGATTCAGGACGAGCTGCGCACGCAGTATCTCGCCAGCTATACACCAAAGAATGCAAAGATCGATGGAACCTATCGCAAGCTGGACATCACCTGTCTGAAAGGGCAGAAGGTTCAGGCACGCAAGGGTTACTACGCTCTTGGCAGCTCGATGAATAACAGTGACGAGTAAGGCCAGGGCTTGCAGCTCAGAAAACAGGGAAATCGGGTGCCCCATTCATCATGACAGTTTCATCGTCATGATGAATGAGATGTACAAACTTCGATTTCCAAAGTCCGGGTGCCCCATCTTCGGCTCGGGACGGCATCAGCCGACCCGAGACTAAGGTGGGATCACGCAAAGACCAGACACATAGGATTCGCCAGCGTAAAGCTCTTACCTTCGTTGGATAGTTTGCCAGTGCGTGCATCGCGAGCAAAGACGGAGATATTAGCCGAGTCCTGATTCGCCACCAGCAGCCAGCGCTCTTTGGGGCTGAGAGTAAAGTGGCGCGGTGTCTTTCCGCCGCAGGAGGTGCGCTCGATCATCGTCAGTTTGCCATCGGCTGCAACGGTGAACGAAGCCATAAAGTTGTTGTCGCGGTTTGCCACATAGGCAAACTGTCCTTTGCGGTCGAGCACAATATCGCAGGCGCGTGTCGGGCCTTTGTAGCCTTCGGGCAGCAACTTGATCTCCTGTATCTGCTCGA
>DASRSR010000185.1:0-10133 GCA_035656355.1 Edaphobacter sp.
AGGTAGAGCCTATCTGGATAGTAGTATGAGTGGGAGAGATTGCGATAGAAGCCAGAGTCGCTGGTGCCCCCGACGAAGAGCTGCCAGTTCCGGAGGATGGGCTATTACTTCTGCCGGAAGAACAGGAGACAAGGAGAAGAGAGAGAAGGCTTATAGTCGAAACGATACAGCGAGAACCGAGGAAAGACCAAAGCATATAGCTCCGCAGCGGGGTGACTCGAAGATTTTCAGAAGATAAATCAGAAACATAGTATCGCAGAGTGCCGGTATTCATATATATGGGTTAGAGCAAGCGATACAGACGATAAACTGAAGAAATGCCGCCGATCTTAAATGCGCAAGGTGTAAGCAAGGCCTTTGGCGCAACTCCTCTCTTTAGCGATATATCTTTTACCGCCTCCGAAGGAGACCGCATTGGTCTGATCGGGCCAAATGGAGCAGGGAAAAGTACTCTGCTGAAAGTATTGGCCGGTGAAGAAGATGCCGATAGCGGCGATGTTGCGATTCGCAAGCTCGCACGTGTGGGATATGTCAGGCAGGAGTCAGAGTTTGCTGCCGGTCTGACGATTCGCGATGTGCTTGAGGCTGCGCTGAAACGCGCTCACGTGTCCGATACAGAACGCGAAGGACTGTTGCAGGAGACGAGCGGCCGCGTCGGCTTTTCCGCACTGGATGTAGAGGCAGCAAAGCTCAGCGGAGGCTGGCGCAAACGTTTGGCGATTGCCGAAGCAGTCGTAATGCGTCCAGATGTTCTGCTGCTCGATGAGCCAACAAACCATCTCGATCTTGCGGGCATTTCATGGTTGGAGAGATTGCTGAATGAGGATCCTTTTGCTTGTGTGCTTGTTAGCCATGATCGTTATTTTCTTGAGAATGTTGCGACAGAGATAGTAGAGCTCAACCGCGTCTATGCCGATGGTCTTCTGCGGGTAAAGGGAACTTACTCGAAGTTTCTCGAAGGCAGAGAGGCTTACATGGAGGCGCAGGCGAAGCTTCAGGATTCATTGAAGAACCGCGTCAGGACCGAGGTGGAGTGGCTGCGTCGCGGGCCAAAGGCTCGTGCTACCAAAGCCAAGGCGCGCATTGATAACGCATATGAGCTGATCGAGCAGTTGAAAGAAGTAAACGCGCGCACCCGAACCTCGACCGCAGCGATCGATTTTTCTGCGACTGAACGGCAGACGAAACGTCTGGTGGAACTGGAAGACACTACTGTTAATTTCGGCGAGAGAAAGATCGTCGAAAGGTTGAATTTCGTGATTGCGGCTGGAATGCGCGTCGGTCTGGTTGGACCGAACGGCAGCGGAAAGACGACGCTACTGCGGCTGCTCACTGGAGAGGTTGTGCCGTCTGCGGGCACGATCAAGAAGGCTCCTCTGCTGAAGATCGTCTATTTCAGCCAGATGCGCGAGCTGGATGAAGGTGTAACCCTACGAAGGGCGTTGGCTCCGGATTCAGATTCTGTGGTGTATCAGGGGCGTGTTGTGCATGTGGCCAGCTATGCGGCCAAATTTTTATTTACCGGCGAACAGCTAAATCAACCGGTTGAGCGGCTGAGCGGCGGTGAACGTGCTCGTGTGCTGATTGCGAAGCTGATGCTGGAACCGGCTGATCTGCTGCTGCTCGACGAGCCGACCAATGACCTTGATATTGCCACGCTGGAGATTCTGGAAGAGAGCCTGCGCGAATATGCAGGTGCTCTGGTGCTGGTGACACACGACCGTTACATGCTGGATCGCGTGTCGACCGTTGTGCTTGGTCTTGATGGCAAGGGTAGCGCGGAGAGGTTTTCGGACTACTCGCAGTGGGAGCAGTGGCAAAGCAGGGAACAGGAGTCAGGGAACAGGGAACAAAAAACTATAGTTGCGAATGACAGGACTGTTGCGAGCGGAAAGAAGAAGCTTTCGTACCTTGAGGCTCGCGAGTTTGCCGGAATTGAGACTGCCATCGAAGCGGCCGAGGAGAAATTGCAGACTGCCCGTCAGACGATGGAGCGCAAAGATGTCGTAACGGACGCCGCGAAACTCACCGAAGCTTTGGCTGAAATGGAAGCAGCCCAGGCAGAGACCGATAGACTTTACGCTCGCTGGGCTGAGCTTACGGAGAAGGCTGGCTAACAGCGACAACGCCATGGAAACGCCGTCGCTGCCGGAGGTCTTCAGAAGCCCAGAGTGTCGTCGGCGGAGGGACCGTAGAGGGCGGGAACGGGGATGTCGTTGAGACGAAGATAAACGCCGAGCTGAGCGCGATGATGGATCAGGTGATTGAAGAACAGGCCACGGTAGATGGCCGAGCGCGGTACATCGGCAATGACTTTGTCGCCAAAGCTGAACTTCCATTTTTGCTGGAGATCTGCGTCGCTGGATTTAGCCAGCGCCTCGCGGGCCTGGGCCGCAAGTTCATCGAAAATGGCCAGTAGTTGTTCGCGCGATTCCAGAGTGAGTAGAGGAAACTTTGTTGTTGCCAGGTCCATGCTTGGAGTAGTGAGGATGGCGGTAGCGAAACGAGGAATCGTGGCGACGTGCATGGCAAGTCTGCCTAGAGGCATGGATTTGTCGTGACACTTGAAATCTGGTTTGTCGACCGGCACGCGCTCCAACGTAGTGCGAGTGCCTTTCATTTCATTGTCAAAATCTTGCAGAAGAATCTCGGCGATAGTCATCGGTGATACTCCTTAATGGGGTGCGGAAACAGAAAAATTCATCCGCTTGCCATTCGATTGCATGGAGAAGCGGATGGATGACAATTTTATTTAGTCTTAAAGCCCGGTGATGTTGTAGCCGCAATCGACGAAGGTGACCTCGCCGGTGATGCCGCTGGCCAGATCGCTGGCCAGAAAGAGAGCTGCGCCTCCAACCTCAAGCTGATCGACGTTACGATGGAGCGGAGCGCGATGTTCGACGGCTTCGAGAATCTTTGTAAAGTCTCCAATACCTCGCGCCGCCAGCGTCTTGATGGGGCCGGCGGAGATGGCATTGACACGAATATTTTTGGAGCCGAGTGAGGCAGCCAGGTAGCGGACTGTGGCTTCGAGCGCAGCCTTGGCGACGCCCATAACGTTGTAGTTGGGAAAGACTTTTGTCGAACCGTAATAGGTCAGCGTGATGATGCTGCCGCCTTCGGTCATCAGGGGCACAGCGGCTCGGCTAACAGCGATCAGCGAATAGACGCTAACGTCGTGGGCGATGCGGAAGCCCTCGCGGCTGGTGAGCAGAAAGTCGCTCTTGATCTCGTCGGGCGGCGCAAACGCAACGGCATGCACCACGGTATGAATGGTTCCGTAGGTCTCTTTGAGTTGGCTAAAGAGAGTATCGATCTCAGCGTCGGAGGATACGTCGCATTGAAAGGCGCGTGCGTTAGGGAGCTCGGGGATGAGAGCGTCAGCCTCTTTTTTGAGGCGCTCGTTCTGGTAGCAGATGGCGAGCGTGGCTCCGGCTTCGGAGAGCTTTTGGGCGATGCCCCAGGCGATGCTGCGCTTGTTTGCGAGGCCGAAGACGACGGCGACTTTGCCTTTGAGATCGATCATTCGTGTTAACTCCTGTCAGATTTCCGAATGGTTAGAATAGCAGCGCCGAGCAGGTGTGCGCACGAGAGGCTCAGCTTGGCGAACTTACTGTATCTGCCTCGACATTGGGAGGAACTGGAACTTCCTCTGTTGGAGGATGGACGCGATAGCAGTCGCGGCCAGCGTGTTTGGCCTCGTAAAGAGCGGCATCGGCGCGAGCGAGGACGATTTCGGCGGTCTCAAACGGAACCGCCTGTGTAATGCCGATGCTCAAAGTAAGATTGAGGTCAGGCTTGAGCGGCGGCAGCGCACGAATCGCCTGTTGAATGCGGTCAAGCACCTTGGCTGCATCCTGAAAGGATGCCTGTGGAAGGACTAACAGGAACTCGTCGCCACCATAGCGGCCAACAGAGTCATAGTCGCGCAGGCGCGAGGTAAATGTCTGTGCAATATGGCGAAGCGCAGCGTCGCCGGAAGCGTGACCAAAGGTATCGTTGACGGATTTGAAGTGATCGAGGTCAACAAGGGCGATCGAAGGCGCCATGCGAGTTCGTTTGGCGGAGCCAAGCTCGAAGGCGAGCTTCTGTTCGATGCCGCGACGGTTGAGCGCGCCGGAGACATGGTCTTCGAAGGACTGAGTTTCGAGTGCGCTCATCAATTCGCCACTTAGCATAAGCAGGAAGAGCAGACCGATAATGCAGACGAAGATTACATTGAGCACAAGCGCAGCGCTCTGCACCATATCGCGATGCATAAAATTGGCTGGAGAGCCGTAGAAGAGCGTGAGCGCAATGCGCACCAGACCTTCGGCTGTATAGATCGCCATGATGGTGCCGAAGAGTTTGATAAGTCTTCTGTCGTCGGCATGACGAAATAGCGTAATTGTGATGAGCAGCCGGATGGGAAAGATCGCAATCTCTGCGATCACGATCCGGGAGACGACATCTGGATGCGCAATGCCGTAATAGCTCATTGGCAGCGTAGACAGCCCAATGATGGCCCAAACACAATAGAGCCAGAACCTTTGCTTCACATAGAAGAAACGAAGCAGGCCATCGTAAAACTGAGCAAAGCCGCCGAGGATAAGGGCGTTGGCGACGACGATCGAGAGCAGGTTGGAGATGGAACCGCGCGCGACCATCAGACAGCAGCCTACGATGCCGATGGCGAAGCCGGTTGAAAAGGCGCCAGCTCCACGCAGACGTGGATGCATCCGTTTCATCCCCAGCAGGACAAGTGCAAAGACGCTGCCGGTCATGATCTGACATCCAATCAAGGTCCGGTTGTCTACCCAGGAAAACAGCGACATTTCTCAAGGACTTTCATTGAGTTTGGAACAATCCGAAGTTTATCGACTGGGAATGACAGAAGTGAAGGGACTTAAGTTGTAGACCGCCTTCACGATAGAGTGAGCCAATCGTATTGGGCTTCGGTAAGCGGAACGACGGAGAGGCGGAACTGTCGAAAGAGAATGGAGTCCTTGAAGACGGCGGCTTTGCGGATATCGTCGAGCGGCTTTTCGTGCTTGAGGCGTTTGACCGGCTTGATGCGGACGTTGGGGTTTTTGGGATCAGTGGCATCGACTGAGATAACTTTGGCCATGCCTACGGCAGCCTTTCCGATATTGGAGTGATAGATGACCAGCTTTTCGCCGGGTTTCATATTGCGCAAATAGAGCAGAGCCTGGTTATTGGTGATGCCATCCCAGGTGGTTTCTCCGTCGCGGAGAAGATCGTCAAAAGAATATTTGTTGGGCTCGGTCTTAAGAAGAAACGGCATCGTGCTGGGCTCCTGTTTGGACGCTTATGAGAGGGTACTCCCACCCCCTCCGTACTTAAGTGCCAAAGTCTTCAAATGAAAAGAGATAAGTCCGAAAAAGTAGGGGTACTTTAACGAACGAAAGGAGCCTGAAAAGATGAAGGCTCCTTCTTTTCTCTCTATAAGTTAATTATACGAGTGCGGTCAAGAGGGGAGAGGGCTACACGGGCATGTGGAGAGTAGGCAAAAGGATGACAGTTCAGAAGCAAATACAGGGATCCTTCGACTTCGCGCTGTGCGCTTCGCTCAGGATGACGTGGCTTGGAGGCTTAGCTACTTACGGCACGGCTGAAGCCGTGCCCGTAACAAAACTAGACCTTTCAGTACCTTCTTTAGACTTGGCGTACCCAAAAGCTTATCTGAGCTAACGCTCCAGACTGAAATACGTCGCGCCGTTGGCCTATTTCTTCATAAGCCAGGTAAGGTACTCGGGCAGCGAGTGAAGCTGATCGACATGGTCGGGCGCGGAGTTTCCGGCTAAGCCGACGACGAGCAGGCCATCGCTTTTTACTTCACTGAGCATCTGGGTCTTCATGGGCCCCCAACGGACGACCGGGTGAGGCTTGAGATTCCACTCGTGTAGAAGATAATCGGCGCTCTCTGTAGTGCTGGCGAAGGTGCCAGGAAATATCTCTGAGTGAGTAATGATGAGCCGTTTCCTACCGGCCATGGCATCGCGTCCAAAGCGCAGCCAGACGTCAAGATTGCCGGTTTCTATCTGAGATTCGAGAGGGCCGGGTTTCCCGTTGACGTAGCCGGTGTGTACGCCGTCGATGCAGAGCACGCGATGTACCCGGTCGAAAGATGCCGGGTCGCTGAGAATCTGCCGGAGCGCACCGCAACCGGCACTCCAGCCGCCGAGATCGATCTCGCTGAAGGTGATACCGCTTTTGGCTTCTGCTTCGGTGATGAGTTTGAGAAACCGGCCGGGATCGGTAAAGAGCTTTGTATAACTGCTAGAGCCTGCACCGGCCTGAACGGTGACTACAGCCATATCGTGCTGGCGGGAGACAGCGAGTTGAGGCAGCCAGTTGCCGCCATGGAAGAAGAAGAGCAGCCGGACACTATGCTTGTGAGTGACTTTCTGTGGGACGAAGAGAGTCCCTAGCTCCAGCGGCAGCCGTTGGCCTGCGGGCATGGTTCTTGTCAGTCGCGGATGCTCGCGAGTGTGTTCGACCATTGGCGAGGGATTTTGCGGGGACTGTGCCGTGAGGGTGACGGTGAGGAAAAGAAGGAGGAGAGATAGGAGGCGCATCTTTGTACATTCTCACCCATGTCACGGCAAAGTCGCGCCATATGGCATCCGGTACCCGCGGTGTCTTTTTATAGCATGGGATGGAACGAGTCCAGCATGGCGACGAAGAGCAGTCCGAAGATGATAATCAGCAGAATCCACCAGCGATCAATCCACGATTCCTGTTGATGAGAAGAACTCATAGCGGCGTTCTCCTGGATGATGTTAATCCCTGCTTCCTGCTATGTGGGATGCGATTTGGGCCACGCTAGCCGCCCAGATCGAGCAGATAAACTTCGCTAAGCGGCTGGCCGAGAAAGGTAGAGCCGAGTCGCTGAAACTTTTCTATGGAATCGGTCGCGTAGAAGCGGCATGTGGCGGGCGCGCTGGAGGAGCTGGCAGGGAAGTACGCAGCAACACAGGCGGCGGTAGCTGCGGCTGAGTCGATGATGGTCATGGGGTGGTTCAGCTCGGCGAGGACGCGCTGGATGAGTGGTTGCAGCAGAGGATAATGTGTGCAGCCAAGAACCAGAGTGCGCGCATTGGGAGCTTCCGCAAAGGCTTCGCGGAAGTAGATGCGAAGGACTTCGGCGGTGACGGGGTGATCGCTCCAGCCTTCTTCGACCAAAGGCACGAGCAGAGGGCAGGCTTTTTCAATCGCCTTCATGCCAAGGGCACTGAGCGCGTGGGCGTAGGCGTGAGACTGGATGGTGGCGGTGGTCGCGAGGACGAGAACTGAGTGATCTGCTGACGAACCCACCTTAGGCGCAATAAAACCGCGCCGAAGGTGGGGCACCCGGTCTTGTTCTGGGGATAACGGCTGTTCGTTCCCGCCCATCGCGACGATAGGACCATCGTAATGAATGGGGCACCCGGCTTCTGTAGCTGAGACGGAATATGCAGCTTCGGCTCCGGGGTGGATGACGCCAACGACGGGGATGGGAACCGCCTGCCGGATGTCGTCGAGCGCAAGCGCACTAGCGGTATTGCAGGCGATGACGAGCAGGTCCGCGCCCTGCTGCTGAAGAAACTTTGCGCTGGAGACGGCATAGCGAGCGATGGTGTCGTGCGACTTGGAGCCATAAGGCAGGCGCGCTGTATCTCCTAGGTAGACATATTGCGCTGCGGGGATAAGCGGCAGCAGAGCGCGCAGAACGGTAAGACCGCCGAAGCCGGAGTCGAAGACGCCGATGGTGGGATTTTGCAGGAGCATTTAAAAGTTGCTAGTTGCTAGTTGGCTGTTAGTTGTTTGTTGGTGATTCAGGGGTCGTTGTGGTGTCAGTTGCAGGATAGATGCGGCGCAGATCCGCATGTCCGGCAAGGGTATCGTGTTCCTGACCATCGACCAGAAAACGGACCTCTGTGATTTTTGGAAAGACGGCGTGAAGAGTGTCGATGATGGAGAGCAGGGTCAGGTTTTCAGCCTGGATGCCTGAGGGATGGTTCTCGACGAATGAACCGTGCAGATTGATGACGGCGAGTTCTCCTTTGGATTGAGTCGCACGGGATGGACGGACCTTCTGTTGTTCGCCTGTAGCGGGATTGAGAGTGTTCGTTGGTGTGGGAGTGGTGACAGGTAGCGGAAGAAAGAAGACATCATCGACAGCCGGACCGCTTTGCAGTGGATGGGCAGAGGTGGGAAGAGCATATTGTGCAAGCAGATATTCGAGCAGAGCGCGAGCGCGAAGCGTCGGGTCTTGAGGAAGGGCGACCTGTCGCTCCTCAGCGGCGATGGAGCCATCGGCATCGTTGGCGAGATAAAGGGTGATCTGCTGCGTGCTGGTACTGGTAGGCGCAGCGATTGGAGTGGCATCGTTAAGCGCGGTGAGTCGCTTGTGGGCCTGGCGGCAGCCGTGAATCAGAAATGCGGCCATGAGGAAGATTCCGCCGACGAGGCTCCAGAAGAGGATGCGCTGGTAACGGGGAATCATTGGATAAGCTCCGTGGCGGCGTTGCCATCGCGCCATTGTGTGAGTGCCGTAACGATAGCCTGGGCAACTCGCTGTTGATAATCAGGATTGGAGACGGGGGCGGCACCGGGCTGAGGCAGCGGAGCCAGTTCGATTGCGATGGCGGGGCAAGTCAGGTTATCTACGGGCGGAACGGAAGCCTGATTGAGCAGCACAGGAAGCTTCGCCTGAAGGAGAGCTGCACCAATGCGCCTGGCGAGATCGCGACTAACAGCAACGGAAGGAGCCTGCGCTTTATCCCATCGGAGGTTATGTGATTGGCGTGAGGGAGCAAGGGTAGAGGTAAAGAGATGAACTCCGGAGCCGCTGCCTGTGGCGTGCAGGACAAGGCAGAGAGCAGGGTGATCGTGGTTGGCGATCTCGGCACGCTGGTCGGTTGTGAAGGCTGTGGAAGGGTCGGAAGTGCGAGTGGAGATGACAGCGAAGTTTGCAGCCGAGAGCAGAGCGCGGAGGCGGTTATTGAAAGCCAGGGTGACGTTTTTTTCGTTCTGGTTGTCGGAGAGACGTGCTCCGGAGTCCGGACCCCCATGGGCGGGGTCGAGCAGGATGAGCGTGCGGGGTGATGGGGCGGGAAGTGGTTTCGCAGGAAGTGTAGAAGAGGGAGCTTGTGCAGGTTGAAGAGTACGAGGAGGATTTTGAGCGAACAATCCGGTTCCGCTAACGAGGAGCAGGACGGCGGTGGCGAATTGCTTCCGGGGAGGAATTGATCTCATGGACAACGCAAGTCGATTGTAACTGCTTGGGTTGTCCAACAATAGGTAGAAATACAGGGATCTCTCCACTCGCCTGATGTGCTCGCGCCGCTCGCTCAGGCTTCGGTCGAGATGACGTAGTTCGAGCTTCGTTCACAACGAATATGCTTGCTCTAATGCGAAGCCCCTGCGCAGAGGCAGGGGCTTCTTAATGCGGCTACTTCTATGAAGGCTAGGGTTTGACCTTCAGGAAGATGATAACGAAGGTGAACAGCGCCAGCGACTCGATAAAGGCAAGACCGAGAATCAGGAAGATGAAGATTCCGGGGCGTGCGCCGGGGTTGCGGGCGAGTGCTTCGGTGGCGGAGGCGGTCGCCTTGCCCTGACCGATGCCGCAAAGACCGGCGGCGATGGCCATACCCAGACCGGCACCAATCGAGACGTACCAGGTGCTCGGGCTTGCGGCGGTTTGCGCAAAAGCCGGCGTTGCGAGCAGCAGCGCGGCCAACGTCATAAACATGTATTGCAACTTCTGCATTGTGGTGCTCCTGTCTCCCGTCAGATACGCCGCCAGTGGGTGGTTGATGCTCACCGTGCTGGCACCCTCACGCTGAACGGCGTTGTTGCTGCCGCGAAGAGGGAGGCCCCTCGCGACAAAGTCAAAATCCGGTAGCCCAGGGCTTTAGCCCTGGGTAGTGCGAAGCACTAATGATCCTGCGCGACTGCCAGCGACAGATAGATGGCAGCCAGCAGGAAGAAGACGTAAGCCTGAACGACGGCAACGCCAAGGTGAAGGCCGAGGAAGACCAGCGGCACGCCGATCGGAATCAGCGAAAAGAAGGCGATGGTCAGCAGGTCCCCGGCGAACATGTTGGCATAAAGACGAACTGTAAGCGAGAGGATACGCGCGAAGT
>DASRSR010000186.1:0-2425 GCA_035656355.1 Edaphobacter sp.
CCTCCACACCTTTATGCGGATGGGCCAGCAGCTGCATATTGCGCATCACAAACTCCTGTCCCGTCGGCAGAAAGTTCATCATCATCTCGGAGACTACCTTCTCCATCGAACGGGAGTGGAATACCCCGCGGCAAATCGTCAGCATCAGGACGATAAACGGAAACAACGACAGAATCGCATTGGCCGCCACACTAAATGCATAAGTGTGCACCTCCGTTCGCATCAGGTAATGGATCAACGCTATAATCTGCGCCCAAAATCCAGTCTCCCGGACCACTGGCCGCACGTCTTCAATCGGTTTCGGCGGTGCCTCGACCTTTCTCTGTTCGCTCGCATCCGCCGTCTCCGGCAGAGCGGATTTTTCAGGTACGCTCGCGGCCATAGCAAAGTTGCAGCAGCTCGCAAAAAGCGGCTACTGCATTCGATGCTAGCAGAGCTTCACCGCCCTTCAATCGCTATCAGCCAAGGTGCGAATCCGTTGCAGTGCCCACTGCGCGCTCTCCGCCAGCACCTCGTCCTCGCCTGAACTCCACTCTTCCAGTTGAGGCACGAACTGTGTCTGGCCGCTGTTGCCCATCGCAATCGCTACATTCCGATGCAGCCGCTTCTTCCGTGTCCGCTCCAGTGGAGAACCTTTAAACCATCGCCGGAACTCCGCCGCATCCATTTTTGCCAGCCACTCCAGCGCCGGATTGATCAACTCCCGCCGCGTCAGCATCCCCTCTTTCACGGCTACCGGGGCCTTCCGATTCCAGGGACAGACGTCCTGACAAATATCGCACCCAAAGACCTGTCGGCCCATCAACTCGCGAAATTCTTCACCAATTGTCCCCTTCTTCTCAATCGTCAGATACGAGATACAGCGCGAAGCATCCATCTGACGCGGCGCAATCAATGCTTCCGTCGGGCACGCATCAATGCAGCGCGTACAACTACCGCACCGGTCGGCAACTTGAAATGCATTTTCTTCGTCGACCTCCAGCGAAGTCACAATCACTCCCAGCAGCAGCCATGATCCCAGCTTCTGATTCAAAATGCAGGTATTCTTTCCCACCCATCCTATGCCCGCTTTTGTTGCCGAAACCCGCTCCACCAGCGGTCCGGTATCGACATAACACTTCGTCTCACATCCGTACCGTTCGCGCAGCGCCGCCTCTACGCGTCGCAGCCGGTTCAGCATCTCATCGTGATAATCCGAGGGCTCGAGCCGCGTCTCGCCAGCCTCATTCTGGGTGATCCTGCCACTCCAGGCATAGCGAGCAATCCAACCTCTCTCATGTCCAGCCGGATCAATTGAACGTGGTGCGTCTGCGTTGTAATTCACCGCGCAAACCACTACCGAACGCGCCCATGGCATTGCCACCTCGATGCCGCTGCGCAGCAAAACCCCCTGCTCATTTCTGCGCTTCAGATACTCCATCTCTCCGGCTCGGCCGGCATCCACCCATTCTTGAAAGCGTGCGGCATCCACCCCGCCAGATTTGCTTTCCACGCCGCAAACCGCCGTAATCCCAGCCGTGTCAAACCCGGCATCAACAGCGCAACTCTGAATCCACTCATTCAGTGGAGCTGACGGGCCGCTCACGCGCCGCTCGATCTCTTCTTTCTCTGTCATTAGAACGAACCCGCGGCACGGTTCAGACCCGGATGACAACATGGCCCGGACAAAGATTCGCCGCTTCAGTCACTAGACGATCGATCAACCCCTCGCCATGCCGCGCCAGGAACCATACGCCGGCCACAACACGCTCTTGCGGATGTCCATCAGGAAATAGATTCAGCGTAATCGCCTGTGCATGCTTTTTCAGGCTGGCCTCTTTCTGCACCTCAAAGTCTGCTGCCATCCGCCGCAATCGATTCATCTGGTACCGCATCTTCGATCCCGAAACCGCTGCCGTGCGCCCCAGCGAAGCGTCCATTCCGCCCATATATTCTTCGGCTGCGGTCAGAGCCTCATCCAGAGCGTTCCCCGCCGCCGCGAGCCTCCGCTTCTGCTCAATCGGCATCGCTCTTGCACCCAGTCGCAGAGCCAGCTCTTCGGCACTGGTCATCGCATCCGGCAATTGAAGTTCATGCATCGCCATGACATTCGCAATTGCAGGCTCCAGCAATGTTGCGCTCAACCGCGTTAATACCGGCGTAATCCTTCCCAGAACTGCCTCATAGATCACTGCGCTCTGGGCAAAGTAGGCAATCTCCGATGGGCCACCCACATAGGCTGCCGTCGGCAAAATCGTGTCCTGAAACACCGGGCGCAGCAGCGCATTCGGGCTCAGCCGCTCCGGCTCGCTTTCCAGAATCGACAGCAGCCGCTCACCCGAATAGACATGCCGCCCGGCCTTCCAGCTACCATCCGCAGTGCGCCGCAATGCCAGCCTTTCACCATCGGTGTCGGAGATCAGGAACAGCAGACTCATCTCCTCGG
>DASRSR010000187.1:0-11651 GCA_035656355.1 Edaphobacter sp.
ATACGGTGCTCGACAACCTCATGCCCGCCCACCAACAGCGTAATCATCAGCGACAGGCCAAGAACAAACTCCAGCGTCGGCCACAACATCGCCATCAAACGCACCAGCAAAAGACTGCGGCGAATGTACTCCTTGTTGGCAATCTCGAAGGAGGTGATCTCCGCCTCTTCCTGCACAAAAGCGCGAATAAGGCGCGCACCCGAGAAGTTCTCCTGTGCCTTGGCCGAGATATCGGAGAACATTGCCTGAATCCGCTCAAACCTCTTATGAATCCGTGCGCCGAAGTACTGCACCAGTACCGAAGCGATAGGCAGCGGAACAAATGCACACAACGTGAGCTTCGGGCTAATCCGAGTCATGAACGGCAACGCTGCCGCTGTAAACACCAGCGTGTTTGCGCTGTACATAATCGCCGGACCAAGCAGTTGGCGCACAGCACTCAGGTCGTTGGTTGTTCGCGCCATAATGTCGCCGGTGCGATGCGTATGGTAGTAGCTGGCCGACTGGCGCTCAAGATTGGCGAACAGATCGTTGCGAAGGTCGTACTCAATGTCGCGCGAAGCTCCGATGATCACTTCACGGGTGATATAGAGGAAGATCGCGGCAACCACAGCGATCCCAATAAGGCGCGCCGCATGGTGCACAACCTTGGCCTCCGTGAGGCCGTGCTGCATATCGTCGATCGCGCTGCCAATAACCAGCGGAATCAGTATCTTGGTAACGTTATAAAAAATGACGGCAACGCCGCCCCAGGCCAGGCTCTTCCAGTATCGCCTCAGGTATGGAAACAGCGGTCTAAGTCGATTGAACATTCGGAATCATTTTAAATCGAACAAAATGGGCCGGGCAGAATTCAGCGAAAGGCCGTATTGCATTTAGACGCGGCACAGCAATCGCAGGATGCGAATTTACCGTTAGTTCAGCGTGATCGATGGATCGTTAAGATGCTCCCGCAACAGCCGCTGAGTCAGCGTCTTCAGGTCCTCCCCTGTCTTAGGTAGAACAAATGCCTTAGCCGACTCCGACCACTCCAGCTTGAAGCTGGTAGAAGTAGCGGAAATCCATAGCTGGCGGACCGGCGTGTTGGGCGTCAGCACAAATTTGCCGCTGCCATCTTCAAACAGGATATTGAGAACGCCATTGTTCTCTTCCGCCTCAAAGGACTCACAGTCTTCCTCGGCAGCAATAAGGGACTGCTTAAGCGATTCAAGGGCGCGATCAGATTCGCGACGAAAGCTGGCTTCATCAAGCATGTACCTAGTTTAGCGCGAGCAGGACTAATACCTACCTCCAATAACCTACGTCATCTCGACCGCAGGCCCCCAGGGCCAAAGGCCCCTTATACCAGCATCAGCTCCCCGCCTTCACTCTGTCCATCGGAACCTCCAGCGCGCCGATGCGGCCAGTCTGCATATCGCGCACGCCAAGCCTCAGGAAGTAATCTCCTTTGACAGGCACTGCAATCGTCATACCGGTCACCAGCCCACTCCGCTCAACCTGTTCATAAGTCGCCTTATCGATATCGAGCGGAAGCTCCCCCATATCGGAGTTCATCCTTTGCCCCTGACTGTCATACAGCACGGCCACCAGTTGGATGCGGCCATGGTAAGCCGTCAGATCCGGCGTCGGCATCAATTGCAGATCATTTGCATTAATGGCGTAGCGAATGGCGTAGTTCCGATATCCCTTCTTTCTCAGCTTCTCGCTCAGGTAATTGCCCTTGCCAGCCGGCGCATTCGCCGCGTCCTTGGTCACTGTTTCCGCCGGAGTTATCTTCGCGGCAAACCCAATCTGCGTCGGCGCTACTGCGCCCATCTGCATCGAGGCCTGCATCGCGGCGTCGTCTGCACCCGCCTGTCCTTCCGCATTGGCCGCAATGTGCTGCTGTCTCGCCCGCTCATCGACCCGCGCGTAGTAGCCCTTGCGATATTGCAGATGCAATCCCTCGCGCACCGTCGTCACCTTCAGCCTTCGATATTTGCCGTCCCAGTTAGAATTCGTCGGCGTATACGAAACCGTGTAGTAGTGCGACCCCGTATCGACAATCTCGGCAATGGTGTTCTTCAATCCATTGGTGTTGTAAAAAGCCTTTCCGCCAGTTGTCGCAGCTACATCATCAAGATAACCCTGCTGAAACGCTCTACGCGTAAACCCATCGCCTCTTCCCCGCCCTATTCCGCTGTTAGCGGCGGAAAAGCGCGGATCGACCCGCAAGCCTCGCGCGTCAATTGGATACACAGCAATGCGGTTCAGCGTCAGCACATCGGTCGTCTTGTTGAACTCTTCAAGAAAGCTGGTGACGTCCGGAAATGGACTCAACGGCCCATCTCCATACAAGCTGATAGGCAATGCTCCGGTAAACCAGATGAGATTCTTGCGTCCCGGAAATGCCGCCAGATAACGCGCCAGTCCCTGCAACGCCTGGGTCAGAATGTCGCGGCGCATCCGCTCTCGCACATAGCCGGGAGTAGCCGGGCCTCCGAGCAGCGGCGACAGCACCGGGCGATCACGCTTCCCATTCACCGCCGCGCGCAGTTCTGCAGGGTCTGTCGTCAGGCCCTGAACCATGTGCATCTGTGTATCCAGTTGAAAGATGGCAATCGGCATCCCCGGCGGCACCGTCTTCATATAGTCGATCATCTGCTCACGCAGATACATCTGCGCCTCTACCGGAGTATCCAGCGCATCCAGGAGAATAATATTTGCCGCTCCGCTCGCAGCAACCGGCGTGTAATTGGTAAAGGTATTTGGCGGCAGTTTGGCCGACATCGCTGCCATTGCACGTGCCGCCGTCGCGGGATCAGCCGGTGCATGCTCCTCAAAACTCTTCAGCGTCTGCGGCCTGCCATCCTCAAATAGCTTAAAGTCACCCGGCTTCAGCCCGGTTACAGGATGCCCCTGCCCATCGGTGACGACAATATCCAGCACCACCAGACGGGCCTCCGTATGGATAACGGGAAACTCGTCCGCACCGCGACGTTGCAACGATGGTGCACTTTGTTGTCCCTGCATCAAGGCGCAACATGCCATCGTCCCCATCAGCAACGGAATCAACCGGAAGCGACGCTTCATAGAACCTCCCTCCGGTAAAACCCCGGTCAGCGCTTTTTGACGCGATTCCCAAGAGAACATCTGTTAACTAATCTTTTGAAGATAATGGAGTTTACCTGCACGGAGTTCGCTTCTGAAATGGGATGGACTAGAGGGTATTGAAAACCTAGCTTCGTTAAGGGCACGGCTTCAGCCGTGCCATAAACAGCTTGTTTGCATGGGGCTTTAGCCCCGGGCATTCTGTCCCGCCATAACCAACTTTTTCGACACCCTCTTTAGCCCGTCCATAAACAGCTATAAAAGCCACGCGGCTTTAGCCGCCGAGGGAAGCTCCATTGAGTTGAACCACATCTTTCCTGATCTCCATCAGTACTTTAGCCGTAGTAACGAGCTGGCCGGTATGGCGCTGGGTGTGGTCGGCACAATGCACCAGCAGCCCGGCCACTGTCGTCGGCAGCATCTTGCGGCCAACCCCGCGCGCTTCTCCGTAGCTCTCCGGCACAAACGCGCGAACGCGTTTCATCGCCGACGCAATGCCCTCCTGAAACTCCGTCAATAGTGCCTGCCGCGAAGCACTGGCCTCCGGTTCCGACTTCAGCGCTTCCATCTGCTCTGCAGAGAGTACCCGGCCTTCGGCATAGGTCAACAGGCGGTCCAGGCTGCGGACCATGTGCCGCATCTGCCGCCCAATCGACGGCAGTTGCAGCGGCTCCGTTTCCATCTCCGCATCACTCAGATCTGCAATCCATCGTTCGGTATCCTCGCGCGCCAGTTCCAGTGCGTGCAACACCGCCCTTTGCACAGCATCAACTTCTGTCAGCGTCCCCCGCAGCCACGGTTCAACCATAAATCCTCAACCCTCCCTCAATGCTGCTAAATCGGCAACGCGCATGGAAGCGCGCTCAATCTCGCTCCAGCCCGCTTCTCCCAGTTCAGCCTTTAGACGTTTTTGCGCTAACTGCCAGTAAGGCATAGCGTGCTTATACTCCTCCAGACCGCCTTCCGTAAGAAAAAGCCGAAGCTCGCGCCGGTCCTCGCCGATCTCGCTGCGTACCCAACTTTTTTTGCGCATCAGGTCTAATGTCCTGGTCAGCGTCGTGCTGTCAAACGCAAGCACCCGCGCCAGACCTTTCTGAGAGATCCCCGGCGCCAGGCTCAATGCCTGTAGCAAAGCAAACTGCGGTGCACGAAGTCCGCTTGGCCGAAGCGCCTCGTCATACATCTGCGTCACCACCCGCGCCGCTCGCCGTAGATTCGCGCACAGGCAAGGCAGCGCAATCGCTCCCCGCCTCTTCGTGTTCTTACGCACCGCACTCATATCTGTATCTACACCTATAACACTTCATCGGAGATCAGAGAAAAAGTGCATCACGATTAGATGTATCTACATCTATTAGGTCAGCTTTCCAAGGAGACTCGCCGTGAACCCAGCCATCCCTTCCTTCTTAGCTCCCTACATGCTCTTCGGAACTGTAGCGACCGTCGCCGCTCTCGTCTTCGGTTCCAACCGCGCTCTCCGCATCGCCAACTGGGCCGCCCGCGATCGCGTCAAAGCGGTTTGGGCCACCATCGCCCTCCTCACTGTCCTCTATACAGCCGCAGATATCCCCGCTCGCCTCGGCCTATACCATAGGCCCTCAAACGTTCCACTTATCCAATTCGGCCTGCTTGCCCCAATTGCGCTTGTCCTTCTGTTATTTTTCTTCTGGCAACCCTTCCGCCGCGCCGTCGAAGCGATACCGCAACAATGGCTGGTTGGCATCCAGCTCTACCGCGTTCTGGGCGTCGTCTTTCTCATCCTCTATGCGATGAATAAGCTTCCCGCCGCCTTCGCGATACCCGCCGGTGTAGGAGATGTCCTCGTCGGCCTCGCCGCACCCTCCGTTGCCCTCGCTGTGATCCGCAAGTCGCCCAATGCGGACAGGCTCCTGCGCCGATGGAACTTCCTTGGACTCGCTGATCTGGCCGTCGCCCTCACGACCGGCTTCCTTACCTCACCCTCTCCCGTTCAACTTCTCGCCCGCAACCACCCGAACGAACTCATCACCCAATACCCTCTGGTCATCGTGCCTGTCTTTCTTGTCCCCATAGCCATCCTGCTTCATATGGCTTCTCTCCATAAGCTCAGACAGGACCAGCTCAACCCATCACAATCCGCTCCATCTTCCTTCGCCCTCACCGAACTCAGTTAAGAAACTCCCGCACAAAATCAGGACAGGCCATCCACAAGGATGGCTTGCTTGTCTGACAATAAGGAGACTTACGGGTACCAATCTTACCGAATGGTGATGCATCCATTCGTCTGGATCATGCGTAACCCGCTAAGGCAGTTCATACATCGTCAATTTGTTTGGATTTCCTGCAACAAAGTATCGACCGTCGGACGAGAAGGCTGACCATGATTGACGCGCTGGAAGGTTCTTCATGTGAATAGCTGAGAGCACATTTCCATTCGCAGCATCGTAGATCGTGAAGTACTCGTACACTACAAAGTCTGGATCGCCTTCGGTGTAGCTAGATTGAATGGCGAAGCGATGGCCGTCTGCACTGGCTCCGGCGAAGGCTCCCCGCTCGACCAGGTTGCCACCGCTGAGAACCTGTCCCATACTATCCACGACTTGAAAATGTTTCTGCCGCAGTTGTACCGTGTTCTTTCCAA
Organism: Edaphobacter sp.; assembly: GCA_035656355.1. Taxonomy (GTDB): domain Bacteria; phylum Acidobacteriota; class Terriglobia; order Terriglobales; family Acidobacteriaceae; genus Edaphobacter. The sequence continues at coordinate 5,711 of DASRSR010000187.1, forward strand.
GAAAGTATGTGAGTGGATCACAGTTGGCACTACCACACTCCCGACGTTTCTGGGTTGTAGTTCGGTTCGCTGGCGCTGTAGGAGACGTATCTGTGACCGGCACTAAGTCTTGATTGAGGATGCGTGGAGGATTGCTCTGCACATCGATAAAGCCTTCTTGCGTGGGATAGATGTATGGCATTGAGCCCCAGCGACCGGCAATGGTGATCTCCTTGAGCTTCGTCCCTGTCTTTAAATCCAAAGATATTAGTCGATAGGCGGAGACCGGCCACTTGTCTTTAGATGGTTGAGATGGTCCAAAGCCGGTGTCAAATACAGCGATGACACGATCGCCTGCAAAGGCGACCTGCCTAGTTGCTGCGTATTCTGAGCCGGTGTTCATGGACTGCCATTGTTCCTGCTGTAGCGTTGTGGACCACAGCTCTTTTGGTTCCGGTATTGTCCTTGTCCTGCGAGACAAAGCGATTATTGACGGAGCGAAGAGAAGCAGGATGGCGATGAAGTTCACAATTGTCAGAGAGCGATAGAACTTCAATTGGAAGAATGAGAAGACCACCGCGCTCAGCACGATGGTGCCAGCGATGAGGGCGATCCACTCCATTGATGCCGAACTGTCTTGTCGCCCCCAGATGAAGCAGACAGTCGCGAAGAGAAGGACCGAAATTGAGAGACCAAGGCTAAGGGACCTGCGCTGAGGTTGCCGCGCTGCGAAACCGATGGCGAATGCGGGTGGCATAACCCAGAACAGGGCCGCAAGAAAGAAATCGAGTCGGTGCGCAGCCTCGATTGTTGCACGCGGATGGATGCCAATAGCCGTAAAAGCTGCAACTAGGGATCGATCCGGCCAAAGCATGAAGCCCATGAGGAAGATAAAGAGTATTAGGCTGGTCGCAGACAAGGTGAGCAGCACTACAACCCAGCGCGTGGCTACTTTGAGGCGACCATCCATTTGGGCCAATTATAGGACTGGTTATAGCAACACAGCGATCCTAATGCGTCCAGAAAATTTCGTAGCCGTCGCTCACCTGCACACCTTCTTCAAAGCCCTTTCCTCTTCCGAAACGTCCTCACTACTTCCCCCACATCTTTATGCTCTGAATCCACCGCGAAGTTCATCGCTCGAATCTCATCGACGCTTACCTTGCCCGCAAGCCGATCCATTGCCACCTGAATTCCCGGATGCCGACGCAGCGAATCTTCCCTCATCAGCGGAACCGCTTCGTACGGCGGAAAGTAATGCTTGTCATCCTGCAACACGGTAAGCCCCATCGCCTGAATCGGCCCATCGGTCGAGTTCCCTGCCACCATGTCCACCTGTCTCGCCGCCAGCGCACGATACAGCAGCCCCAGGTCCATCACTCTGGGCGCTTCTCGAAAGTGCAGCCCATACGTCGCTTCAAGACCGCGTAACCCGTCAGGTCGCTCCTCGAACTCGTACCCGACACCCAGTCTCCACTGCGGTGCAACCTTCGCCACGTCCGAGATGGTCTTCAATCCCAGCCGCCGGGCATCGTCTCCCCGCACCACCATGGCAAACGTATTTTCAAATCCCAGCCCCGGCTCCACGCGCACGCCGTAACGCTTCGCGTACAGTCGCTGCACCGTCTCGAAGACGGAATGTTCATCGCGCTGGCCCACCGGCGGCAGCGGCTGCTTCAGAATCGCGGTCAGCGCCGTTCCCGTGTACTCCACATAGCCGTCAATGCGCCCACTCACCAGCGCCTGCTGACAGATATAGCTTCCAGCCAGATAAAACTTCCGATCAACCTTCTCTCCTGTAACCGCCTCAATCTCCTGCGCGACTAGCTCGCCCAGAACTACCTGCTCAGTAAAATTCTTAGCCCCAATCACGATTCGCGAAGATCGCGGCGGCGCACACCCCAAAATCAGAAATCCGGACAGCAGTACCGCCACCAGTACCACAATCGATCGCCGGAAACAGGTCCCCTTAACTTGACAAACCCTTGGCTCTAACAGCCCCCAAGCCCGTCTTCCGACGCATCGTACCCATCTAAAGTCTCGTACTCGATCCAGACTTAAACATCTTATTTTGAAGACTTTGGTACTTAAGTACGGGGGGAGGGGGGTACCCGTCATACCCGCCTCACGGTGAACCGTTTTTCAAGCCATCCCAGCGCTGCATCGGCAATTAAAGCCAGCAGCGCTGCCGGAACCGCACCGGCAAGAACGAGCCCGTTATCCACGCTTGCAACCCCGCGAAAGATCAGCTCTCCCAGACCTCCCGCTCCAATCGCCGCCGCAATCGTCGCAACGCCTACGCAGGTCACCATCGCTGTGCGCAATCCGGCCAGAATGACGCTGGCTGCAAGCGGCATCTCCACCTTCCACAGTCGCTGCCACGAAGTCATGCCCAACGCATTCGCCACATCTCCAAGCGAAGCGTCTATGCTCCCAATCCCAGCATAGGTATTGCGCAGAATCGGCAACAGCGCATATCCAGTCAGCGCCAGAATCGCCAGCCTTGCCGCATTCTCTCCCAGCCATGGAACCGGCAATAACAGCCCGAATAAAGCCAGACTCGGAATGGTCTGCACAACATTGGCAAAGCCAATCACCGGTTTTGCCAGTGCAGGCTTTCGAGTCAAGATGACTCCCAGCGGAAGACCGATTCCTGTTGCCAGCAACATGGCAAAAAGAGTCAGCCAGAGATGCTCAAAAGTCAGTCGGCCAATCTCCCAGCCATGCGTTTCGAGAAACCCAATCAAGCCTGCACCGCCCGATGTACGGCCGAAACATAATCTTTTACATGAGGGTTTTCCGACGTCATAACCTCATCGGTTTGCAGGTCTGCGACAACCTCACCTTCGGCCAGAAAGATGACTCTTTGTGCCAGATAGAGTGCCTCGTCCAGATCGTGTGTCACCAGAAGAACAGTCTTGCCAACTCGCTCAAGAAGCCGTCGCAGCATGGTCTGCATCTCTGCGCGCGTCAGCGGATCGAGCGCGCCGAAAGGTTCATCCATCAGCAGAATCTCCGGCTCCATCGTCAGCGCTCGGGCGAGACCGACTCGCTGCCGCTGTCCGCCGGAGAGCTGCCACGGATATCGCCCACGAAACTCGGCATAATCGAGGCCCGTAAGAGTCAGCGCCTGAGCTGCGCACTCGGCAATCTCCGCCCGCGAACGTCCGGCAAGTTCCAGCGCCATGCCAGCATTCCGCTCTATCGTCATGTGCGGAAACAGGCCTGTCTCCTGAATCACGTAGCCGATTCTGCGTCGAAGCTCGATTGGATTGCAGGAAGCAGTCGATTTCCCATCGACGCGCACCTCGCCTGAAGTCGGCAGCACAAGGCCATTGACCATGCGCAGCAACGTCGTCTTGCCTGAACCGCTGCGTCCCAGAACTGCGGTTGTCGTTCCCGGCTTCAGCTCCAGCGAAATATTGCGCAGCAAAGTGCGGCCGCGATTCCGGCTCGCGCCTGCGGGAAGCGTGTAGCTCACCTGCGCGAACTCGACGCCAACCGCGGCCATGGCTCCTCTATTCTCGATAGATTTTGCCCCGTCTTGCCTGGGTGATTACTCCGTCGTTTCTGAAGCAGCCTCAGCCGCTGCACCGGAACCAGCATGGCCTTTGACGCGAACGACCGTAATCTTATCGAAGCCTTCTTTGAACGTGGGCGGACGCAGACGCTCAGCCATCTTCTGCATCATCTCGTCAGTAACCACGCGTTCGCGCTTCCGGTTCCGCTCCATGCAAACCTCAAACGGAACGTCGAAGAAGACAGCCTGCACCTGATAGCCAAAGCTCTTGGCCATTTTGATCCACTGCCGCCGTTCGTGCGGAGAGAGATTCGTCGCATCCACATAGTTCCACGGCATCTTGGCAATCAGCCGCGCGCGCAGAAGGCTGCGCAGAGTGGAAAACACAAGTCCCTGGTAACGCTGTTCCGCAATATCGTCGAAGAGCAGGGTCCGCAGCAGATCGCTCGAAAGCGGAGTTACACCGCGTCGCTTGTACCAGGTCGTCTTACCTGATCCGGGCAGACCGATAGCCAGCACCACATAACCTTTCGGCGACTTTGCCGCGAGCTGTGCCGGTGGAGGAGCAGCCTGGTTCTCCGGCTGTGTCTCGATAACAAGTTTTTGCTCAGGCGCAGCGACCGCTTCTTCGATAACAGGGGCTTGCAACGGTTCAGAGGCCTGCTCGGAAGCACTCTCAGGTTCTATCGGAGACTCGGGCGTATGCGCCGGAACAGGCTCCGGATAGGCAGGTCTCAGGGGAGCAGGTTGATTTGCGGGCAGTTCCTGCCCGCTCTTGCCCGTGGACTCCGATTCATTCGGTCCACGTCGAGGGCGTCGTCTCATTTTTTCGCGCATCCAATCGCGCAGTTCGCGCATGTCACGCTTGTAACACACCCCGAAAGCTGCCCGCAAATTTCTATCTATATAGCGCCAAATTGACTGAAACCTGCAATGCCGTCATTTGCTCCTGGTAGACGATGGTGTTAACATTCCGTTTTGATGGGGTGCATACGGTCTTCGCGCACCTGAAATTAGCAAATGCCTTGAGTCAACTCACAAATAACGCGCTTCACCGGCGCACTACGAACAAAATAAGGAGCAACCGTAGACATGGCAGTAAAGGTAGGTATCAACGGCTTCGGCCGCATTGGACGCAACGTCTTCCGCAGCGCCCTCGACAATCCTGAAATCGAATTTGTAGCCGTAAACGACCTGACCACGCCGGCGACGCTGGCCCACCTGCTGAAGTACGACTCCATTCTGGGAAACCTGCCCCACGATATTAAACACGGCGACGACTTCATCTCCGTCGATGGCAAAAAAATTAAGGTCTTCGCCGAGCGCGATCCGGCCAAGTTGGACTGGGCCAGCGTTGGCGCACAGGTTGTTGTTGAGTCCACAGGATTCTTCACTGACGCGACCAAGGCAAAGGCGCACCTCGGTTCCACGGTAAAGAAGGTCATCATCTCGGCCCCGGCCAGCAACGAGGACATCACTATCGTTCTCGGCGTCAACGAGAAGAAGTACGATGCAGCGAAGCACAATGTGATCTCGAACGCTTCCTGCACCACGAACTGCCTCGCGCCCGTCGTAAAGGTGCTGCATGAGACCTTCGGCATTGCCAGCGGCATCATGACCACCATCCACAGCTACACCAACGATCAGGTGATCCTCGATACGCCGCACAAGGACCTGCGCCGCGCACGCGCCGCTGCTCTCTCAATGATTCCGTCGAGCACCGGCGCAGCCAAGGCTCTGAAGCTCGTTATCCCGGAGATGGATGGCAAGCTGGACGGCTTCGCGGTCCGCGTCCCTACCCCGAACGTCTCCGTGGTGGACCTTACCTTCGTGTCCGAAAAGCCGCTCTCGGTTGCTGCTGTCAATGAAGCGGTCAAGAAAGCTGCTGAAGGCGAGCTGAAGGGCATCCTCGGCTACACCAGCGAAGAGCTGGTCAGCTCCGACTTCAAGGGCAACCCGCTGTCGAGCATCTTCGACTCAAAGCTAACTAAGGTGATCGGCAACACCGGCAAGGTTATCAGCTGGTACGACAACGAGTGGGGTTACTCCAACCGTGTCAAGGACCTCATCCTCTTCCTCGTGAAGAAGGGTCTGTAAACCAAAACCGCTTAGGCACAAAGCAAGGCCCCAGTGATCACTGGGGCCTTTTTATTATCCCTCTGTGAAAGATTGCTTCTTAGTACAATGGAATAGGCACTTTTATGGAAAAGACCGTCCGCAAACTCGCAAGCTTTCAGGATGCAAAGGACGAAGAATACCGTTATTGGCAGAGCATTCCCGCAAGCGAGCGAATCCGTGCGGGCTATCAAATGAGCATCGAGGGCTACCGCGCATATGGCCATTCCGCCGATGGACGAGAACTTAAAAGAACTCTTGTCGTCATTCAACGCGAACGCGGTTAAATACGTCGTTGTTGGAGGCTACGCTGTCTTTATCCATGCT
>DASRSR010000188.1:0-10910 GCA_035656355.1 Edaphobacter sp.
TATTACCAGAAAGCATTCGACCTGCGGCAACATACCACCGACCGTGAACGCCTCTATATTGCGGCCCACTACTATTCCATTTCCGGACAGACTCAGCAAACTATCGAAACATACAACCTGTGGCGCTCGCTCTATCCCCGCGACGCCTCCCCCTATGAAAATCTGGCTCTCGAATATACGGACCTCGGGATGCCCGAAGATGCCTTAAGCGTCGCGCAAACCGCAGTGCAGTTGGATGCGGCCTCATCCCTATCTCTACAGATACTTGCGCGTGTGTACATTGAAACCGGCGAACTGGAGCAGTTGCGCCTCCTGTGCCGGAATGCGCTGAGCGGGAAAGGCGATAGCGCCATGTTGCATCAGTCCTGTTTCATCCTCGCCTTTCTGCAAAACGATGAAGCTGCAATGCAGGAGCATATCCGCTGGTCGCATGGAAACGCTGCGAAAAGCGAATTGCTGGACGATGCAGCCCGTGTCGTCATGTATCAAGGAAAGATCAGCTTCGGGAGAAAGCTATTCTCTGAGGCCCGCGAGGCTGCCCTGGCCCAGGGATTCGCCGAGCTTGCAGCAACAATCGACGTGGATGAAGCGACTCTCGAAGCCGACCTAGGCTACCCACGCGAGGCTCATACGTTATCCGTCGACGCACTGCGGCTCGCTTCCGACGATCCCAGCATCCTGGCTCTAGCGGCTCTGGCGCTTGGTCGCAGCGGAAACATCACGCTCGCGGAATCCACCGCGGCAAAGGCTGCCGCGCTAGCCCCGCTCGACACAATTCTGAATAATGCCGAGCTTCCGTCGGTGCAAGCTGCGATCCAATTGCAAAAACACAATCCGCAGGCTGCGATCCGGGCGCTCGAAACGGTTCGCCCTTTTGACACATGCAGCATTTTGGCGCTGGCTCCAGCCTATTACCGCGGCCTCGCAGATCAGGAAGCCGGATATCTTGACAAGGCAGCGGCGGATTTTCGCAGCGTTCTCGATCATCGCGCACTGGAACCGGATTCGCCTTATATTCCTTTGGCCGCATTGCAACTGAGCAAGGTGCTTCGGCAATCGGGCGACCTGGCAGGAGCGGTCGAGGCCGAGCGCCAGGTTGAGGATGCCTGGCGTCACGCGGACCCGGGCTTTTTCTCTTTCGTCGGCGCTAAAACAAAATTTCTACATTGATTTGTCTTTCCGGAAACTACTCGAGCCCCTAAGCCGGGTTTTCAGTCGATCTCGGATTTCCTCGACCAATCGAATCGCCTGCCGAGGATTCCTTTTACGATCACGTGATCCGTTGCGGCTGTAGAGCCCATACCAATGCCGATGTTGATTTCCCACTTCGGCGAAACGTTCAAATCGGTCACGGCAAATATCTGCTGCTGCTGGTCATGCAATGCATCGAAAGCTCCAATGCGCCCATAATCCGCGTAGTATTCAAGGCCACCACTTATCTCACGGGTAAAATCGTAACTGACCTTAACTCCTGGCGAGAATCCGAGCCCCTGTTTCACATCCGGACCGTGCAAAGTACGTTCAAGAGCCGGGTTGAAGGCGAAATACCACCGTCCCAGAGTTTTGTCGACGATGGGACGTATCTCCCAGGTCCATGTGTCCGGCGAATAAGCGGCGCGCTGGTAGCCGATCTCCGTCGATAGACTGAGACCCACGGGAAGATGCCAGCTATCGGGCGCACGCACACGCGGACGTATATGGTCTCCGACCCACTGAATTCCGTGACCGTTCTGTTCGCTGGTGAAGACATAGAAGCCGATTTCGGACCAGCTTGTAATGCCCTGGGTGAGCTCGAGGGTCTCATGCTCCTGGTGATTAGTCGGAATCACGCCATCGATGTAGTACTTCTGACCTTCCGGGGTGAAGTTGGAGTGCAATTCCATCATCAAGGTCTTCGGCGCAACGGTTTCGGCTCCATAAACCTGTATCTCATAGTTTCCTTGCGCCACAGCGGATCGCGCGCACAAAAAGATCGCAATCAGAAAAACCGCATTGGCGGCGAGCTTGAGGGTTGAATTACGCATAGCTGAATACCATCATGAACCCTCGATCCATGTGATCCTGCTGGTGGCAGTGGAAAAGCGTCCTGCCGGGATTGTCGGCCATAAACTCGACCTCTACAGTTTCGCCGGCGCGCACAAATACCACATCCTTGCGCAGGCCGGCGATCTCATCGCTGTCCTCGATCCGGCGGACCTCGAACGTGTGCCGGTGTAAATGCATGGGATGGTCATCCATGCTTTTGTTCTTCATTACCAGACGATATCGTTGTCCGGCCCGCAAAACAGGTGAGTTGGCAGGAGTCGAATTTTTGGGATAGCTCAAGCCGTTGATACGCCAGAGCTCTTCATTTCCGTGCCCCTGGAACTTGGAGTCAAATACCAGCTCGATTGCTTTCGCCTCCTGATGTTGCACAGCGTCGCCTGCCGCTGCGAATTGGCGATAGTTCCACGCAAGATTCTCCGGCTGCGTCCACACCGGCTTGCCGAAAGAGTTGGCATATTCGATGACAATGCCCATTCCGCGGGCCCGGATATGTTTGCGGACTTCTCCCAAAACCCACACGCCGGGATTGTTCATCTCGACCATCGCAGAGACGCGCTCCGCGGGTGCGAGCCGAAGCATGGAAACTGTCTGGGCCTGGGCTACCGGGTTTCCATCCAGCGCTACCACGTCAAAGCTGTGTCCTGAAAATGAAATCCAGTGAACCTCGGTCGGGCTGCTATTGAGAATGTGCATCATGACCCGCTCGCCCTGTTTGACCTTTACCGGATCTCCTGAGCCGAGCACCTTGCCGTTGATCGTTGCCAGGTCGTAGGCCGGCTTCATGGAACCGTCGTCGCTGCTCAGAAATTGCCCGTTCCAGTCATGGAGTCCCAGGAAAACCTCCCGATCGTAGGCAGCAGGATTGTCGCGGGGTTCAATCAGCAGGAAGCCGTGCAGACCGCCGTATTGCGCCTTGGTGAGATCCTTCCCCGCAAATGTGTGCGTGTGATACCAGCAGAAACCTGCCGGCTTGGGAATCATGGTATAGCGAGTCGATGCCCCCGGCGCAATCATCGGCGTGCCTTCTTCCATGGCCCCGTCGATCTCAGACGGCAAGTAAAGGCCGTGCCAGTGCACGACCTCCGCATCTTTCGTCAGGTTCCGAATCTCAACCGATTGAGGCTTTCCCTCCTGCATCCGAAATAAAGGACCGGGAATTTGTCCGTTGTAAGCTACTGTCCGAACATGATGCTTCGGCGAAGCTTCCAACGTATATGGAGCAATTTCAATCCTCACGTCCGGCACCGCGTCAGAACGCGCCACACCGGACAACGCGAGTGAACCGACCGCCATTCCAGAAAGTTGAGCAAAACGCCTGCGTGTCAGCATAGGGCAAGACACGGAATTGGGCATAGTTCTTTAGCTCCGATTGGGTTCAATGGAAAGCATGTGCATGGAAGCGGAATTACACTGCTACAGCGTATAAACAGAATAGTCGGTCAGTTAGAATCCGGCCAACGATAGTATGATGGAACACCGCAGGCAGAAGGCATGCTTGAGCTGTGCCACCGCAGCAACGGAAACTCTTTAATGGACTCATTCGCATCCCATCTCCTGACTCATGCTTTGCATGAGCCTATCTAGGTCTGCCGTGCTGAACGAGCTTCATGACATTGTTCGACTATTCGGGATGACATGCCTGCACCTCTTCTTGAAAGAGGATGCAGAGACGACCGGGCCGCGCCAGTCTTGAGCCTCTATTGAGATAATTGAGCCAGTCCTCATTATGCGTGTGCTTCTCGTTGAAGATGAAGATCGGCTTGCGGAGAATATAGTCGCCGCGCTGCGCGAAACCGGACTCGCAGTCGACCATGCGTCCGATGGTGAAGCCGGTTCGGCGTTTGCAGAGCAGGATGTGTACGATGCGATCGTGCTGGACCTGATGCTTCCGGGCAAGAGCGGGCAGAGGGTGCTTCGCGATCTGCGACAGGCGAAGGTGCATACGCCGGTTCTGATTCTTACGGCGCAGGAGGGCAAAGAGTCCATCGTTGAACTGCTGAATGCCGGAGCGGATGATTACCTGAGCAAGCCGTTCGATCTAGGAGAACTGCTGGCACGCGTTAAGGCGCTGATTCGGCGGTCGCATGGGGTGGCTACTCCCGTATTGAGCGTCTGCGGTCTTGAACTGAACACAGTACATCAAACGGTGAGCCGTGGCGGGCGGCTGATCGATCTGTCTCCCACAGAGTACAGGATTCTGGAATATTTGATCCATCGTCCGCGCGCTATTATCTCGAAACAAGAATTGCTGGAACATCTTTACAATTTCGATTGGGAGCATCATTCCAACGTCATCGAGGCCCATATCTCGAATCTTCGGCGGAAGCTGAATACAGCAGGAGCGGAACCGCTGATCGAGACGCTGCGCCACAGGGGCTACAGGCTCCGCGAGGAGAGTTCGGTGTGACCCTGCGGACCCGGTCCATCACACGAAATCTGGTTGCCACGGTGCTTTTGCTGGAGTTGCTCGCGGCGGCGGCGTTAATCGGGGCAATCACGATTCGCGAACACCGCATGCAATTGAAATCCTTCGATACGGGTCTGCTTGCCGCGGCGCAGTCGCTGATGTCAGCGATACAGGAGTCGGAGAGCGACGACGTGGCGTTGGATCTACATAGCGCACGGGTGGGCAAAGCGGCGATCTTCCGCGTGCAGGACGAACGAGGGAGAGTCCTTGGCTCCCTGGGCACGGTGCCACAGCTTGAAAAACAGGCCGCGAGCGAACCGGTGTTTCAACAGGAAACCGTAGACACGCGGCGGTACCGCTTCGTTACGCTTCACGGCGTAAGGATCATCGATCCGGGCATGCCGGGCGGCGGCTTTCGGCACGAGATCACGATTGTCTATGGAGAACCTGCGAAACGGATATGGCATGCCGTCTTCGAGGCGGTGTGGTTTGCGGCGGTCGCCACGCTTCTGCTGCTTGGGATCACCGCGGCGGCAATGATCTGGATGCTGCGGAGGGAACTTTCTCCGATTCACGAGTTGGCACGCGAGGCAGGGCTGGTCACGTCGAACGACTGGCTGTTCCAGGCTCCGGAGAGCGCTCGGTCTATGGTGGAACTGCAGCCTCTTGTCGTTGCGCTTGAAGAAGCAATGGCGCGGCTTGAGGCATCATTTCAACAGCAGAGACGGTTTACGAGCGATGCCGCGCATGAGCTCAAGACGGAGCTTGCCATCGTCAAGTCATCGCTGCAGCTGCTCTCGATGCGGCAGCGGAGCGTGGAGGAATATAAACAAGGACTGGCGCGAGGCCTGGATGACTTTGCGCGAATTGAGAGCACAGTACAGAAGATGCTTACGCTCTCGCGGCTCGAACAGACGGATTGCAGCCGAAGGGCGAGCGCTCGCTGCTCCCTGATCTCAGTGCTGGAGGATGCGGTCACACAGAGTAGAGCCTTCGCGGAACTGAAGATGGTCGGGTTCGACCTTCACTCAGAGGGCGGCGATGCCTATGTTGCCATCGATCGCGATGACGCGATGCTGCTTTGCGCGAATATTCTTTCCAATGCGGTGCAGCACAGCGCCGACCGTGCAACAGTGTGGATTCGGCTCGAACAGAAGGGGAAAACGATCTGCCTGACGGTGCGCGATGAGGGCGCGGGAATTCGAGAGGAAGACCAGCCGCATCTCTTTGAGCCGTTTTATCGTGGCGATTCGTCGCGTAGCCGCAAGAGCGGCGGCACCGGGCTTGGCCTTTCCATCTGCCGCGCGATATGCCAGCGGGCCAGTGGATCGATCGAGATCGCGAATGCTGCGGAGGGCGGTGCCGAGGTCACGGTCTTACTGCCGGCAGTGATGATGGATGATGCTCTTCCTTCAGCTTCACTTAAGGCGGATTAAGAATATTCGTATTGACTGGCAAGGCTATCGAGCCAATCAAAAACACATTTGCGCAGTTCGGCTCTCATTATTTACGGAGCCCTTTATGCGTGCTGTTCCGCCTTGCGCGTGAGCATGTAGAAGACGACGGGCGTAATCATCAAGCTCAGAACCATAGAGATGACGAGGCCGCCGATGACAGCGATGGCCAGCGGCTGCAGCATCTGTGATCCGGCGCCGAGGGCAAAGGCGAGCGGAAGCATTCCGCAGATCGCAGCGGTTGCGGTCATCAAGATGGGACGCAGGCGGCGCTGTGCAGCATGCATCATCGCCTCGCGTGCAGGCACGCCTTCGGCGCGATATCTCTGGTCAGCATCGAGCAGAAGAATGCCGTTTTTCGCCACGATGCCGATGACCATGATGAGTCCCATAAACGATGCGACATTGAAGGTTGTATGCGTGAGCAGCAGCGCAGCAATCACGCCGGAAACCGACAGGAGAGAGGACGCAAGAATTGCGATCGGCGCCGAGAAACTGCGAAACTCCACCAGCAGCACGCCAAAGACAAGCGCCAGCGAGAGCACGAGGACGCGCAGCAGTTCGCGGAAGGACTGCTGCTGCTCCTGGTAGGTGCCGCCGTATTCGATCCGCACCGTGGGCGGCAGATGCATCGCGGCAACAGTGCGCTGCACGCGTGCGATTGCAGTTCCAAGGTCGGAGCCCTCGAGTCTCGCAGTAATGGTGATGAGCTGCTGCAGGTTTTCGCGCTTGATCTCGTTCTGCGGCGGAAGCTCGGTCACCTGCGCAAGCGAGCCAAGCGTGGCAAGCCTGCCTGTGGCGCTGTTGAAGACCACGTTTTGAATCGTGTCGAGAGACTGTCGGGTTTCGTCGCCCAGCCGTACTCGCACCGTGTAAGGACGTCCGTTCGCGATGACGGGATCGTTTGCTGTAACGCCATCGAGGATCGAGGTGGCATCTTCGGCAACTTCGGCAGGAGTGAATCCAAGTCTGCCGGCAACGCTGGGATCAATCTGAAAGTTCGTCGCAGGGCCGCTGATGGTGTTTTCGATTCCGTCCTCGATATCGACTACACCCGCAATTTTTCCGATCGCGTCGGCGATGCGCGGGCCGAGGTCGGCGAGCAGCTTGGGGTCATTAGCAAAGACCTTAATTTGAATCGGCTCAGGAGCGTTCGACAAATCGCCAATCATGTCCTGCAGTACCTGGGTAAACTCAACATCGAGCTGCGGCTCCGATGTTTTAATTCGGCTGCGCGCCTCGGCGATAATCTCATCGATGCCGCGGCCACGCTTTGTCCGCAGCTTGACCGTGATATCTCCGGTATTTGCCTCGGTGACTGCCGCGAGGCCCATCTGCAGACCGGTTCTGCGCGATGTGCTTTCGACTTCGGGCATGCTGTGCAGAATATGCTCGACATGCTCGAGCACGCGGTTGGTCTCGGTAAGCGAACTGCCCGCCGGCATGATGTAGTCGAGGACGAAGCCGCCCTCGTCCATCTCGGGCAGGAGATCGGAACCGAGCGCCTGATATCCCATCCAGGTTCCGGCGATCAGTACGCAGCAGAATCCAAGCAGGAGATGGGGACGACGCAACGACCATTCCAGACCCCGGCTGTGCCACTTGAGCACACGGGCCATCAACAGGCCATGTATCTCGTGCGCCTCGCTCGACTTTGTGCCTCGTTCGCGCAGGAATACGAGGCTGAGCGCAGGGGTCCATGTGAGTGCGAGCAGCAGCGAGGTGAGCAGCGCGGCTGTCATCGTAATAGCGAGCGCACGGAAGAAGCTGCCCGTGACGCCGGTGACGGAGATGAGAGGAAGAAAGACGACTACGGGCGTGATCGTCGAGCCGATGAGGGGTGCCGTGATCTCGTGCAAGGCAAGACGCGCGGCCTGCGCTCGAGTTTCCCCGCGGTCACGATGGAGGACAATATTTTCAACGACGACAATGGCGTCATCGATCACAAGGCCTATGGCGGCGGCAAGACCTCCAAGCGTCATTAGGTTGAAGCTCTCGCCGAGCAGCCACAACAGCAGGCTAGTGATGGCGAGTGTGACCGGAATGACGAGCGCGGCTACAAGCGAGGACGTCCAATCCCCGAGGAAGAGAAACAGAATGATGCCCGCAAGCAGAAGGCCGATAAGGATTGCATCGCGCACGCTGCGCACACTCTCCCGCACAAGTTCCGACTGATCGTAGTAAGGCTCGAGCCGTACATTCGCAGGCAGCGCTTTCCGAAGCTGCTCTACCTGGGCTGCTACCGCATCGGCAACAGCCACGGTGTTGCCTGAAGCCTGCCGTGAAATATTGATGAGTACAGCAGGATGATCGTTCGCTGTAACCGTGGTATAGACGGGCATAACACCATTGCCGACTGCTGCGACATCGGAGATGCGCACCACAGCGCCGGACGAAGTTGTCTTCACAACGATACGGCCAAGCTCATCGGCGTCATGTGCCTGCGCGCCAACGAGGCCCAGGATGAGCTGATGATGGACTTCGTATAGTCCCGGCGAATCGATGATGTTCGATGCCTGCACCGCATTCACAATATCGAGGATGGTGACTCCGGCGGCCTGCAGCCTGGCCATGTTGGGGACGATGTGGAACTCCGGAATCCTGCCGCCCTGCACCGTGACCGTGCTTACGCCCGCGACTCGATTCAAGGGAGGCTTCAGCTGATAGGTCGCAAGCTCCCAGAGCTCGGTCTGCGAGAGCCGGTCGGAGGTCAGGCTATAGCCCAGGATCGGAAATGTTGCGAATGTCAGGCGGTTCGTCGTAATGACCGCGGTGGAAGGAAGTTGCTGGCGCACCTTTGCGATAGCTGCGTCTACAAGCTGGAGCGTGCGGTACATGTCCACGTTCCAGTTGAAGAAGAGACTCACCTCGGCGGAACCGCGGCTTGTGGTCGAGCGCACCGTAACGAGTCCGGGAACCGAGTTGACGGCATCTTCGATCGGCTTCGTGATCGTCACCTGCATCTGCTCAACAGGCATCACGCCGTTATCCACACCGATTACGACGCGCGGAAAATTTGTCTCCGGAAAAACCGACACCGGCACCTGCTTGGCCGCATAGATGCCTGCGAGCGAAAGCGCAATCAGGAAGAAGAAGACAGGACCGCGATATCGTGCCAGCCAGAACGAACTTTTGCGCGAAGCGGAGGAATTCGTCACTTTTCGTCTCCGTCGGCTGCCCCGATCTTCACTGCGGCGCCGTCATCAAGACCGTAGGCGCCAGTTGTGATCACGGTCTGCTGGGGGTTCAGCCCACTGGTGATCTGCACGTTGGAGCCATCGGTGATGCCGGTCGTTACGGTTGTCTTATGCGCGAGGCCGTCGGCTCCGACCAGCATGACGAACTTCGATCCATCCTGCGCGTTGAAAACGGCTGACTGTGGGATCTTGATCGCGTTCTCGACCACGCGTCCCCGGATCGAAACCTTCACTGGCGTCCCTGCCTTGTAGCGGCTTGCCACGTTCTCGATGCGCGCCCATACTTCGACAGTCAGACTGCCGGGATCGAGTGCCGGGCTTATCAGGGAAACCTTTGCCGGGGTCGCCGCGTCTGCTCCGGGGATCGACACTGACGCGGGATCGCCTACCTTCAGCCGCTGGGCCATGCTTTGCGAAAGGTGAATCTTTGCAATCAGCGCGGAGGTATCCATCACAGTGACGAGCGCAGCGCCGGCGGCTGCGGTTTCACCTGCGAAGAGCGGCCTGTCCGTGACAATGCCCGAAATGGGACTGCGAATCTCCGCATAAGACGCCAGAGCTTCAGCACCAAGATACTTACCCTTGGCCGACGACAGTTGCCCCTGCGCCTGCTGAAGCTGAGCTTGACGGCTGATCTTCTCGAGCGAGGCTACATGATTCGCCGCAACGTCGTACGCCGATTGAGCCTGCACCAGCGCGGCAGCGGCCGTGTCGTAATCCCGTCCGGCAATTGCGCCTTCCTTGAGCAGTTCCTTGCGCGAGGCTACGATACTTTTTTGAAGATTGAGTTGCGCGGTTGCCTGCGCAAGATCGAGTTGCGCCTTCCGATAATCCTCAGGCACCTGCGCCTTTGTCTGCATTTCGAACGCAGCCTGCGCGGCTTCGTACTGCCCCTTGTTGTCCAGCGCCTGCGCGGCAAGATCACGATCCTCGAGCAGCGCGAGCAGCTCACCTTTTTTTACGTGCGTGCCTCGCTGCACATAAAAAACCTTTACCGGCGCGGTGATTCTGGGCGCGATAGCGGCTTGCGCAAGCGGAGACAAGACCGCATCGGCAACGATCTGCTCGGCAATCTCGCCTGTTTCGGGCTTCTCCACCTGAACCACTACCGGCGCGGGAGTTTCAGTCTCAGAGTTTTTGTTGCAGCCCGCGAAAGGCACAAGACAAAGCACAAAGAGACATATCGACTGCAGTCGACGCATCGATCGCAAACTCATCATCATAAGGTTCCGCTCAAGAGCTCAAGTGTTGCTAATGCAGATTGATAACGCGCCGCCCCATCAGCCTGAGCAAGCCCCGCGGCAAGGCTGGCGTTCTGGGCATCGACAACCTCGAGCGCAGTCGCCTCCCCTGCACCATAGCGCAGCTTGGTTAGACGCAGGCTCTCATTGGCAGTCGCAACACTGCCCTCGAGCAGATCCATCTGATCGCGCGCGGCCACCGCCTCTGCATAGGCTTCCTCGAGATTTGCAATGAGCCTTTTCTGCGCGGCGGTCAGAGCCACGCGAGCTACATCGCGTCTAATCTCACTCTGCTTGACGCGCTTCTGTGTTGAAAGCCAGTCCCATACTGGTATATCCAGTGTTCCGCTCATGGAGTAGCCGAGATTCTTCACGCCCTCGGGGCCACGTTTTGCAAACTCGGGCGCATCGATTCCATACGTGAAGTTGAGCTTGAGATCCGGCAGATACGCGGCCTTTGCCGAGGTCACCTCCGCATTGCCGGCGCGCATCGCAGCAAACGCGCTGCGTAGCTCCGGACTGTTGGCTCCTGCAGTCCGGTTTACTTCATCGCGAGTTGGCAATG
>DASRSR010000189.1:0-15716 GCA_035656355.1 Edaphobacter sp.
ATACGTCAGCAGATTGCGATGACGATAACGGATCAGCGCATAGGTCAGCAGGCCGGCAACGATAACAAAGATCAGTCCCGTGATGCTCAGCACGAACATCGACAGCGTAAAGATCCAATGCGAGGGCGTTCCAGCAGGAGAAAAGATGCTGGTCGAGCTTTGCGAGAAGTAGGCCGGCGAGCGAAGCGCCGCTCCGAGCGGGGCTAGCCGGTGTATGGAAACTCCTGAGGTTGAACCAAATGCAACAGACGTCAGCAGAACCAGACAACTACTAACGCGAAAGACGTTTTGGCATGCTTTGCGAACCACGCGAGACTGACCTCGTATTCTGTGGTGCGCCGAAGACAGATAGCGCACTTTTTGTTGGCGGGTTGGCGTTTTCAAGCTTACTCAAACCCACCATACTCCAGACGAAACAGGCGGAGCAAACATTAATCGAATATCGGTCGAGCAATGCAAAACAGACCAAAAAACGTCATAGCAGGTCTCCTTTACTGTAGATTTAAAGGATTTCCAGACGCTTTGATACGACATAAATCATAACTTGACTTAGAAACAAAACATTATTTATTGATGGTCGGTCAGTTCTTTTCCAAAATCCACGGCACCAACTACGAGAGAACATCTCATATGAAGCTTTATTCCTGGATGAAACTTTTTGTCCCCGCTGCGATTCTCGTCATGTCTTCTTCTATTTTGTTTGGCCAAACCTCAAACGGTTTCGTAAATAATCTGATGCCGCAACCATCCAGTCTGACAACTGGGTCCGGAAGCTTTTCTCTTACCCCTGAATTTCGCGCGGTCCCCACTGGCTTCGATAATGCGCGCCTCGACGGTGCGATCTATCGCGCGATTCTGCAACTGCGGCAACGGACCGGGCTACCGCTTTCCGTTCAGCCGACGCCTAAGGGGACAAGCGCACAGTTGACACTCGATGTCAAAGGCCCGGGCGAAGCAGTTCAGTCGGTCACAGAAGATGAATCGTACTCACTCTCGGTCACGCCATCGGGCATACACATTGAGGCAGCGACTGTGGTTGGCGCGATGCATGGATTGGAAACCCTGGTGCAACTGGTGCAACCCTCCGGTGACGGCTATGTGTTGCCTGCGGTCTCCATCCACGACTCTCCTCGTTTTCCGTGGCGTGGTTTGATGATCGATTGTGGCCGCCACTTTGAACCGATGGATGTGCTCAAACGCACCATTGACGGCATGGCTGCAGTAAAGCTGAACGTGTTTCACTGGCATCTGACCGAGGACCAGGGTTTCCGTATCCAGAGCAAGCTCTATCCACGGCTGACCGGCGCAGGTTCCGATGGCCTCTACTACACCCAGGAGCAGGCCCGCGAACTGGTAAGTTATGCTCGCGCTCGCGGCATTCGCGTGGTGCCCGAGTTTGAGATGCCGGGCCACAGCACTGCATGGCAGTATGCCTATCCCAAGCTCGCCAGCGGAACGCCGCCCACAGGGATTCGACGCGAATTCGGCATCGCTCCCTATGCTCTGGATCCAACCCGCGAAGAGACCTACCAGTTCATCGCCCGTTTTCTTGGCGAGATGGCAACCATCTTCCCCGATCCTTATATGCATATCGGCGGCGACGAGACGCCTGCTCCTGATTGGAAGACGAACCCGCGCATCCAGGCCTTTATGCACGCGCATCATCTCAAGGACTCGGCTGCGCTGCAGGCCTATTTCAACCGGCGCGTGCTGAAGATCCTTACCGGGCTGCACAAGCACATGGTTGGATGGGACGAGATTCTGAATCCCGATCTGCCAAAGGATGTCGTAATTCAGTCCTGGCGCGGAGTCGCTTCGCTGGCTCAAGGTGCGGAGCAAGGTTACCAGGGGATACTTTCTGCGCCCTACTATCTGGATGCAATGAAGTCCGCAGGCGTGCATTACCTTGCTGACCCGCTGCCCGCCAATTCGCCACTGACGCCAGAGCAGCGCAAGCTTGTTCTCGGCGGCGAAGTCTGCATGTGGGGTGAGCAGCTTAACGGCAACACCATCGATTCGCGTGTCTGGCCCAGGACCGCTGCCATTGCAGAGCGCTTCTGGTCTCCGGAAAATGTCACCAATGTGGACGACATGTATCGGCGTCTGGCAACTGTCTCTTTGCAATTGGAGAGCCTGGGCCTGCACCACATAACCCACGAAGATGCGGCCCTCCGCGAGCTTGCCGGGACGCAGGACATCGACCACCTTCGCATCTTTGCCTCTGCATTTGAGCCGGTCAGCTTCGGCGAACGTTACCACGAACAGAAGACATCGCAGTATACGGTGCTCAATCGCTTCGTCGATGCCGTGCGGCCCGATCCTCCATCGCGCTATCAGGTAGCTCATCTGACAGAAAACTTCCTCAAATCACCAAAAGAGGATGCTGCAGATCGTGCTGCTTTGAATCAGTGGTTCGAGCAGGTCGCCAGCTCTGTCCCAGCGGTTGAGGCACAGATGCAGCAGTCGCCGCTTCTGGCCGAGGCACGAACACGCGCCCAACAGCTTCCCGATCTCGCCAAAACTGCAACCGAGGCCATCCACTTCCTCTCCACTGGGAAGAAAGCTCCTTCCGGTTGGAAGGCCGCTAAGCTGGCGCAGATTCAGGAAGCCAAGAAGCCATCGGCCGTCGTGCGTTTCGTCTTTATCGATTCGCTCACATCGCTGGTCAATGCAGTAGAGGAATAGAGGAGAATATGCCTGACACATTTCTGCCTTACTTAAAGATTATTTTTAGAGATGCTCAGGCACATACCAGAAAGTGGCGCGTCGGCATAGCTCTTCGCTGTGCCGGCGCTGCTGTACTACTTGCGGTGGCGGCACTCTCCTCTGCCACCGCGCAGAACTTTGTTGACATCAAGCCAAGTCCTGCACAGGTGCAATGGCAGGACCTTGAGATTGGTGTCATCTTTCACTTTGGCACCAATACTTTTCTCAATCGCGAGTGGGGAGACGGCACGGCTTCGCCGTCTGTCTTTAATCCTTCGCACGTCGATACCGACCAATGGATGGCGGCCGCCAAAGCAGCAGGCGCAAAGTATGCCGTACTGGTAGCAAAGCACCACGACGGCTTCGCCCTCTGGCCCAGCGAGCAGACCGACTACAGTGTCAAAAACAGCCCATGGCTCGGAGGCAAAGGGGATCTCGTGCGCATGGCATCGGACTCCGCGCACAAGGCCGGGCTCGGCTTCGGAATCTATCTTTCACCCTGGGACCGGCACGACAAGCGCTACCCAGACCCGAAAGCATACGACAAGTACTATCTGGCGCAGCTCGACGAGCTGGCGACCCACTATGGTCCGCTAACAGAGTTCTGGATTGACGGTGCGGGTAGCGCCGGGCGAAAGTACGATTTCGATACGATCATCACCCAACTGCGAACTTATCAACCCAACACCATGGTTTTTGCCGACGTTGCTCTCTATAAATATGCCGACCTGCGCTGGGTGGGTAACGAGAACGGCAAGGTCGGCTTCGAGAACTGGAACGTTGTTGATCGTGCCGGCTACCTGCGCTGGCGTCCGGTGGAGTCCGATACTCCACTGCATCGGGGACATTGGTTCTGGCATCCCAACGACGAAGCTACCCTGCGCTCGGTTGATGAGCTACTGGACATCTATACCAATACAGTTGGACGTGGAGCACAGTTGATGCTTGGTCTTGCTCCAGACAATACTGGCCAGTTGCCCGCAGCAGACGTAAAACGCCTGGAGGAGTTCGGCGCAGCGCTGCATCGCATCTATGGGCACGATCTCGCTGAGCAGGGCCATGCCTTCGGCACCAACGCAACCACAGAACGGGCCGCGCTCGATAACAATCCCGACAGCTTTTGGACTGCGCCGCCCTCGCATGGCACTCTTGAGGTTCGCTTTGATAAACCGGTGACCTTTGACCGCGCCGTCACCATGGAGAGGCTCAACGAAGGCCAGCACGTAGAGGACTACTCCATCGAAGCCTGGCAGAATGGCGCATGGAAGACCCTCGTTCGTGCCCACGCCATTGGGCATAAGAAGATCGACATCTTCCCTGCCTGCACTGCGGAGCGGGTCCGCCTGAACCTGATTTCAACCACCGGGAGTGCGGCCATTCGTGAATTTCAGCTTTTCAATGGAACTCAGACAAATAGGAACAATTAAGCCCAATCCATAAGACAAGCCAGCCCTGTTTTGTTGGCCGATACGTCTTACTCTACGATAAGCTGTGTTGACACCAACTGATGGAGTTTCCCTGTGATCTCAAGAAGACGTTTTCTGGGCGGAGTCTCCGCCGCCTGCGCTGTTAGCGCTACCAGCACCTCTGCCTTCGCCAGAATGATTCCCCACCCTAAGTCCTCCAACGGACTGAAGGACCCGGCCTCATTGGTGGACATCACTATCGGCACCGGCGGCCATGGCCACTGCTTCCCCGGTGCGGTCGTTCCCTTTGGTGCGGTGCAGCTCAGCCCCGATACCTACAACGACGGCTGGGACTGGTGCTCGGGCTATCACATCTCCGATACCTCCATTATGGGTTTCAGCCACACACACCTCAGTGGTACCGGCTGCGGTGACTTGCTCGACATTCTGGTGATGCCCGGCACTGGCGAATCGAAGCTCTCGCCCGGCACGCGCGAAAACCCTGACGCCGGCTATCGCTCGCGCTTCGATCACAAAGATGAGCATGCCGAGCCCGGCTACTACTCTGTGCTCCTCAAGGACTATGGCATCCACGCCGAGTTGACCGCGACTGAGCGCACAGGCCTGCATCGCTATACCTTCCCCAAGAATGCCAAAACTGGCCACATCATCGTTGACCTGGTCCATAGCTATTTGAGCGATGGTAAGCCTTCGGTGGATTCGGCCTCACTGGCGAACCCGGCACCGGACACGATCTCAGGCGGACGCATGACTCACGCCTGGGGACATGGGCGTGAAGTCTTCTTCACGATGCAGTTCTCGCAAAAGCCCTCGCGCATTGTTTTTTACGACAATGACACCGAGGCCACAACGGGCACAAAGCCGCTGCAGGGCAAGCTGCTGAAGTGTGTTCTCTTCTTCGACCTCACGCACAACCCCACCCTCCTGGTAAAGACGGGCATCTCGGGCGTCAGTGCCGAATCCGCCGCGAAGAACCTGAAGACCGAACTGCCCGGATGGGATTTCGAAAAAGTTCGCCGCGATGCCCGCGAAAAATGGAACAAGCAACTCTCGCGCATCAACATCTCCACCAGCAATGAGACACATCGCCGCGTCTTCTATGCTGCGCTGTATCATGCCTCACTTGGTCCTGTTCTGTTCGACGACGTGGACGGAAGCTACCGCGGCATGGACAAGCAGAACCATAAGCTCGAAGCTGGTCAGCGCAACTACACTACGTTCTCTCTGTGGGATACCTTCCGCGCGGCGCATCCTCTCTATACGCTGATGAACCCGGAGATGATACCCGACTTCATGAATGCGCTGATCAACATGGCCGAGCAAAGCCCCGCTGGTATACCGGTGTGGCCACTGCAGGGCACCGAAACCGGAACCATGACTGGCTATCACTCCGCTGCCGTCATCGCCGAGGCCTGCAACAAAGGTTTCACCGGTATCGATTACGACCGTGCTTACAAATGCATGATGAAACGCGCCATGGTGGACGACTATCGTGGCCTCGGCTACTACCGCAGCAAGCACTATATTCCCTGCGATCTTGAATCTGAGTCCGTCAGCAAAGGATTTGAATATTGCTACGACGACTGGTCCATCGCGCATGTCGCCAAAAAGCTCGGCCACGCAGACGATGCGAAGATGCTGGCGCAGCGCTCACTGAACTATCGCAATTACTACGATCGCAAGATCAATTTCGCCCGTCCCAAGCTTTCGAATGGTGAGTGGGCGCCGAACTTCAGCCCAATTGAGATGGGCACCACGAAAAAGTGGCGCGACTTTACGGAGTCCAACTCCTGGCAGACTACCTTCGGAGTTCAGCACGATGCCAAGGGCCTGATTGAAACGATGGGCGGGCAGAAGACCTTTCTTGCCAAGCTCGACGAACTGTTCGATCAACCTACAGTTCTACCGCCCGATGCTCCGCCGGACATCGCCGGTCTGGTAGGTCAGTACGCGCAGGGAAACGAGCCTTCGCATCACATTGCCTATCTTTATGTTTATGCCGGCCAACCGCACAAGACACAGCAGCGCGTCCGTATGCTGATGGAAACCATGTATGCGGCGAAGCCCGATGGCCTGCAAGGCAACGAGGACGTAGGCCAGATGTCGGCGTGGTACATCATGAGCGCAATGGGCTTCTATCCGGTCGATCCGGTCAGCGGCAACTACATCTTCGGAACACCGCTCTTTGATCGCGTAACGCTGGAACTCGGCAAGGGCAAGCAGCTTGAGGTTGTCGCGCAGCGCGGCTCGCCCTCGGACCAGTACATTCAGTCCGTCACCTTTAATGGCAAGCCGTACACTCGCTCGTGGTTCAATCATCGTGACATCGTGAACGGTGCAAAGATCGAGTTTAAGCTGGGCAGCAAGCCTAACCTGGAATTCGGGACGAAGGCAGAGGACATTCCACCATCGTTCGAACTCGAAAGCGCATAACGTAAAACGCCGGGATGCTCTCCCGGCGTTTTTATTCGACAGCGCAGATCAATCTCCGTAAGTGTCGCGCGTGTACATTTAGGGCCGAAGGCCCGCTCCATACCAACCTAGGCCGCAGGCCTAGGTAAGTAGCCAGGAAATCTGAGCGCAGAAGGCGAGACACATCTCTCTATGCTTCTACCGACTTGCGCGCGTGATAAAGCGCGCCCTCCACTGAATCCACCGTTCCCGGCACAAACTTAAGTCCTGGATACTTCGCCAGCAATGTTTGCTGCATGGCATCGGTCACTTCATGCACATGCTCGGCGATTGAGCCAGTACATGCCACCTTCAGGCCGTTCTCGATTCCTGGCTCAGATTTTGCCAGTCGTCCGATTACGTGCAGCACCACTCCTGCCAGTTCTTCGCCACCATGCCGTAGCGTGGCCTGGGCAATATCGTCTCCTTCGCGTGCAGCTTGGGTGATTACCGGCATCAAAGATGCAAATGGGAAACCGAGGACATTGGCTGTTGATACGATGTCCTCTTTCGTCTTTAGACCCAGATGGTCGAGTACGCGATGAAGCAGCGGCGGCTCCTCGCCTGCATTAATCGCCGTAAAGATATTGCGAAGCGCCTGCTGCCCCAGCAGGCTTCCCGAACCTTCGTCCGCCAACGCTGGACCCCAGCCACCGGCGCGGGTCATCCACCCGCTATGGTTACGGCCAATCACGTTCGATCCGGTTCCCGCAATCACAATCACACCGGCTGCACCGGGAAATGCCGCATCCAGCGTGATGACTTCATCGCCTACCAGAGTTAAACTTCCTCCCACCTGTGCTGCCATCTGTTCACGCAACCAGTTTGTCACCCTGGGAATCGTCGCTCCCGAAGTGCCGATGCAGGATGCGGTCACATTTGCGAGCGACACACCGGTCTTCGCAGCGACTTCGTCAAGCGCCTCCCGCAGGTGTATGGAGGCCTCTGCCTCGCCTACACGCAAAACTTTTGAACTGCCCGAGCTGGACCGGCCCAGAATGCGCTGTTCGTCGGCCAGCGCACACGCGGTCTTGGTGCCTCCAATATCAAGGCCGAGAAAATACTTCATCGTCAATTGGCTCTCCTGAAGAAAAAAGCGCTATGCGTTGCTCAGGTTCTCAATCATCGTGCGCACATCGCCACTATCGACGATAAACCTTGTGTGGTTCGAAGAGCCAGCATCGTCAAGCACATCGGGGCCATCGGTTCGCACAGGCGAATCGACCATGCGTCGAATCGAACCATGGAAATGCCGTGCTCCAGTTGCACGGGCTACGGCAGAAGCATTTTTTAGCCTCAGGCCGCCGCCTACCGCAATCTCAATCCTGCCTGCGGCCTGTTCCACCAGTCGTGCCAGCTTCTCAGCTCCGTTGACAACATCGCTTGCACCGCCCGAGGTCAGCACCCGCTTGCATCCCGCGGCAATCACGTCTTCGAGCGCCTCTTTAAGCGATGCCGTCTCATCGAAGGCACGATTGAAGGTGACGTCAAGACCATCGGCCATCATGACAAGCTCGCGCGTGCGTTCAATATCCACCACTCCTTCAGCCTGAAGGACACCTACAACGATGCCGCTGATCCCCATCTGGCGCATATGCCGCAGATCTTCCCGCATTACATCGAACTCGGCATCGGTGTAAACAAAATCGCCGCCGCGCGGACGCAGCAGTGCATGGATCGGCAGTCCGCTTCGCGTGACCGCTTCCCGCACCAGCCCATGGCTCGGCGTTAGACCGCCTTCGCTGAGCGCTGAGCACAGCTCAATGCGGCTCGCGCCTCCCTCGCGCGCAACGAGACAGGCGTCAATACTCTCCGCGCACAGCTCAAAGACGATTTTGCGCATCAGGCATGCACCAACGCTGAAAAGGCCATAATGCTTCCTCTATTGAACGCAATTGCAGTAAACGAACGGTTCGGCATCAGCTCAGAAAATCAATGAGCTGATGTCGGCTACGCGTGAGATTGTTGAGATCCTCACAATTGTATGTTGCCAGAGCTAGAACGTGTAGTGCGCACTTAATTGAATCTGCCGTGGCGGAGAACGAACACCTGTTATCTGACCAAAGGTTGAATCCGTCACAGTATTGTCAGGATTTCCATAACTGGCGATATTGAACAGATTGAAGAAGTCTGCACGGAATCCGAGCGCCTGCCCTTCAGTGATATGGAAATCTTTGAAGGCCGAGGCATCGACCTGCCGATAGCCGGGAGCACGCTCTGTATTGACGGCTGCGGTGCCAAAAGTGAATGAATCTGCGGCGCCATAAGCACAGACATCTGTCGAGGTGCGAGTTCCAGTACACGGTATCGCTGTTGGATCGGTTCCCCACCAGTGATCGAGGCTTCGATTGTGGATGATCATTTTGCCATAGTGATTCGCACGCATTTGTCCGTAGCTATTTGTATTGCTTGTGCCACTTGGGCCATTGATCGTAATGGGGAGCCCTGAGTAATTGATGAAGGACCCTGATATTTTCCAGCCTCCTACAACAAGATCCGTGAAACGGTTTATGTCGGCTCCGTGCGCTTGTCCACGCCCGTACGGTACTGTGTACACGCCAACCGCATTGATGTTATGGCGAATGTCCTGCCCCGCCGGACCATAATCCGCATGACCGTTGTATCCGTCCTGGAACGATCCATTCGAACCCGAGATGCCTGGCTGGCCATAATCTCCAGCGGAGTTGGTCATGGATTTTGCATAGGTGTAGTTGATGGTGTATTCAAGACCATGCCTGGCACGTTGGCGTAGAGTCACTTGGCCACCGTTGTAATTCATCATGGCGTTCGACTCTGTAATGAGTAAACCGCCATTCTGACCAACAAGATTGAAGTACGGAGCAACCCCACCAGGAAGAGGATTGTCTGGATCTGGGCTTCCCGCCGCGATAACTGCCTGTGCCAGTGTGAGCTGGTTGCCATTACGGTAATCAGCGAGATGCTGACCCGTTTCGCCGAGATACGCCACATTGAGCGATAGTGAATTGGTCAGAGCGAATTCAACGGCTATGTTGTACTGATGGATGTAAGCAGGCTGCGTGTTCTGAGGCCAGACGGAATACCCTGAATTTGTATTGAGTTGTTGGGAAAACCCATCCTCAACCTTGCCTGGCGCACCTGCGCCATTATTCGTCGGTGTAGGAACGGACGGAAGAAGATTTCTGACATCGGCGCCGCTGGCGAAAGGTGGACTGGTTGTTAAACGCTGGTTGAAGGAATATCCCTCAAAAAAGCTTGTTCCACCATAGCCGCCACGGATAACCAACCGCGGCATCGCCTGATATGCAAAGCCTAAACGGGGCATCCATTGTCTGTAATTCGCGTTGTAACAAGCGCGCGTGGGGCAGACAATCGACCCCGGAACAGCCCCGGCAGGAAGTGAACCGGCATATTCTACTGTGCCTGTATCCAACAATACATTGGCGGTTTTGTTATTGGACTCATACCATGGTTGATCATATTCATAGCGCAGGCCAAGATTCAGTGTGAGCTTTTCGTTCACTTTGAAATCATCCTGAAAATATCCGGCAAGGCGCCATTGACGCTGGCCAATGCGGCCGAGCGGAGATGCAATTTGAGTTTCGCTGATTCGGTCGAGCAGAAAATCCGCAGCAGAGTAGCCTCCGCCTCCTGCAGACAAAGCCGGGTTTCCGGTGAACGAACCACTATAAATTTGTCTGCCGAGAAATCCAAAATTTGAAGCATTCACATAATTCTGTTGATATCGGATCGCCTGCGCGCCGATAGAGAAAAGGTGGCGATTGTGCTGCCAGGTGAGGTTGTCCTGATAGTTAAACGTATTGTCACGAAAGACCTGCAGATTGGCGGATGTACCTACATCAGAGGCCCCACTTCCAATACCCTGGTCAGTGAAACCTGCATAGCTTTGGTTGGTAAACGGTATGCCTACCTTGGAATTGCCATTGAGACCGAAGAGCCCCGAAGGATCGCTGGGAACACTGTTATCCCAGCGAACACGCGTGAAACCTATGCGCGCTTCGTTGACGATTGCCGACGAAAAGGTGTGAATCCAGCTACCGCCACCCAGCTTTGTCGGATAGGAATTCGGTCCCGGAAAGAACACCGGAATGAGCGCAGTGGTACTGTCGCCTGGGTTCGACTGCGCATAAAAAGCTGTGAACTTGTTGGCCGCGCTCGAATCGTACTCGATCTTGATGTCACCCTGATTGTTGAATGTGGAACTCTTCTGCGGCCCCTGATAATTACCCGAAATCAAACCGCTAGTAGGAGCGGCATTCGGCAACGGATAAAGTTCCGGATGAGCAAAGAGGAACTTCGCCACCGGATTTACGATTGGAATTTGATTATTGGCATACGGCTTGAAATTGTTTTGCGTGTCATAGAGTTGAATACCGCCGTTGTCTGGGCTTAGAAGTGCGCTGAAATCTCCATTGCGCATCGCCTGAGTCAACACACCAGCTGTGGCAAATCCTCCACTATGACGGCGAACACCTTCATAGTCCACGAAGAAAAATAGCTTGTCACGAAAGATGGGTCCGCCAAGCGTGGCTCCAAAGATGCTCTGGGTATACGGATTTATCGGGATGATTGGAGTATTGTGTTTGTTGCCCCAGCTATTGGCATCAAGCTTCTGGTTCTCAAGATAACCGTAAACAGATCCATGAAACTGATTAGTGCCTGACTTGAGGATCGAAACAATGGCGCCGCCATTGGCGTTTCCGTATGCCGCACTCGCATTTGCAGAGATGACGCGGACCTCAGCAAGCGCATCTGGCGCAGGATTGTAGGCAATAAGATTGTTCTGCGGCTCGTTCATGTCCGCGCCATCCAACGTATAGTTGTTCGCTTGATTGCGGTTGCCGTTGATTGAGGCAATCCCATTGTTGTAGGTGCTGCGTTCGATTGCGTTATTGCCAGTCATTCCCTGTGGATCAGTTGCCACTGCGCCCGGCTGATAGAGCGTCACCGAAGAAAAGTTCCTGCCGTTAAGCGGGATGTTTGCAATCTCATTGGTTGAGAGCGTAATACCCAATGAAGCGTCATTGGTATTTAAGATCGGCTCAACGTTGCCTTTAACCTCGACATTGCTGGTGTTGGCTCCTACACTCAGGCTGGTATTCACCTTTACCGTCTGGTTGATCTCCAGGTTGAACTGCGGAACTGTCTTCGTGGCAAACCCCGGAGCCGACACGCTCACCGTATAAGGCCCGATTGGCAGAAATCGGATCGTGTACGCACCCGAGTCGTTGGTCTGCGCTGCTGTCTTCACGTTCGTTGCTGTGTTTAGTGCCGTCACTTGCGCCTTAGGAATCACTGCGCCGCTGGAGTCAGTCACCAGCCCTGTAATCGAACCGGTGACAGTCTGGGCAAACACGGGAGCAACGCATAGCAGCAGGACCGCCAAGGCACAGCCTGCGAAATATTGAAAAAGCTTCATTCTCATACATCCACTCCGTTGGTACTGGCGAAATCACTTTGATGAAACGCAAAGAAACGCAAAGCTATCGCTCAGGAAATCCATCTTTCCTTGGGGCCGAAACCCATCTTCCACTTTCTGGCAGCCCAAAAAGACGAATCCTGAAGATGATTGCGGAGTCGAGCATATTGAGCAGTAATGTCAATTGTCAACGTAATTTTTCATTATTTTGAATATTTTTTATGTATTTGTTCATTTTTATGTCCAATGTTACTGATTTTTTGTTAAGACTTTTTGCCTAAATTGACCTCTCTTCATCGGCTCAATATTGTGGATGTGCTCCCGGAAAGGACCCGAAAGTGGCTGCAAAGACACAAGATCGTGCCAACCAGATTCTTCATCTGCTCTTGAAAAAGGGCACCAGCAGCGTCGATGACCTGGCGGCGACCGTTGGCGCTTCGCCTGCCAGCGTCCGGCGCGACCTCATCAAGCTGGAGCAGCGCGGCCTGGTACACCGCACCCATGGCGGCGTTGAATTAGCTGGAAAGCTGACATACGAACCGTTCCGCTTCGATGCAGCTTTTCCCCTGCGCGAAGAGCGGTTTGCGGACGAGAAGCGCCGCATTGCACTGGCTGCAGCCGAGCTGGTGCATGAAGGAGATACGGTCGCTCTTTCTCCCGGCACCACAACCACCCAGGTCGCGCGCAGCTTACGTCACCGCGAGGGCATTCATCTGGTTACAAGCGCAGTTAATATCGGCATGGAGCTCTCGAGCCAGCCCAACGCCAAAGTCACGCTCACCGGCGGCTCTATCCGCTGGCCTGGGTCGTTCTCTATGGTGGGATCAACCGCGTTTCATTCGATTCAGCAGCTTTATTTCGACAAAGTTTTTATGGGGGCCACCGGAATTCACCCTGAGCACGGCCTTACCGTCATCGAATCCGATGAGGCATTGATTCTGGGCGAAATGGCCCGGCACACCAGTCAGGTAATTGCGGTGGTCGATGCAAGTAAGCTGGGCATGATCAGCACCAACAAGGTCTGCGAGCCTTCGCAGATTCACACCATCATCACCGATGACAGCGTCGATCCTGAGCTGGCGGAGCACTTTCGACGCCAGAAGATTCAGATGATCATCGTCTGAAGAGTCGCAGCTTCAGTGCTGTATCCGTGTCGTCTTCTTTAGCTCGTCGCTCAACACAATCGCATCTGCGATTTCGCGCATGGAGAGACGCCGTTGGCGGCTCTCCCGCTGCATCATGCGATAGGCCTCATCTTCATTAATCGCCAGATCGCGCTGCAAAATTCCCTTTGCGCGATCGACTGCTTTACGCGTCTCCAGTCGCCCTGCCAACTGTGCGTTTTCCGTCTCCAGCCGCGTACGCTCAATTTCCGCGCCGACAAGGAAGCCCAGCATCGAAAGCAACCGAATCTCGTTTGCTGTGTGCTCGTAGCTCATTCTGTGTTGCAGAGTAATCACGCCGACCACCTTGCTGGCGCACAAGATCGGCGTACATAGGATCGCCTCGAAATAATCTTCGGGCAGGTTGCGAAAGACGACGAAGCGCGGGTCGCTCGACGCTCCCGAAGCAATGGCCACCGGTTCGCGATGCTCGGCTACCCATCCTGTGATGCCCTGCCCCAGTTCCATTCCCATCCGGTCCACCAGATCAGCATGTGGATTCTTGGAGGCTCGCAATACCAGCTTCTCCTGCTCCAGTACATAGATAAAACACGAGTCACATGGAATCACTGCGGTAACAAAATCGACGATGCTGCCCAGCACCACATGAAACGAGTCCGCCGCAGCCAGCCGGCTGCTGACCTCGTGCAGAAAATCTAGTCCGTCCCTAAGCTTTGGCGCGGATGCCTGATTGCGTCGCGAAGCAGCCTTCCCCTTTACGATCCGGACTCCTGGGTTTGCCCCATCAGTCTTGCCGCGCTTGCGCTCAAGAATCTTTCCTGCAAACTGCGCCGCCTCATTCACCATAAAGCCCATCTTTGGATGCGAAGGCTCAAAGTCCGGCGTTATGCCATAACGCGTCAGCTCCTCTGTCGTCGCAGGCCCAATGGAGACGACAGCCATTCGGCCAAGTCCCTCGCGCAGCTCTTCGGCCTGACCCATCTGTTCGGCAATTTGAAACAGATGAATGACCTGCACACCAGTCATAAAGAGCACAACATCCATGCTGCCATTTGCAATGCCCAGAACACACTCGCGCAGCGGTCCAGTATCTTCCGGTAACCGCCACTGATAGACAGGAACACGAGTCACTTCGGCGCAGCGCACCGTCAGCTCTGAAAGAAATTCCGGATTGGAAGTTCCATATTCCTGCACTGCAACGCGCATCTCGCTCAAGCGATCGCCAAACTCTGCTTCGAGCGAGCGCATCATCTCACGCCATGTATTCGGCTCCGGAGCTGTTGCCGCAACCGGAATCTTCAGTTCCTTCAATACTGCGCCAGGCTTGGGTCCACGGGCTGCTATTTTCACCGAGCGAAGCGCGTTCAGAACTTCTTCGCGCTCATACTTTACCTGGGCAATCTCGAGCAGCGCGCGTATCCCTACTCCAGTTAAAAAGATGACCAGATCAAACTTGCCGTGCAATAAACTATCCAGAAATTCGAGCGCCTGCTTATTCGACTCCAGTGGGACCTCGCGCATGGCGGGTACAACGACCGGCTCACCGCCGTACGTTCGGATCAACTTGGCAACTTCCTGGGCACGCCGTGACTCCAGCGACAAAACCCGCAATCCATCAAAGCTCGCGTGCGTCATTCTTTCTCCCAGATCGTTCAGCGTTGTTGGCAGCTCTGAAAAGTAGATGTAGCGTGTCTCGCTTCTTGTCTTCAATTTTAGAGGCTATGGCTGAACGTCACAAAAAGATGCGATCTTTCCGCAGCAAACATGTGCCCGAACAGCGCACAGTGCCGCATTTGGATTATCCTGCAAACGTCTATGCCATCAAACACTCATCTCCAGGTCAGCGCCATCTCGCCGCTCATCATCCAGTCTGAGATTCGATCTATGTCGGTCGAATGCGACCGCGTCGGCGGCATCAACCTGGCTCAGGGCATCTGCGATACCGAAGTACCCCAGTCCGTTGTGGAGCGTGCCGTTGAAGCCATCCACAAAGGACATAACATTTATACCCGGCTCGATGGTATCGCTGCGCTGCGTCAGGCTATTGCGACAAAACTCGAACGGCACAATGGTATCCATGCCAACCCAGACTCCGAAGTACTGGTCACTTCAGGCGCAACCGGAGCTTTCTATGCCGCCTGTCTCGCGCTGCTCAATCCCGGCGATGAGGTCATCCTGCTCGAGCCCTGCTATGGCTATCACATCAATACATTACTTTCACTACGAGTAAAACCGGTCATCGCCTTGCTGGCCGCGCCCGACTGGCAGCTCGATGTGGATGCGCTTCGCCAAGCCGTCACGCCACGTACTCGGGCTATCGTCATTAACTCTCCGTCAAATCCATCGGGAAAGGTCTTCAGCGATGCGGAGATGCAGGCCATCGCGGATCTTGCGATCGAGTACGACCTTTTTGTCCTCTCGGATGAAATTTACGAATACTTTCTTTATGACGGCACACGGCACATCAGCATCGCGACGCTGCCCGGCATGGCTGAACGCACTATTACTATCTCCGGGCTCTCCAAAACTTTCAGTATCACCGGATGGCGAGTCGGATACCTCACAGCAAGCTCCCGCTGGACGCCTTCT
>DASRSR010000190.1:0-2120 GCA_035656355.1 Edaphobacter sp.
AGCAGCAAAGATCGACCCTGCGGTCATGTTGCGTGCTGAATAGCGGATGCCCCTTCATGCCGTAGTCTCATCGCGGCATGGGTGGGAGAAACAAACTCCTTCCCCGTGTCATTCAGAACAAGACAGCCCAGTTTCACCCACGCCCACGCGCAGATGGCGCTGGCGGCGGATAATGCGGCTTGCGCTTCGCAGGCGTCGCCGGTTCCGTCTCGATGTGTGTCGGGCGATGGGTCGCGACTGCCTCGGCAATCGCATATTTCAACGTATCGACACCTTCGCCTGTAACCGCCGAAATCGCGTAGAACGGCAACTTGCGCCGTTTCGCCATCGCAGCCAGCTTCTTCAGCTTCTCCGGATTGGCCACGTCCACCTTGGTCGCGACCACGATTGTTGGCCGTGTAACCAGTGAAGGATCAAAGCTGCGCAACTCTTCTGTAATGACCTTGAAGTCGGCCACGGCATCGGGCCGGGCCGTCCCTTCAGTCGCGCTGGAATCAGAGACATCCACCAGATGCACGATCACGCTGGTGCGCTCAATGTGCTTCAGAAACTGAATGCCGAGTCCATGCCCCAGATGCGCGCCTTCAATCAGGCCAGGCAGATCGGCCACCGTGAACGACTGCGTATGCGGATACTCCCCCACCTGCACCACACCGAGATTCGGCTCAAGCGTCGTGAAAGCATAATTCGCAATCTTGGGCTTAGCGGCAGAAAGCCGTGAGATTAGCGTCGATTTACCCACATTTGGATAACCCACCAAACCGGCATCGGCCAGCAGACGCAGCTCCAGCCGGTAATTGCGTTGCTCTCCGGGACGACCCAGCTCATGTTCGCGAGGAGCCTGATGCGTACTCGTCGCAAAGTGCTGATTGCCGCGCCCGCCGCGTCCACCTTTGGCGATAACAATCGTCTCGCCCGGTCGCGCAAAGTCATGCACCAGCTCGCCGGTGTCGTCATCGAACAGCAGCGTGCCAACCGGAACCTCGAGCGTAGTGTGCTCGCCCGACTGGCCCGAGCAATTCGAGCCCATGCCATGCTCGCCGCGCTGCGCCTTGTGCTCCGGATTGAAGCGAAAGTGGACCAGCGTGTTGTGGCTCAGCGAAGACGACATAAGAATGTCGCCGCCATGCCCGCCATCGCCGCCCGAAGGCCCGCCGCGCGGCACAAACTTCTCACGGCGAAACGCCATGCAGCCATTGCCGCCGTCACCGGCCTTGATTCGAATTCGTGCTTCGTCAATAAACATCAGTCTCTTTCAGTGTACAGGCGCGGACTGAAGGACTTCGGATGCTCATTTCATCCCAACAGTTCTATCGTTGCAATGGGTGGGAAGCACAAACCTCAACTCCACGTCATCTCGACCCACCTTAACCCACGCCATCTCGACCGGAGATTAGTTCTGAATTATTTTTCGTTCAGGTAGATGGCGGTGTAGTCCAGATAGTTTTGCGCGTACTTCAGGATCATCTTGCGGTCTTCGTCGCCGAGGGTGCGGCGAATCTTGCCGGGGACTCCGGCAACTAGTGAGTTGGGCGGGATAACTGTTTGCTCCGGAATAACAGCGCCAGCGGCGATGATGCTGCCTTCGCCAATCTTTGCGTTGTTTAGGATGACCGCGCCAATGCCGACGAGCACCGCGTCTTCGAGTACGCAGCCGTGCACAGTGGCGTTGTGGCCGATGGTGACCATTTCGCCGACGATGACGGGATAGAGGTTGCGCATGCCGTGCAGCACCGCGCAGTCCTGCACGTTGCTTTTTGCGCCAATACGGATGGAGTTGACGTCGCCGCGGACGACGGCGTTCATCCAGATGCTGGCCTGCTCACCGAGAACGACGTCACCGATGACCTGCGCGGAGGGATCGACGTAGCAGCTTGCCGGGATGGTTGGGGAGACGCCTTTGTAGGAGCGGAGCATAGAGCCGATTTTACGTCGGGGTCTGACGTCGGGCGATCTTCTTGTCTTGACCAGGTTCTTCCGCTTTGCGGAAGGGTGACAAGTTTAGAACAAATGCGGGGGTTCTTCGCTTCGCTCAGAATGACGCGAAGAAGTGGCAGCTATATCAGAAGCAAATACAGGGATCTCTCCGCTGCGGCGCTGCGCGCCTTCGGTCGAGATGA
>DASRSR010000191.1:0-17251 GCA_035656355.1 Edaphobacter sp.
AAAGATCCCAGCTTAGCGCCCGAAAGCGGGCGCGAAGATGGGGCACCCGATCTCGTCGTTGTGGTGACGCCGAAGCTGGGCACACCGGCGAAGTGGAACCATGATCCCCAGTGGATATATAAGCGCGTTGGCGCGCTGCGCCTGCAACTGGCGCAGAAGTTCGCCGACAAGCATGGCCGCTTCGCCAAGACCGGTACGGAAGCGGATTTCAAGTTCCTCTGGGTGACTGACTTCCCCATGTACGAGTGGAACGAAGAGACAAAGGCCTGGGATGCGGCACACCATCCCTTCACCTCGCCGCATGAAGAAGACATCAAGTCCGGCAAGCTCATCAACGACAAAGGCGCCGTTCGCGCGCTGGCCTACGACATCGTGCTCAACGGCACCGAGCTCGGCTCCGGCTCCATCCGTATCCACCGTCAGGACGTGCAGGCAGAGATCTTCCGCTCTCTCGGGATGACCGATGCCGAAGCGAAAGAGCGCTTTGGCTTTTTCCTCGATGCGCTCGAGTACGGCACGCCTCCACATGGCGGCATCGCCCTCGGCCTCGACCGCATCGTTATGATCCTCGCCGGCGCCAGCAGCCTGCGCGAGGTCATCGCCTTCCCCAAGACCGCCAAGGCAATTGACCTGATGGTCGATGCTCCTTCTCCGGCAACCGAACAGCAGATGCGCGAACTGCACCTGCGGACGGTGGTGCGGAGTTAGGGAACAGGGAAACAGGGAACAGGGAACAGGGAACAGATTTAGATGCGTCATCCCGGCAACCCCGCACGGGTGCCCCATCCATCGCAGTCTCATCGCGATGGGTGGGAACCAACAGCTTCCAACCTCACGTCATCTCGACCGAGCCGAAGGCGAGCGGAGAGATCCCTGTATTTGCCTTTGTACTTCATCATCCTGAGCGAAGCGAAGGACCCCCGCATTTGCTTCTACTCCGCGGCTATCCGGGGGTCGCCCTCATTAATCAGAAGAGCTGTGAATCGAACCATTGAACGTAATGTTCAAGTCACCTCTCAGTCTGCCTTTTCATCTCGGGTCCTGCTGCTCAGGAACAATGAAAACACGGTGCCTCGATGCGGCTGCGACACCCGGCTGCGGAAGCGCAGCTTTCCATGATGCTTCTTCACGATCTCCGCGCTGACCCACAGCCCCAGCCCGGTGCCGGTCGATGCCTTGGTCGTGAAGAAAGGCTCGAACAGATGTTTTCTCGATTGCCTGCTTACTCCCGATCCGGTATCGGAGATCAGTATCCGCACACCCTCGCCACCTTCAGGGTCAAAGCCGCGGCGCACCCGCACCTTCAACTGCCGCTCAATCCCATTGCTTACCATCGCATCGATCGCGTTTCCAATCAGGTTGGCAAGCACCTGCCGGATTTCGTTTGCCAGGCAGATAACCGACGGATATGGACTATACCGTCGCTCCGTTACGATGTGCCCCGACCGCAGCCGTCCTTCATGCAATAAAAGCACCGACTCCAGAAGCTCGACGATATCGGTCCTGGCCGGTCTTGATGCCTGTCGATGGAAGCGAAGCGTCTCCGTTGTAATGTGGCTGACGCGCCGCAGCTCGCGTTCCGCCAGTTCCAGATACTCCTGTGTCGCGGTCGAGGTCGCGTTCTGCCGCGCCAGATATACCAAGTTCGTCACCGCCTCCAGCGGATTGTTGATCTCATGTGCAATCGAGCTCGCCAGCCGACCCACAACGGCCAGCTTTTCGCTTTGCCTCATGCTGGTCTCTCGCTTCAGCCGCTCCGTCTCATCCCGCAACACCTTGGTCAGGGCAACGATTTTGCCCTTTTCGTCGCGAATAGCTTCTGTTACCCAGCGGGTCCAGATGCGCGCTCCGTCCTTGCGGACAAACCAGCGCGCATCTTCGTTGCGTCCCTTCTCTTCCACGATGCCCAGTTCCCGGCTCAGAAGTCCGGCATCTTTCTCTTCCGAGGTCAAGAGGAGCTCGAAAGACCGCCCCAGAACCTCTTCGGAACGATAGCCGAACATGCGCTCGGCCCCTGGGTTCCAGTTTGTGATCCGGTACTCGCTGTCCGTCTGCACCAGCGCATATTCGCGCACGTTCTCAACAATGACGCGGAAGCGCTCTTCGCTCTCTTTCAGGGCGAGCTGCGTGTTCTTGCGTTCCGTAATGTCCGTCGTAATCGTAATCAGCCGCTCCGGCGGGCCTTCTGGCTGGCTGCGAATCGCCGAGATGTGGTTCCGCACCCAGACAAGCGATCCATCGGGTTTCACATACCGTTTTTCAATCACGAAGTTCGGGCCGCCTGCAGCCAGCGCATGCAGAAGCCTTCTGCTCTCCTCCAGATCGGCGGGCGCGGTGAGGTCGAGCTTGTTCATCGTCAGCAGCTCTTCCTGCGAGCGGCCAACGACGTTACAGTAGCACTCGTTGACCATCATGAAGCGGCCGGTGAGGTCGGTCAGGGCGATGCCTTCGGCGCTCTGTTCAAAGACGGCGCGGAACAGTTGTTCGCTCTCTCGAAGAGCGGTCTCCGTCTGCGCCCGCTCAATCAGGTCGGCAGCCTGCCGTGCCAGCACATCGAAATGAGCAAACTCGCTCTGCTCCGGCTGATGCGGCTTGCTCCAGTGGGTGGAGATCATTCCTAAGATGTGGCCGGCGCGTGAGACGAGCGGTGTAGACTGGCACGCCCGAATATTCGACCGGCGATACTCCTCAAGCTCCTGCGTTCCTGCAAATGAACTATCCGCCTCCACGTCCATGATCACAATGCGCTCAATGTCCTTCAATGCTTTGCCGCAGGTACTCACAGATTGCGCGCTGACCTTCTGCCAATAGTCGCGCGACTTCGGATGGAGATTGCGTGAGGCCAGAAGATACAGTTCACCTGCCAGAGGCTCCAGCATCTGAAGGCTTGCGGCGTCAGCCTTCATCAACTCCATCGCTGCATCAAGGATTTTGTTGTAGAGCGCCTCCGGCTGCTGTTCAGGAATCAACTCCGTGCTAAGTCTTTGTAATATCTTCGCGTCGGCAAGTTCAGCGGTGAGTCGTGCTTCGCTTTCGCGCACCGCAACCTCCCTGTCAATTTCCAGGACATCATCGACCTCGTCAGAAGCTGCCACCATTGCTCTCCCTCGTCTCCAGAGTTGCAACGTACAACGAAATGCGACGGGGGAACGTACTTTCAGACCGGTTCACCGACTCGGGTCATCGTGCAGCCCGTATCAAGGTAGATGTTGCATACGCCATCTCCGGTTGCTACAAACCGAAGGAACTGCTTCTATTACTGCCTTTATCCCTCTACTTAGGATTCTGAACAGGAATATCCGCTAACCATCTCAGACCAACCCAGTCTGCCTGCGCGGCGTCGAACTTTAGATGAAGAGCGGATCAATATTCCGCTTCTTCCTGCACGGCACCACTTCGAACCGTCCTGGAACGCCGTTGTTGCAGCTCGCCCGCATTCCCGCTCCGGGACAGAAGGGCCCTCCCCATGATGAAGCTATTCTGTGCATCTCTTCTTGCGGCACTGCTCGCCGCGCCCGCAGCGCTCCATGCCGACACCTACAACTACCTCATCACCGCCTCGCCCGCGAATGGCGATCCAGCTTACGTCTTAACTGCAAGCGGAACCATGAGCGGCCCGGCCGATCCGTTCAACAGCGCCGCCGTCGATGTAACCTCCATCACCGGCAGCGCCAACGGTTATAACTTTCTCGGCGTCGTCGATCCCGGTGCCACCAACTCCCGCACCACAGCAACCGAATTCGGTTTCACCTTCGACAATGTCCTTTTTCCCTCTTCAAGTACAGCGCACACCGACGCTAACGGCTTTCTGCTTTACCTCGATAGCCCATTGGGAACCAGCCTCGCCCACGTCTACTACACCGGTGTCACACCCGAAAATCCCGGCGGATACGAAGTAGATGTCGTCGATCCGAATGAGCCCGGTGCATCAACTCCCTTCGGCGTCGCGAATCAATTTGCCGTCCATCGGTTCAACATCACTCAGGCAACTCCGGCGGCAGCAACCCCCGAACCGGCGAGCTTGTTCCTGATGGCAACTGGCTTCATCGCTCTGGCAGGCTTAACCGTCCGTCGATTCCGAAAGCAGCCCAGCCCAGAGATTTCACCTCGGACTTAGCTGCTCGACCCGGGTGCTGAGGTGGGGTTTTGAAGGCAGAAGCAGGTCCTCTCGTCTGACGGCGGGGGGAAGGCAAGTTTAAAGAAGAAATACAGGGATCTCTCCACTACGCTTCGCTTCGGTCGAGATGACGTGCAACAGGGCGCGCTGCGCGGCTTCGGTCGAGATGACGTGAGGTAAGAGGTTGTGCATCCCACCCATGTGGGATGAAACTGCGGCATGAATGGGGTACCTGAGCGGTTGTGCGGATAAAAAGTTTAAAGGCAGAAGCAGGTCCTCCCGCCTTACGGCGGAAGGATGACAACGTTAAAAAATACAGGGATCTCTCCACTACGCTTCGCTTCGGTCGAGATGACGTGCCATAGGGCGCGCTGCGCGGCTTCGGTCAGAATGACCAGGGTAAGTTACGCCCTTAGATGTCCCCAACCCTCCGCCAGCTCTTCTCTCCGCGCTCGCGTCGACGCAATCACGCCAGGCCGTTCCAGATACCGTCGCCACTCCTCCGACTCCGCCACCTGCTTCAGATAGAGATTGCGCTGCTTCAGCATCGCCAGCAGGCGCCGCCGCACGATCTTTTCCACCGCCTTGTTCAACATTCCATACGGCGCTGCAAATCGAACCTCATCGCGCATCCGGGTTCCATCGTCCATCACTGCAAAGTGATGCTCGTGTTCAAAGCGCGCAAACCAGCCTTCGACCATGACTTCGTGGAAGTAGCTATATGGCCGCCATCCGTCAATCTTGCTGGTGTGCTTTACCGTGCAGCCGAAGTGCCGCCCGCGCCACTGCACACTCTGGCCTTCGCCAATCAGGCCCGTGGTCACACCATCAATCGCCTTCTCCTCGGTTCCAACCGCCGATGCCCGATGCAGGTCAATACTGGTCGCCAGCTTGAAGCACCGTTCTATCGGAGCGTCTATCCATGTTGAGAGTCGAATCGTCTGCATAGCCCGTAACCCAATCCTGCAAGCCCAGCCGCGGCAGTTATGCCAGCAGCAAAATCTTGCCGATTCCGCCTTTCTCCGCTGCCGCCTGCGCATCCCCGGC
Source organism: Edaphobacter sp. (assembly GCA_035656355.1). Classification (GTDB taxonomy): domain Bacteria; phylum Acidobacteriota; class Terriglobia; order Terriglobales; family Acidobacteriaceae; genus Edaphobacter. The sequence continues at coordinate 5,165 of DASRSR010000191.1, forward strand.
ATCTTTCAGCGGAACCATCCGATCAATCGGAATCGTCAACTGTCTGGCCGCAACTGCCTCGGCCAGCGTTCGCAGCAAAACTCCATCCGAAACCACCTGCACCGGAACCACACGGACCGTCGGGTGCAACTTCACATTCGCCGGTGGACTCAAAACCGTCGCGAACACGCCGCCCTGTTTCACCTTGCCCATCAGAGTCTCCGCCGTCTTTCCGCCCACAGTATCTGCCACTGCATCTACAAAGCCAAGCGATTCCAGCGCAGAGGTATCGTCCAGGGCAATTGCCTCATCGGCATGGATTTCGCCTGCGTCAGTCAACTGCTTCTTGCGAACGCCCGCAATCACTCGTGCGCCCGCCTTCTTCGCCGTCCAAACGGCGCTGCGGCCAACATTCCCCGCCGCACCCGAGACCAGTACTGTCTGACCCGCTTTAACCTCTACGCCGCGCGTAATCAACTGTTCGCCAGTCTGTGTCACCAGCGGCAGCGCCGCTGCCTCCACTAAATCCAGTCCATCCGGGACACGCGCCAGATCTTCCACCTTTGCCAACGCCAACTCTGCATAAGCACTGCCGGTCAGCGCCATTACTTTATCTCCCGGTATAAATCCCTTAACTCCCGGCCCCAGTTGTCGAACCAGGCCGGAAACGTCATGTCCCGGAATCCAGGGAAAACTCACGGGCATATAGTCCTTCAGCGCGCCACTGCGCAACTTGTAATCAATGGGATTGACGCTGGTAGCTGCAACCCGCACTAAGACCTCGCCTTCGCCGGGTACAGGATCGGGCACATCTTCATACTTCAGCTTGCCCGGGCCACCATACTCGTGCAGAACAACCGCTTTCATCGAAATACCCCATGCAAATAGGATGCGCGTCAGAGTCTTCGCGCCCGGAATCACGAGCGATTATGCAGATTAGACGTACATAGACCCGTAAAGCATCTTCTATTCCCAACAACTTACATTCTTCTGACGAAATTTAATGTCTGAAAAACTCCGTCATCCGAGGTCCACATTTTCTATTTCACCCTCCGGCGAAGCCATAATTATTCCGATAAAGCACCTGCACCGGCGCAGTCTCTGGCAACTGCGCTGGCTTAGTCAACCTCCTAGTGAGAGAACCCACGGACGAAGGGCAAAGCGATCACAGGAGATCAACTATGAGTTTGCAAAGCATTCTGACCGATGAACTACGAGATCTATATAGCGCAGAAAACCAATTGGTAAAGGCATTGCCGAAGATGGCAAAGGGCAGTTCCGATCCCGAGCTGAAAAATCTCTTCACCGAACATCTGGAACAGACGCGGGGACATGTCGAGCGGCTCAAACAGATCTTCCAGCAGCTTGGCGAAAAACCGACAGGCAAGCTCTGTGTCGGCATGGAAGGCCTCATCAAGGAAGGCCAGGAACAGCTTGAAAACGACGAGGAAGGTGCAGCCAAAGACGTCTGTATCGCGGGTGCGGCTTTGCGCGTAGAACATTACGAAGTCGCGGGATACACGGCTGCAATTGGAATAGCAAAACAACTCGGCGAACGCGATATTGTCTCCCTGCTCACCGAAACCCTGAACGAAGAGAAAGAAGCAGGCAAGAAAGTGCTCACGCAATCCAAACCCCTCGTCGCCGAGGCTGCCTCTGAAGGTGAGGAGGATGAAGAAGAAGACGAAGGCGAAGAAGAGGACGAGGAAGAAGAGAACGAAGACGAGGAAGGAGAGGAAGAGGACGAAGAGGACGGAGACGAAGAAGACGAGGATGAGGAAGAAGAAGAACCGCCCAGCGCATCGAGAAAGTCACCGAAACGATCCAGCCGATAGCTTGGGGTACTGTAACCATCCATCGCGGCTTTACCGCGATGGATGGGATGCACCCACCCACGTCATCTCGACCGAAAGCCGCAGCGAAGCGAAGCAAGTGGAGAGATCCCTGTATTAAGAGTCAAAAGCAGGTCCTCCTGCCTGCGGCAGAAGGATGACAACGCAAAATGCAAATACAGGGGTCTCTCCGCTGCGGCCCTTCGGGCCTCCGGTCGAGATGACGTGGGGTAAGGTGGGTTGCGTGAGGTCGAGATGACGTGGGTTGAAGTGAGTGCAGATGAAGAGCCATCCCGCAGCAAACCGATCTCGTTAGCCAGCCTCCAGCCCGCTCTTCCGCTCCTTAACCAACTTGACCGCGCGTTCCACAAACGCCGCGAGCGGAACGCTGCCCTCATCGCCTTTGCCGCGCGTCCTTACGCTCACTGCCTCGCTGGCCGCTTCTTTGTCGCCCATCACCAGCACAAACGGCACCTTCTGCATTGCGAAGTCGCGAATCTTCGCCTTCATCGGATCGTTCCGCTCATCCAGTTCAACCCGCAGCCCGGCAGCTTCCAGCTTTGCCTTTACCGCGCGCGCATACTCCATGTGCTTGTCCGACGAGATAGGCACCAGTCCCACCTGCACCGGAGCCAGCCACATCGGAAACGCACCGGCGTAGTGCTCAATCAACACGCCGAAAAATCTCTCTACGCTGCCAAACAGCGCGCGATGCACCATCACCGGCTGATGCTTCTCGCCATCTTCGCCCGTATACTCCAGGCCAAATCGAGCGGGCAGGTTAAAGTCGAACTGCACCGTCGAGAGCTGCCACAGCCGCCCCAGCACATCCACCAGCTTGATGTCGATCTTCGGGCCATAAAACGCCGCCTCGCCGGGAATCTCGCGATACGCAATCCGCTTTGCATCGAGCACCTTCTTCAGCGACGCAACCGCACCGTCCCAATGCTCCGCCTTGCCCACATAGTTCTTCGTGTCCTTCGGGTCCCACGTCGAAAGCTCGACCTTGAACTCCTTGAAGCCGAATGCATGTAGCACGCTCTCGGCGAACTCCACGCACGCTGCAATCTCGCTCTCGATCTGCTCCGGCATGCAGAAGATGTGCGCATCGTCCTGCGTAAAGCCGCGCACGCGCAGCAGCCCATGCATCGTGCCTGACCGCTCATAGCGATAGACATTCCCCAGCTCCGCATACCGCTGCGGTAGATCGCGATAGCTCTTGGGCGAGTTCCGATAAATAAGGATGTGGCCCGGGCAGTTCATCGGCTTCAGCCGGTACTCCGCATCGTCCAGTTCCATCGGCGGATACATATTCTCCGCGTAGTACCCATCATGACCCGAGATCTTCCAAAGCTCGCGCCGCATGATGTGCGGTGTAAACACCATCTCGTACCCGCGTCGAATGCACTCATCGCGCATCCAGTCTTCCATCGTTTTGCGGATCAGCCCGCCCTTGGGGTGCCAGAAGATCAGCCCTGCGCCCGCGACCTCCTGAATCGAAAACAGGTCAAGCTGCTTGCCCAGCACGCGATGGTCACGCGCTTTGATCTCCTCCAGCCGCTTGAAGTGAGCATCCATGTCCTTCGTATTGAAAAATGCTGTGCCATAGACACGCTGCAACTGCTGGTTCTTCTCATCGCCCAGCCAATACGCGCCCGCAACACTCGTCACCTTGAAGGCCTTCACCCTTCCCGTCGAAGGCACATGCGGCCCGCGGCAGAAGTCCGTAAAGTTGCCATTGCGATAGAGCGAGATCTCATCGCCCGGTTTGGTAAACCGCTCGATGAAGTGGACCTTCATGAATTCGCCCTGCTTCTCGTAGTCGGCCAGCCCTTTCTCGCGCGGCTCCTCTTCGCGCACAAACTTCTCATCTCGCGCCACAACCTCAGCCATGCGCTTCTCAATCGCGGCCAGGTCCTCCTCAGTAAACGGAGTCTCGCGATAGACGTCGTAAAAGAACCCCGAATCCGTCGCCGGCCCATGCCCCAGCTTTGTCTCCGGAAACAGCTCTAGAATCGCCGTCGCCATCACATGCGCCGCCGAATGCCGGACAACCTTCAGCGCGGCCTCATCCGTCTCCTTCAGCAGCTCAAGCGCAACGTCCTCGTTCAGCGGCGCAGCCAAATCCACCAGTCGCTCGCCACTCTCTGCGCCCGCGCCATACATCGACGCCTCCGACCCCTCGCCGGCATCGTTCTCTGTTCCCTGGTTTCTGATCCCTGTTCCCTGGGCCAGCGGCCGCACTCGCGCCACCACAACCGCCGCCGCCAGTCTCGGCGATATGCTCATCGCCACGTCAAAAGGAGTCGTTCCCCGCGCAACCTCGCGGACAGAACCGTCAGGAAGCTGAATCTTAATCATCTCGTTGCTCACACTTCCAGAATATCCGTTCCTGGGCTTTTATAGACGCCAATCGGCCCCTCCATCGTCGTCTCTTCTCAAACCACCGTCATTCTGAGCGAAGCGAAGAACCCCCGCATTTGCTTTTAATCCGCGACCATCAGGGTCAATCCGCGGTCGTTCCTTCAGCACACGCATTCAGATAAGCCCGCACCATCACCCGCAGCCCATCTCGCATGGTCGCCAGCGTCTTTGGCGAAAGATCGCTTTCCAGCATTCTCCGGCTCACGCCCGCCATCGCTGCCATCAGGGTCGAAGCGATAGTCTCCATGTCCTCGGCAAACCGCGCTTCTGAAGACTCCAGCATTGCCGCAATCGCCTTTATGTTTCGCGCGCCAAACTGACGCACAATCTCCGCTCCGCGCACATCATCACTCACAAAATAGAGTGCACGGCTAATCTCCACCCGCTTTAGCTTTGCCTCAAGAAATCCGCCGACCAGCCCCTCTGCCATCCGGTCCAGCGAAGCACCTTTCAACGCAGAACAGATCTTCTCCACCGCGCAGGTTACCTGTTCCAGATGACTCCGCAACACCGCCTGCAACAGCGAGCTCTTGTTCGGGAAGTACTGATACAGTGTTCCCACCGAAACCCCGGCACGCTCGGCCACCTTTCGTGTCGTCAGCCGCTCTTTCCCCAGGGCCAGCAAAACCTGAATCGTCGCTTCACAAATCGCCTGCACACTTGCATTCGAACGTGCCTGCACCGGCGATTTTCGCGGCTCCAGCGATAGCGTCGATACCCTTGGCAAATGCGAACTCCCAACCGGAAACTCTCTTCATCTAATCATGCATGAGCAATGCAACCAACACCCTCGGCGGCTCCTTTACTCTTCCTCAAACCTCCACCACGCTCCATCGCATGGGCTACGGAGCCATGCAGCTCGCCGGGCCTCACGTCTGGGGCCCGCCCAAAGACCCCGCCGAAGCGCTGGCAGTCCTGCGGGAAGCAATCGACGCAGGCATCAATCACATCGATACCAGCGACTTCTACGGCCCGCATGTCACCAACCAGCTCATCAAACAGGCGCTGCACCCTTATAAGGATGGCCTCGTCATCGTCACCAAAGTCGGCTTCCGCCGCGGCGACGACTCCTCGTGGATCCCCGCCGCCTCCCGACAGGAGCTCATCGATGCCGTGCACGACAACCTCCGCAATCTCGGTCTCGAAGCGCTCGACGTCGCCAATCTTCGCGTCGGCGGCCAGACTGCGCCTACCGATGGCCCTGTCTCCGAACAGATCGCAGTCCTCACCGAACTCAAACAGCAAGGACTCATCCGCCATATCGGCCTCAGCAATGTCAATCCGGCGCAACTCGCCGAAGCGCAAGCCATCACACCTATCGTCTGCATTCAGAACTTCTACAACCTGGCCAACCGCGCCGACGATGCCTTCATCGATTCACTCGCCGCGCAGGGCATCGCCTATGTGCCTTTCTTCCCGTTGGGAGGCTTCACGCCGTTGCAATCTTCCACGCTTGCTGAAGCGGCAGCGTCGCTTCAGGCTACGCCAATGCAGGTTGCGCTCGCGTGGCTCCTGCAGCGCTCGCCCAACATCCTGCTGATTCCCGGCACATCGTCGCGCACTCATCTGCGCGAAAACATCGCCGCCGCAACCATTTCCCTTCCACCCGAAATCATCACCAGCCTAAACACCATCGCCGGAGAAGCCTAAGCTAACCGCGGATCAACGCGGATTGCACGGATTCATTCGGGATGTAAAAACCAGATTTTCTGTTTTGCTTTTTATCCGTGTGCATCCGTGTTTATCCTGGTGGATGCCTTTAAATCGGTGTTGATCGGTGTCAATCGGTGTTAAGTCTTTTCTCCTTGCAGCCGCAGCGCTTCGTGGTCACGGTTAAGAAACCGGCACAGCGCTTCGACTACCAGGTTATGGTCTTCGCGCTGCGGCAGTCCGGAGACCGTAACACTGCCGATGACGCCCGCTCCCGCAACCCGAATTGGAAAGCTGCCGCCATGCGCTGCATAATCCGCCTCGGGCAGAGCATATTTTTCCGCAATGGTCGTGTTGTTGTTCTTCAAATGAAGCCCCACCTGATAAGAGCTGCGATGGAAGCGGGCAACAACATTCGATTTCCGCTGTACCCAGCGAGCATTATCAGGCGTCGTGCCCTCCAATGCCGCATAGAAGAGCGGCTGGTGCGGATTACCAAACCGGCGGACATCGATCACGATGTTATGACCACGTGCTAACGCCAGTTCGCGCAGGGCCGTCCCCAGTTGCCATGCAGTGTTGGCGTCAAAAACGGGAAAGGTTAGTTCTGCTTCCTGGCGGGCAATCGCAGCAATATCGTCGGTAAGGGGCATCGTTTCTTCCTCTTCGGCTGGGCGCGAGCGATATACTCGCGGAGTCTGGTTTCTTTTGATTGTATTCAGGAGGCGTATGTGGTCATCCATTCTGGTTGGACAAGCGGCGGTCTGCGAATCGCCGTTATGGGAGCGATATTAATGACTCTTCCGATTGCAGGGCAGGCACAGGCAAAAGCATCCACCGCAGATCCGCTTCACGCCTGGAGCGCAGGCAGCGACCCCGCGGCGCTCGACGCCTGGGTACATGAGCGATTGGCTTCGGCACAGGCCAGTCTCGACAAGCTCGTCGCCGTCAAAGGCCAGCGCACAGTTGAGAATACGCTGCGCCTCTTTGATGACGCGCAGAATCAACTGGCGCTCGCCGGCAACGAATCGTACCTGATGTTTGCCGTTGGCGATTCCGCCGAGCTGCGGAACAAAGGCCAGGCAATGACGGCAATCGTCTCTACCGCAGCCACCGACCTCAGCCTGAACCAGAACGTGTATCGTGCGCTGTCGGCAGTGCCGCTACCAGCCAATGACCCGGCTACGAAACACTATCTCGAGCACACGCTGCTCGAGTACCGCCTCTCCGGCGTCGACAAAGATGACGCCACGCGCGCCAAAATCAAGCAGTTGCAGGACCGCATCACGCAACAGTCGCTCGTCTTCGGCAGAAACATCGCCGACGATGTGCGCAAGGTCACAGCAACCAAAGCCCAGCTCGACGGCCTGCCCGCCGACTACATTGCACGACATAACCCCGATGCCGAGGGCAACTACACCCTTACCACCGACTCGCCCGACAGCACACCGGTGATGAGCTTCGCCAAAGATGCCGGCCTGCGCAAGCGCATGTTCCTTGCATACACAGAGCGCGCTTATCCAAAGAATGTGTCTGTTCTGCGCGACATCCTTGAGGCGCGGCAGGAGCTCGCAACCACCCTTGGCTATAAAACCTATGCCGACCTGGCGACCGCAGACCAGATGATCGGCTCGGCCAGCAACCTGAAGAACTTTCTCAATCAGGTTGACGAGGCTTCGCGCGACATCGGCAAGCGCGAATATGGAGAGCTGCTAAAGTTCGCGCAGCAACAGCAGCCCGGCCTAACCAGCATCTCCAGCGCAGACGCGGGCTACTGGAATGAGCAGTACCGTCGCGCAAAGTACGACTTCGATGCGCAGAGCGTGCGCCCTTACTTCCCTTATGACGAGGTGCAGGCCGGGATCCTGAAGACCGCGGCGCATCTCTTCCATGTAGAGTTTCGCCCGGTGACTGACGCCAAACCGTGGGATGCCTCCGTGTCCGTCTTTGACGTCTTCGATGCTGCAACGGGAGACAAAGGCAGAAAGCTCGGACGAATCTATCTCGACATGCACCCGCGCGAAGGCAAAGACAAATGGTTTTCCGCTGCGCCGCTCGTCCCCGGAATCGCTGGGCGGCAGTTGCCGGAAGGCGCACTGATCTGCAACTTCTCCGGTGGCACAGCAGGTGATCCCGGGCTGATGCTCTACAGCGAAGTCGTCACCTTCTTCCACGAGTTCGGCCATCTGATGCACCACATCCTCGGCGGACAGGGCCGCTGGTCGGCACAGGGAGGCTTCAACGTCGAAGGCGACTTTGTCGAAGCGCCATCACAGATGCTCGAAGAGATGTTCCGCGATCACACCATCATCTCGTCATTCGCCAAAGACTATAAGACCGGCGCAACCATTCCCACCGACCTCTTCAACCGCATGACCGCCGCCAGCGCCTACGGACGCGGAGGGTGGGTGCAGCGGCAACTGCTGTATGCAAACTATTCACTGCAACTGCACGACCGTCCGCCGGCCGACGTCGATTTCGACGCTCTGCTGCGCGAAGACAATCAGCGGTTTTCGCCATTTACTTTTGTCGATGGCGACCGCATGTACACCAGCTTTACCCACCTCACCGGCTATGCCTCGAACTACTACACCTATGTGCTCGACAAGGTGATCGCAGTGGACTTCTTCGCCCAGTTCGACAAGAACAATCTGCTCGATGGCCCGGCAGCTATGCGCTATCGCAAGACAGTGCTGGAGCCAGGCGCAACTCGTCCCGCAACCGTCCTTGTCAAAGACTTCCTCGGCCGCCCACAGAGCCTCGATGCTCTGCGAACCTGGATGATGGTGCAGTTTCAGAAGTAGCGCTTCCCAACAACCCCGCTCAGACACCCCTTCATGCCGCAGTCTCATCGCGGCATGAAGGGGATGACAACCTCTCATCCGCCTCAACATAAGCGCCAAAGGCGCATCTCATACCAGCCTGGGGCGCATCGGGGGTCCCCCGGCCAGCTTGCTGGCTGGGGTGGAAGCCCCAGGTAAACGACGTAACAAGAACAGAGGACGGAAAGTCCGACTTATCTGCAGGTTGATAAAGCAAGGTGGGATGAACAAAGCTCAACCCGCGTCATCTCAACCTCACGCAGCCCACCCTCAACCCACGTCATCTCGACCGGAGCGAAGCATAGCGGAGAAATCCCCGTATTTCCTTTATTCCGGGCGCATAGCAAATAGAGAAGAATGCTTACAACAGATCCAGCCCAATCCACTGGCTTGACTGACACCAGCTCGTCTCCATCTCCGGAATGCTCAGCAGGCCATGGCCGTGCTTGCAGATAAGTTCCGTGCCATTCCACTCCAGCAGATTGTACGAGGGCCGTCCCACTCGCGCAGGTGTCGCAAGGGAGCGGCAGCACTGTTTGCAGCGCTGTTCCTGGTCGCGGAAGTCCCAGCGCAGTCCAATCAGCGCAAAGATCGAAAAGAAAAATATTTGCAAGACATCCGCCGTGTTCGGCAAGGATGCATGGAGCGGCTGGCACACATCGGCGCTCAGCAGCAGCGCCAGCAGTAGAACCAGCGCAGTCTTGGCGGCGAGCAGAAGCTGCCTCTTCATCCAATAAAGCTTCTTTGTACCCGGACCCTGCTCCACCTGTCTTTGCGAATTCGCTGCAAAAGCGACAAAGACTACAAGCGGCGTTTCCAGCAGCGCCCTTTGTAGCGGCCCATCGAGATAGAGCACAAGCTCATGCCAGCTTCCGCTGAGTGCCAGAGAGATAAGTGCAGAGAAGAAACAAAGCCCCGCAAGCATGGCCAGGCATAGCGCCGGAGTGCCCGTATAAGAGCGTCGCCAATACTCCGTGCGCAGCCACAGAGCATCGCGTGTTAAACCCACCGAAAGGCTTGTGGCGATGCATGGCCCAACCCGGTCAACGCCGCGCCGATGATGCAGATGCCAAAGCTCTGCCTCCCACGTGCGCGACCAGTCGTCTCGTTCTTCTCCCGGTACAAGCCGCTGCACGACGCGCAGCAGATTGTGGTCGAAGCGCGGAAGCGGCGACGGAAGAAGTTGCTTCATGATCGCTTCTCCGATACCAGATGTGCCAGCAAAGGATACCGCTCTGTCACTGCAAGCGCGGCAGCTTTGCCTGCTCGTGTCACCTCATAGTAGCGTCGCGCCGGGCGTTTGCTTGCAATCGCCTCTTCCTCCGGCTCCCATTTGGATTCGACAAGCTTGTCGCGCTCCAGCCGGCGCAGCGCAGGATAAACCGTTCCACTGGGCAGACCGGTCACCTCCATCACATCCAGGCCAAAACAGTAGCCGAGGCTCAGTGCCTTGAGGATGAGGGCCGCGCTGTGGGAGAGTCGAGGACTTTGCATAAACTATGTAGTATGCTATCACACTTGTCCAAAGCCTCAAACCACGTCATCTCGACCGGAGGCCCGCAGGGCCGAAGTGGAGAGACCTCTGTATTCGCTTCTGATATAGCTGCCACATTGTGGACGTCATTCTGAGCGAAGCGAAGAACCCTCCGCATTTTTAAAATTTGTCATCCTTCCGCCGTCAGGCGGGAGGACCTGCTTTGCTCTCAAAATCCCATCCCAGCCACAACGCTCGGGTGCCCCATTCATGCCGCAGTCTCATCGCGGCATGGGTGGGATGCACTCACTCCAACCCCACGTCATCTCGACCGAGCCGAAGGCGAGTGGAGAGACCCCTGTATTTACGTCTCCTTCATCGCCATAGAACCGCGCTTATTCAACGCTCTCGTTGGAGTCGAGGTTAAGAGAAAGATTTACAGGCTGCGCTTCGCGATGGCGTGGTGCCTTCTTAAAGGTTATTTCGCGGACGTGCAGCGGCCTCTGCACCGTTTTGTTGCCTTCGAGCAAGTCTTTAACAGTGAGTAGTTGAACACGAGGATACCGGCTGCCATCGGCAGAGGTGTAGAAGCCCGCTTCGGCGGCCTCCTTCTGCATCGGTTTCGTAGGCTCCTCAAAGGAGATATACACGCCGATCTCGGCCTTCTCGCGCTGAAGAACGCCGATGAGGTCGCGCACCTCGGAGACGCCGATGTTATGCCCGCCTTTGACCGAGAAGATGATCTGTTTCGACTTGCCGGAGTTATCGTCGTGGAAGTAGAGACGTCCATCGATGCCACGGTCCGCGCCCTTCTTCATCTCGATAGGACGTGCTCCACAGAGACACAGTGCCCAGTACTGGAACTGGAACTTGTTCTCTTCAGCAAGTTGGGCGGCTCCTGCCACATCAGTGGGTTCACCGATAACCTCATAGGTCTTGCGGATTTCGGGGCCAAAGGAGTCGTCTAGACGAGTTTTGATGAGGCCGATGGCAAGATGAGTAATATCGATGCCAACCCAGCGACGGTTCAATTTCTGCGCAACTTGCACTGTAGTGCCGCAGCCGCAGAAGGGATCGAGGACAACATCACCCTCATTGGAGGATGAATTTAGTATCCGCTCTAAGAGCCCTTCTGGTTTTTGAGTGTCATAACCGAGACGCTCTTTGCGTTCCTTGCTACTCCGTTTTTCCAGCCACTTGACATCCTGATCGATTCCGTCCTTCGTTTGATAAAGAGTTCCCGTCGTATAGGGCTGATAAGCCCAAATATCCTGAAGCGGAACACCTTTGCTTGACGAAAGATACTGTCTGTACTCCGGTAGACCATCCACAGTAGACGTGAGCAGATCGTTGTCAGCGATGAAATCAAGCTTCTCATGTAAAGAGAGCTCCTCGATGCCCATTTCTTCTGCGAGAGATCCGGGAAATGCCCAGTGCCTACCCTTAGAAGTGGGTGAAAAGTTCCTCCAATCGCGCCCGCTTTCCTTGTTTCTAACACCCGCTCCCGTGAGCGTCTGTGAGCGATATTTTCCCTTTTCGTCGGCTTTCTTAAAGAAGGTTTCTACATATCCGGAGGCGTATGGCTTATGAATTTTCTTGAATAGATACTTCGACCCTTTTGTGTAGAAGAAAATCGTGTCGTGATTTGGGCCGTAACGCTTTGCAGAATTGTGAGAACCGGTTCGACGCCAAACAATCTCATTCTTGAACGCAGTTGGACCAAAGATGCTATCCATGAGCAGTTTGAGGTAATGACTGGCCGTCGGATCGCAGTGCAGATAGATGGAGCCGGTTTCCTTGAGAACTCGGCGTAGCTCGACGAGACGCGGAGCCATCATTGAGAGGTAAGCGAGCATATCGGAGCCGCCAAGCAGGGTGCGAAAGGCGCGCATGCACTCAGCAACTC
>DASRSR010000192.1:0-15167 GCA_035656355.1 Edaphobacter sp.
GGTCGAGATGACGTGAGGTGAGGGTAGGCCGAGCTTTGGTCGAAATGACGTGGGTTGGAGTGAGCGCATCCCACTCATGCCGCGATGAGACTACGGCATGAATGGGGCACCCGAACGGGGTTAGGGGGATTACACCAACAGGAGAAATGCTTTACTTTGTTCCAAGCGCATGGGCGATGGCGGCCTCGGCCAGAGGAGCCATGATGGCATAGCCCTTCTCGTTGGGGTGCACGCCGTCGAAGCTGATTCCCGGCTTCATGCCACCTTCGGCGTCGGTGAGCGAGTCGTAGTAGTCGAGATATGTGTAGCCGTGACGGTCACAATAATCTTTCAGCCACGCATTAATGGCGCGAATCTTCGGAGCAGGATCGACGCCGCGGCGCCAGGGATAGTCGAAGGCAGGTGTGATGGAGGCTAGGATTACCTTGATGCCGTTGGCGTGAGCGAGGTCCGCCATGGAGCGGAAGTTGTCTTCGGTCATCTTCGGCGTCATCGGGCCGGTATTACCGGCGATGTCGTTGGTGCCGGCCAGAATCAGCACAGCGGCGGGATGAAGGTCGATTACATCCTGACGAAAGCGGACCAGCATCTGCGGGGTGGTTTGTCCGCTGATGCCGCGGTTGATGTAGGGCTTGCCGGGAAAGAATGCTCCGGTGCCTGCCCTGCGTCCCCAGCCGTCGGTGATGGAGTCGCCAAAGAAGACCACGCGCTGCACCCCTGCGGCAGGAGGAGGCAGCGCGGCGTCGTCGGCCTGGTATCTCGCAAGATTTGGCCAGTCGTTCAGCTTAGCCTGCATGGCGGCGATTTGTTTTGCGGTAAGCGTGGGTGCCGGCACAGGCGCTGGAGCGGTAGCAGGAGGTGGAGGCACGGTAACAGGAGGTGGAGGAGCAGGGGTCTGTCCGTAGCTTCCCGGCGTGAGCAGCGACGCAGATGCAAAGACAAGCGCAAGGGCAAATTTGTTCATCGTAAATCTCCTGAGCTGTAAAGATGGTTCTTAACGTGTTTATTTGCTGCTAAGCGCCTGATCGATTCCTGCCTGCACAAGGGGAGCCATCGCGTCATAACCTTTCTTGTTAGGGTGGACGCCATCAACGGTAAGGTCGGGCTTCATACCGCCTTCGGCATTAGCCAATACAGGATAGAAGTCCACGTAGACAAGATCATGGCTGGCGCTGTATTGCTTCAGCCAGGCGTTGCGTTGGCGGATGGCCTCTGCGGGATGCATTTCAGGGCGCCAGGGAAAGTGCGTTGAAGGCGTAATCGAGGTCAGCACAACGCGAATGTTATTTGCCTTTGCCAGCTCGACCATCGACCGCCAGTTGTCTTCCGACATCTTCGGCGTCATAGGGCCGGTGTTACCGGCGACATCGTTTGTGCCTTCAAGAATGACCACGACGGCCGGGTGTAGGTCGATGACGTCCTGACGGAAACGCACAAGCATCTGGGCGGAGGTCTGGCCGCCGATGCCGCGGTCGATATAGGGTTTGCCGGGAAAGAAGGGAGCGCCGCGAGTGGCCCAGAACTCGGCTACGGAAGCTCCGTAGAAGACCACGCGCTGCTCACCGGCGGCAGGGGCAGGAAGCGCGGCGTTTGCTGCCTGGTAGTGGCTTAACTGAGGCCAGTCCGCCAGTTTGGCGCGCATTGCGGCAATCTGCTGCGGGGTGGCAGTGCTGGCTGGCGAAGTGGTCTGTGCCGGTCCGCTGGCTGTGAGGCATGACATGCCGGCAAGCAGAAGCGTGTATGCAAATAATTTCATCTCTGCTGAGGACTCCTTATTTGTGGCGTTCCGATTCTAGCCGATGCGCGAACCTCTCTCGCTACATCCCACATGCATCACACTGCTGTAACGTAAAAACAGATGCAACGCGGAATCTCGACTCACGTTTTTCTTCAGCAGCGCCTTCATCCCGGACTGCTTGACGCCATGCACAGGGCGGGCACGCAGGCGATTGAGGTGTTCGCGGCCCGTCATCACTTCGACTACACCGACCGAGCCATCGTTCGGGAGATGGCGGACTGGTTTCGTTCCCACGATGTGGCAGCGACGCTGCATCAGCCGCTCTACGCGGATGCAGAGTGGAGTCGCCATGTGGCCCCGACGCTGAACCTGATTGATCCGGAGAAGTCGCGGCGCATTGACGCGATGGATGAGGTGAAGCGCGCGCTGGAGGCCGCCGAGCAGATTCCCTTTCGCGCGATTACGCTGCACCTGGGCCTGAAGGACGACCGCTGGAACACGCGGGCGATTGAAAATTCCCTCACAGCGATTGAGCATCTCAGGGCCTTTGCACATCCGATGGGTGTGCAGATATTACTGGAGAACCTGCAAAATGACGTCACGACGCCGGAGCACCTGCTGGAGATTCTGCACGTCGGCCACTTCGACGATGTCGGCGTAACGCTCGACCTTGGCCATGCGCACCTTAGCGACTGCGGCATCGATGCCTCGGTTGAGCTTTTAAAGTCGCGTATCGCGGAGCTACACATCCACGACAACCAGGGTCTAAAGGACGATCATTTATGGCCGGGTGCAGGCAAAATTGACTGGAAGAATGTGGCGAAGCAGGTGGCCGGATTGCCGGCAACGACGTTCAGCATTTTGGAGATTGCATACGAGCCGGAAGAGAACGCCGAGAGCGTGGCAAAGAAGATAGACGATTCGTGGAGACTGCTGCGGGCGGAGTGACGCGAGAGCGATTGTCTGGGCAGTTGACTTCCGGCTTGTTGACGGAAGGGAAGAGTCTTTAGAAGACGAAATACAGGGATCTCTCCACTCCGGCCCTTCAGGCCTTCGGTCGAGATGACGTACCTTAGCGGGCCATCCTCCTGGCCGGAGCACGGGCGGAGTGACGCGAGTAGACTGATAAGCGCCATGTCCAGTGTTCCGCCCAGCATTCCGCCCAGCACCCCGACGAACCAGGCAGCCGCTCCCATTGCCACCGTCGCTTCCCTTTCGCAGCACGAAGGCCAGACCATTACTTTGCGCGGCTGGCTGTATAACCTGCGTGCCTCGGGCAAGCTACTCTTTCCCATCTTCCGCGACGGCACAGGCACCGTGCAGGGTGTCGTTCCCAAGGCCGCTGTGCCGGAGCACGTCTTCGAGACGCTGAAGAACCTTACGCTGGAGTCAAGCGTTGTGGTCACGGGCAAGGTGCGGGCCGACAGTCGCGCGCCAAGCGGCTACGAGCTGGATGTCGAGAACGTTGAGGTGGTGCAGCGCGTTCCTGAAGAGACGCCATTCCCCATCCAGCTCAAAGAAGCAGGCGTCGACTTCCTGATGGAGCACCGTCATCTATGGCTGCGCACGCCGCGTCAGTCGGCGATTCTGCGGGTGCGCGCCAGCATTATGCGTGCAGCGGCGGAGTATTTCGATACGAACGGCTTCGTCCGCACCGACCCGCCCATCCTTACGCCGAATGCGTGCGAAGGCACAAGCGAGCTGTTTGAGATGGACTACTTCGACGACGACAAGGCATATCTTACGCAGTCGGGCCAGCTATATATAGAGGCGACTGCGCTGGCGCTGGGCAAGGTCTACAGCTTTGGGCCGACGTTTCGCGCGGAGAAGTCGAAGACGCGCCGCCACCTGACCGAGTTCTGGATGATTGAGCCGGAGGTTGCCTACGCCGGGCTCGATGACATCATGGACCTGGCCGAAGCGTTTATTCGGCACATCGTCAGCCGCGTGCTGGAGCAGCACCGCGCCGACCTGAAGGTGATTGGCCGCGATGTAAGCAAGCTGGAAGCGGTTGTCGGGTCTGAACCGGGTGCCCCATCTTCGGCTCAGGCTTACGCTAGTCAGCAGGAGACTAAGGTGGGTTCACGAGGTGCTTTTCCTCGCCTCAGCTACGACGAGGCCCATGCCATGCTCGACGAAGCGTACAAGGCGGGCAAGCTGGAAAATCCGCACAAGTACGGCGACGACTTCGGCTCACCGGACGAGACCTATATCAGCAGCCAGTTCGACAGACCGGTGATGATTCATCGTTATCCGGCGGCGATTAAGGCGTTCTATATGCAGCCCGACCCGGCAGATGCGTCGAAGGCGCTCTGCGTGGATGTGCTTGCGCCCGAGGGCTACGGCGAAATTATCGGCGGCAGCCAGCGCATCGACAGCTACGACCTGCTGAAGTCGCGGATTGAAGAGCACCATCTACCGCTGGCCGCATTCCAGTGGTACCTCGACCTGCGCCGCTACGGCAGCGTTCCACACGCCGGCTTCGGCATGGGGATTGAGAGGGTCGTGGCATGGCTCTGCGGGTTAGACCATGTGCGCGAGACGATTCCGTTTGCCAGGACACTGAATAGGATTTATCCGTAATAGGTCTGTCTGTTAGATTGACGGCATGAAAAAAGTGATTGTATTTTGCGTGTTGCTTGTAGGCTCACTTCTCGGCGCCAACTGCCAAATTAAGCGGACTGTGATTCCTATGAAGGACGCACTCAGTAAGGCATTGGAGAAGACCAATCTCACGAAGCCAGGATCGCAGCCCTTCCATATAAAAATAGTAGTTTCTGAGCCAGAGAATCTTCAGTCTCCTTATCAGGGCGTGATCGAAGAGTGGTGGGTTTCACCTGATCAATGGCGTCGTGAAGTTACTGCCAAAGAGATCAAACAGACCATTGTTGTCGTAAACGGAAAGAAGACAGAGCATGACGAAGGTGATTATTTCCCTTTGTGGCTTCGCAATTTTGTTTCTGCCGCATTCAATCCAGTTCCCAATGCTGCAGCATGGTCTGCAAGCGGTAATCAGATTGTGCAAATCACAATGCCTAATGGAGCTAAATCTGATGCCTGTGCACGATCGCAATCAAAAATTGGCTCGGGAGCTAGGGCGACAGACGCGTTTTCCAATGTATGTTTCGACAGCGATGGACTATTGAAGTTCTTCGGTAGTCCTCGATATTCCGTTGAGTTCCACAATTATCATCGTTTCGGCAAAATACAATTTCCCGAAGAATTTGTTGATGATCCTGAGCCTGGAACAAAGCTTGTGGGTTCCGTTACCGTGCTTGAAAAGGAATCGAAGGTAGAGAATTCATCCAATCTTTTCACTCCATTGAACCGCAACGACAATTTATTTGAATCCATAGCCGTTAGCTCAAACACAATGGAACAGCTTAGTTCAAATAGTCCAGCAATTGTCTGGCCATCAGTACGTTCTGGCAATGTTCAAGGAAAGCTGGCGATGTACATCTCAGTAGATAGAGATGGACGAGTTCGCGAAGCGTGGCCTCTCAATTCTGATAACGCTGGTCTTAACGACCCAGCACGTGAGCAGGTACGTCGCTGGAAACTCAAACCTGCGGTAGATAAGAACGGTAATCATGTGCAAGTAGATGGTGGACTTGGTTTTGCTTTTACGACAACTATAGAAAATCCTCTGCCTGAATTGAGTGACTCTGAAGTACGGAAACTCGCGATAAATACTATCGAACCTCGATGGCCATCGGAAGGGCTGCATTCAGGTGAAGTTGTCGAAGTTCGTGTGAGTGTGAATGAAGAAGGCGAACTAACAGGAGAAGGGTATTCGAAGGTTCCTGTAGCTGCTCAGGGAGCAGTAATGAAGGCATTGAGTCAATGGCGCTTTCGTCCGCTGATTCGAGATGGGAAGCCACAATACTTTCATGGTACTGTTCGTTTCATAATCCCCTGATGAAACAGAATCATTCATTACACATCGTTATCAAACCTTCGCTCCTTCGCTAGTTCAGCATGAGAATTGAATGAGTGGGACATGGCTCTGGGGGCTAGACCATGTGCGGGAGAGGATTCCGTTTGCCAGGACGCTGAATAGAACCTACTCATAACTGGAATAACCGCTCGTGATCGTTTGTCTTATTCATTTGGGGAAGATGTCACCCCTCAAACATGAGCACAGGTGCTTCGCTTTTGTTTGACTCCTCTAATGGCATCGAGCTATGCGAGTGCCCACCTTTGTAAAGCAACCAACTGCCACCCTTAAAAGCTGGCCCGCATCTCAACCCGCTCAGCCACCGGCTCAACAATCTTCACCCGGCCATGCCCCGGATTGATTTCCTCTCGCGTCCTGAGTACTCCCACCCGCACCAGCTTTAGCACATCCCGCCGCACCGACTTCGGATCGCGCTTAAGAGCAGCGGCCAGTCCTGTCACCGAGAAGGCTTGCGTTCGCGTCTTCTCTAACAGCCGCATCCGTTCCGCCGACAATACCTCCAGCATCTCGAGCGGTGATTCGAAGTTGATGGTCATTTCCGGTTTCAGCCGTTCGCCACTCGAAAGACGCTTCGCGCGGGCCTGCGCACGTTTCGCGTACCCTTCAAATCCATCCGCCCGTACCGTCAACTTCATAGCTGCTCCTTTCGTAACTTCCTGACTTCGTCTAGAAACCGGGCCATCAACACGTCATAATCCACATACTCGAATGGCGCAGTTACGCCCCTGAAGTGACGATGATGATAACCATGGCTGTTGTCGTACCCCAGTACCCGGCCGTTGTCCTCTTGCGTCAAGAAATGATTGATAAACGCGAGATTGTATCGCACGATCTGGCCATTTTTGTCCTGCCAAACCTCCTCGCGAATTACCCCGCGGCCAGTCGCACATCGGACAGCAGAAATCTCGTCGATAACTTTCCGCAACCTGCTCTTAGGCGGCACAATGCAAGATTATCACAGGTAGGTCATTGTAAGCCCTGCCTGAAATCCGTAACTGAAAAGAGAATGCCAGCTGGTTGCTTAGTGACGCCCCCTTCAAACCCTGTATGGAACCCTCACCCCGCGCATCCCTGCTGGAAAGTCCTTCACATTTCGGGTTACGAGCTGACGGTTTGCTGTCTCTGCCGTCGCCAGAATGATTGCGTCTGGCAGTTTGATCTTCTTTTGACGTCTGTTCGCGGCGGCGCGTTCCGCTACCTCGCGCGTAATCGGCAGACACAGGAAATTTGATAGGAACGTGCGGAGAACCGACTCTTCGGCTTCGTTCGCAGCGCCGGTCATTACCTCGATCCACGTAATGATGCTGATTGCCGGGTCGTGACTGCGTCGGATTTCGTGATTGGCCTTAGCTACACCGTTCAGGTAATCGATCAGAATATTGGTATCGAAGAGCACTGCGGCGAGTTCGCTCACCGCTCCCACTCGCCCCGCAGCCGTTCCTGGTACTCCACTCCATCCACAGGTCTCTTCTTCCACAGACCGAAAGAGTCATCGAGACCAGCCTTGTTCTCAGAAAGAAAGTCCGAGACGGCTTGCCGGATTAACTCAGCACGAGAGACCTTGCGTGAGCGGCTCAAAGACGTAAGCTGCTCCAGTTCGTCCTCCGGGATGTCAACCAGTGTCCGCACCGGATTTCTCCTCTGATATATACCGATGATATACCAGGATTGAGTTCCGTATGGCATTCTTCGACTTCGCTCAGGACAGGCTTAAATCCGTGTCCTTAACGAAGCCTGGGCTTCTTCTCCGCCGGACAACCTTGAGCTAAGTAGCTGGCTTCTAATCGAACATATGGTAGACATTGACCTTATCGTCAAAGAGCTTCGGGATAACGGGCACACGGTGGAAGATGTGCATCATGTTGCGCCGGATGCGGGTGAGTTTGAGATGATCATCGACGGGACCGTCGTGAATCTCGAAGGGGCGCGTCACGTTCTGGAGACGGATGCAAAGAAGCGGAGAGTGAAGCCCTAATCAGGGCGTATTCAGCCGCTCACCTCGTTGCTCATTCAGTAAAGCTGCCCTGTAGTCCTAATCGCGATCCCCAAAGACCACTCCGGAAGCCGCACTCCTGCGGGTCCATCGGTTTCGTTGCGTTCTGCATGACAAATCTGCGTAAAAAGCGTCCAATAGGCTTGGAGAAATTGGAGCAGAACGCATGGCAATGAACGACTACAACCTGAGCAACGCTTACTACAACACAATTGATGTTCCCCGCGAGGAGACTTCCTCGCTGCTGGCCAAGGTGCTCGGTATCACCGCGCTTGGTTTCTTTATTACTTCTATCGGAGTCGCCACCGCGCCTGCCTGGGGGACCTTTGTCGGGTTTATCGCAGTCATCGGGCTTGTATTTGCCATTACCCTGACGCGCAAGGCCAGCCCTGCGGTCGCGCTTGGCATGTTCCTTGCTCTTACCTACTTCATGGGTTGGGAGATTGGCCCGCTGATCCAGCGCTACATCCACAACTTCGGCACTGGGCTGATTTTCAATGCTGCTGCCACGACTGGCTGCGGTATGGCGGTGATGGGCTGCGTCGCGTATCTGTTCAACATTAATTACCGCCGCATTGCAGGTATCGGATTCGCTGCACTGCTGCTTCTGATCATTGCCGGCATTGCCAGCATCTTCTTCCACTTCCTCTCGCCGGATACCTATTCCTGGCTTACGCTGGGCATCTTCACCCTGCTGACGGTTGGAGACTTCGCACGCATTCGCGCTGGCGGAGATGGCCAGTCTGCCGTGGTGCTTGCACTCTCTATCTATCTGGACGCGATTAATATCTTTCTGGCGGTGTTGCAACTGATGGGCGGTCGCCGCAGCAGGAGCTAGAGAGGTGCTCCTCCATGTGCGGTTTTGATGATTCATGCAAAACGCAGATTCTCTTCGGGAATGGCAAACAAGGAAAATGCACCTGAGTGGAATCGCTACAAAGCGGCGCTCTGTATTCGGAGAAATTTTTACGCAACTGCTGACGAAGCGGTGTCAAGGTGACGTTCATCCAATGGTGACGAGGAGTTCCATTGATGAGCGAATTTGCCCAGGCACTCATTGGCGACAGCTATGCAGCGTCGCCCGCACATATTATTGAAGGTCTCAACGATGAGATCGTTCATCATCAAATGCCTAATGTTCCTCACACGATTTACCAGGAACTCTGGCACATTGCTTTCTGGCAACAGGTCACGCTCGATTGGATTCGAGGCATCGAAACGCCATTTCCTGCAAAGCCTTCCGACGGCTTTCCTTCTGAGATTCAAGCTGCGTCCGAGGAATGGGAACAACTTCGGGCGCGGTTTTTACGAGACGCAGAACTGGCCGCTGCCTTCGCTCGGGACGAAGATAAGCTTGACCAGCCGATCCGGTGTCCATCTCGTCCGGGCACTCCTGTTCGTGTGATGTCTGTCCGTGATCAACTCATCAGTCTTGCGGCGCACAATGCTTATCATCTGGGCCGCATTGTTCTGTTGCGGCAGATCTTTCAGGCGTGGCCGCCGCCTTCGGGTGGATATAGTTGGTAAAGGGATATTGCTACTTTCTTGCCGCAGGGGCAGGCATAGGAACTGCGGAATTTCTGGGCCGACCGTTTGTGCCGTTTGTCTGGCGCGCATTTAATGGGAGCGCTGGTTGCCCTTGTTGCAGTGTGACGATCACTGCTCTGGCTGGTGCGTCGCCGGCGCATACATAGCTGTGAACCGTATCGGAGTCGAAATACACGGCGTCGCCCGGCTCGATGCGGTAGGATGCATCGCCGTGGCGAACGTCCAACGCGCCTGATAGAAGGTAGAGAAACTCGCATCCGGGATGCTGGTGCGGTTTGGGAGCTTTGTCGGCCTTCATGGGCAGGAACTCGGCGAAATACGGATCGAGCTGGCGGTCAGGAACCAGATAGCCGAGGCTTTCGAAGTAGTAAGTTGGGTCGTCGGCGCCGGTCTGCGGCATACGCACACGCTCTTTACGGCGATGCACGCGAAACAAGGTTTGCGGTTCCGGCTCGAAAAAATAATTGAGGTCTTTGGAGAAGACCATGGCAATGCGTGCAAGATTGCGCAACGTCGGCACGACGCGGCCCGTCTCCAGTTGTGACAAAAAGCTTGCTGAAAGCCCGGTGTGGCGCCCAAGCTCAACCAATCCCATGGATTTCTTGAGCCGAAGGTGCTTGATGCGATCACCGATGCGCTTTTCGGCGATAAAAGATTCCGTTATGCCATCGTCCACATGGACGCCCCGCTCGTCGACCGGCTGCATTCCTGCACCGGGGAGAGGGCGCATGTCCCCACTGGTCCTTAATGGAGATGTCGCCATAATTCACCCCTGGAAGATTTACGAAAGATGTTTCACCTCGTAACCAGATGTTGAAATCGGATCAAAAGATGTCTGGAGAACTATCAGTTCTGTTTCTTTTCTCTGAGATGCTAGGCTGAGGCCAGTGAGATTTTCCCGTCAACGGAATTGGTTCGCCGTCGCTCTGCCCCTTACAGTGGCCAGCGGTTTCATTTTTCTGCTGTCAGGATGCGCCAGCCCTGGACCGGCGCGTCCGCCGTCGTTGCAACTGCCTCAGGCAGTTACAGATTTGAGTGCCGAGCGCGAAGGCGACCACGTCCTTCTTCGCTGGACGACTCCGGAAAAAACTACGGACGGATTGAAAGTTCAGCCACCGCTTACTGCGGAGATCTGTAGCGAATTTCACGCTTCAGCCTGCACAACGGTGATGCGGTTGGGGGTCCGGCCCGGCGCATCGGAGGTGACGCTGAGTCTTCCGCAGAATCAGGCATCAGGGCCAGCGGCGCTGCTGGCGTATCGCATACAGATTCTGAATAAAAACGGCCGCTCTGCCGGACAATCCGCTCCGGCCTTTAGTATTGCCGGTGCGGCTCCTCCGGTAGTGGAATCGCTGCGTGGAGCTGCCGCACGCGAAGGCGCTGTGCTTGAGTGGAAGCCGCAACCGGGCAGGGCAACGGTCGAGCTTGAACGCACGCTGGTTCAGGCACAGCAGCCGACGGCAAAAAAGGCGAATGCGAAAAAGCCGCTCCAGCTTACGCCAACCGCGCCGGTTAAAGTCCGCTTGCAGGCGGGGGGCACAACGGATTCCGGTGGAACTTTCGATCCTACGGCGCAGCGTGGAGAGACTTATCGGTACACAGCGCAACGGGTGCGAGTAGTTACTCTCGACGGTCACACGCTGCGACTGCGCAGCGCACCGTCGATCGCCATTACTGTTGTGATGCGCGATACCTTTCCGCCCAAAGCACCGACCGGCCTGGCGGCCGTACCTGGAGATCATGCAATCGATCTTTCGTGGGACCCGAATACAGAGCCTGACCTTACCGGATATCTTGTCTATCGCCAGCATGTCTCTGCGAATGGAACGGACGTTGGGCCGCGGACGCAGCTGACGCCCGCTCCGGTTCCCGCGCCTGCATTCAGCGATCGCACTGCTCAGGTTGGCGAGACTTATTCTTATCGGGTCGTCGCCGTTGATGCGGCTGGCAATCAAAGCTCTGCCAGCGCAGAGGTGCAGGAGTTGTTGAAGTGAAGGCAAATACAGGGTTCTCTCCACTCGCCTTCGGCTCGGTCGAGATGACGTGAATTGAGAGTTGAAGTAAGAAGTGCGGAGGTCCTTCGCTTCGCTCAGAATGACGGCGGGTTGGAGGTTGTGCATCCCACCCATGCCGCGATAAGGCTGCGGCATGAATGGGGCACCCGGGCGTTTGTGCGGGGCGAACAGTTCAAAAGCAGGTCCTCCCGCCTTACGGCGGAAGGATGACAACTGTAAAAATACAGTAGTCTCTCCACTCGCCTTCGGCTCGGTCGAGATGACGTGAGTTGAGGGTTGCGGGTATTCGGTCGAGATGACGTGAATTAGGTTTACGGAGTCCGGAAGGATTTAACGATGCGTTACTGCAAATTTCTTTCGCCTCAACATAGCGCGATGTATGCATTTGTCGAAGAACGTGAAGACGAGTTGTGGGCTGTAGCCCCAATGCAGCCTCCGGAAGAAGATCGAAGTTTGATCGCATCGCCAGCGGAGTTTCTGCCTCGACCTCTGCGTGAGCTTCGTCTACTGACCCCGGTCACGCCGTCGAAGATTCTGTGCATTGGCCGCAACTATCGCGACCATGCGGCTGAGCTCGGTAACGAAGTGCCCAAAGAGCCTTTGCTTTTTTTGAAGCCGCCGTCATCGCTGCTGGCTCCGGGAGGCATTATTCAGATGCCGGCACTCTCAAAGCGAGTCGATTATGAGGGTGAGCTGGGGATCGTGATTGGCCGAAGCTGCCGTAATCTCGGTCCGGACGAAGATGTCCGCAACTATATTCGCGGATACACCATCGTGAATGACGTTACCGCACGCGACCTGCAGAAGAGTGATGGTCAGTGGACGCGCGGTAAGGGATTCGACACCTTCTGTCCAGTGGGGCCGATTGTTTCGGATGAGATCGACCCGGCAGACGGTGCTCCGGTTACGGTAACGACGCGACTGAACGGTGAGGTGAAACAGCAAGGAAGCACGCGCGATCTGATCTTCCCCATCGCCGATCTGCTGCGCTATATCACCGCGGCGATGAGCTTGGAACCAGGAGACCTGATTCCGACCGGAACACCGGCAGGAGTTGGTCCGGTCCGGTCCGGCGATCGCATTGAGATTGAGATCGATGGCCTCGGAAAGCTGGAAAACAGTTTTATGGCGGATTCGTAAGGGCATTGGTGGCGGTTTAAGGTGAGAAATACAGGGGTCTCTCCACTCGCCTTCGGCTTCGGTTGAGATGACGTAAGTCAAAGGTTGTGGGCTTTCGGTGGTAATGACGTAAGTTGAGGGTTGAGAAATGCGAGGGTTCTTCGCTTCGCTCGGAATGACGGCAAATAGAGGTAGCTAATGTAAAGGTAGCGAATGCCTGCTTTTCTCCGCATTTGGCGCGGAACGCAACCTCCATGCACTTGCTAAAATCTAACTAAGAAAGCGAAGGAGCATTGAAATGGCCTCTGTACTCGAACAGCTACGCAGCATGACTACGGTCGTATCCGACACGGGCGACATCAACTCGATTCAGCAATACAAGCCGCAGGATTCCACCACCAATCCCTCGTTGATTGCTGCCGCGGCAGAGAAGCCCGAGTACAAATCCATTGTGGATGGCGTTCTGAAGCAGGCGATAAAGGACGCTGGAGAGAACGTCAGCGACAAGGATGTCGCGGCAAGCGCCTTCAAGAGCCTCGCTGTCGCCTTCGGTATTGAGATTCTCAAAATCGTTCCCGGCCGCGTCTCGACCGAGGTTGACGCCCGCCTTTCCTACGACATTGATAAGTCAGTCGCGCAGGCGCGCGAGCTTATCGCGCTTTATGAGAAGGCTGGAGTCTCGCGTGAGCGGGTACTAATTAAGCTGGCGTCCACGTGGGAGGGCATTCGCGCAGCCGAAATCCTTGAAAAAGAAGGGATTCACTGCAATATGACCCTGCTCTTCGGCATCCATCAGGCAGTCGCCAGTGCCGAGGCCAAGGTCACCCTGATTTCGCCCTTTGTTGGCCGCATTCTCGACTGGTACAAGAAGGACACAGGGAAGGACTATCAAGGCGCAGACGACCCCGGAGTTCAGTCGGTCACCACCATTTATAACTACTACAAGCACTTCGGCTACAAAACAGTGGTTATGGGGGCGAGCTTCCGCAATACGGGCGAGATCAAGGAGCTGGCTGGCTGCGATCTGCTGACCATTGCTCCCAAGCTTCTGGGTGAGCTCGAAGCGGATCAGGGCGAATTGCCACGCAAGCTCGACCCGGCCAAGGCAAAGTCTATGGATATCAAAAAGATACCCATGGATAAGGAGACTTTCGACAAGATGCACGCCGCTGACCGCATGGCCAGCGATAAGCTGAAGGAAGGCATTGAAGGCTTTTCCAAGGCGATCGAAGGCTTGGAGCAGTTGCTCGCCAAGCATG
Organism: Edaphobacter sp.; assembly: GCA_035656355.1. Classification (GTDB taxonomy): domain Bacteria; phylum Acidobacteriota; class Terriglobia; order Terriglobales; family Acidobacteriaceae; genus Edaphobacter. Next base: position 13,631 of record DASRSR010000192.1, read on the forward strand.
TCGCGGAGATGCGGGAACCTGCCGGAGCTTCGCGATAGATAGCTGGGGTTTCGCGATAAATATTGGATGAATGAAGTTGTAATAAGACCGCGCCTGAAAGGGTGCGGTCTTTTTCTTTGGACGTCCGTCTATTCAGGCTGCTTGTGAGCTAAAGCCTTCTAATCGTGATACTCGGGTAACGCAGTCCGGTTGTTCCTGCATCCAAAGGCCGTGCGCCTTCGAACTTTGCCCATTCTCGCTGGGATCATTCTTACAGGGTGTCACCATCAGCAAAAACTTAGTCATGAAGAGCTACGCTCGAAGCTTCGCGCCTCGATATCGCTTGCATCGGAGTCCGAGGCACTGATGGAGAAGATTGTCGAGCGTCGCATGACAGCCCATTTTGAATCCGGCCATATTGGCTACCTCAAAGAGCAGGTTAACGACCTCACAAAATCCCTGAAAGGCGCAGTGGCTGAGCCGAAGGACAGGGAGGCATATCAGGGAATGATTGATCAGCTTGGCCTGCTTCAACGTGACCTGGGTTCGGCAGAGAACCATGTGAATCAGCCGGGAGAGATCGTTCCGATACGAGATCATCTTGGCGAGGTCCGGGACAGGCTCCAGAAGATGGAGTCCAGGCAATGAAGAAATTATTGGGCATCACGCTCGGCATCATGACGGCCCTGGGCGGCTTCGTCGATCTTGGCCAGATCGTCTTTACAACGCAGGCTGGCGCGCTCTTTGGATATCAGTTGGTCTGGTCCATCGTTCTGGGAACCATCGGGATCATTCTTTACATGGAGATGTGTGGAAGGGTCGCAGTGGTCGCGCGTGAGCCGGTATTTGCTGTGGTGCGGGACCGGCTTCCGAAGCCACTGGCTATCTTTACCCTGATTGCCTCAAACCTGCTGAACCTCATTACATGCGCAGCCGAACTGGCCGGTATTGCCATCGTGGTGCATTTGCTGACAGGCATACCGGAAAAAGTGGCGCTGCCAGGCGTGACGGTGCTTTTGGCCCTGGTCATTTTTTTATGTCGCTTCCAATGGATTGAACGCATCTTCGGCTTGTCCGGCCTGCTGATGATCGTGTTTGCCGTTGCTGCGGTCGAGCTGCATCCGGACTGGAGCCATCTCGCTAAGGGACTTGTGCCCATGATTCATCCGGCTGGTTCCGGCGGCGGCCTGCTGTATGCCTACTTTGCGGTAGGAATCTTCAGCGCCATGCTGATGGAGTACGAGGTGCATTTCTACTCTTCGGGAGCCATTGAAGAGGATTGGAAGACGGAGGACCTGGGCGAAAATTTTATGGTGGCCTCCCTGGGGTCCATCTTAGGTTCTCTTCTCACAGTAGCCTTGCTTGTGCTCGGCGCAATTATCTTCCTGCCTCGCCATATTTTCCCTGAGCTATTGAGCTCTTCCATTATGACTGCGGCGTTTCCGCTGGCACAAAAGGCCCTGCTGATTGCGCTCTTCGGGACATTAGCCTGCGTGGCGGGAGCGGCGGTTGAAACTGGGTTATCGGGCGCCTATAACCTTTGCCAATATCTGAATCT
>DASRSR010000193.1:0-10902 GCA_035656355.1 Edaphobacter sp.
ATTCCAGCTCAATTCCAAAAATGTAAGGTGCGTTGAGGCTTTAGTTTCAACAGATCGGTCGCTTTATGCATCCTACCTCTTACAGCTCAGCCGCTTGTAAAGAGAGATGCGGCTTCGGCTGTGTTCGGTTGCTGATGGAACCAGCCGGAAAGCGAGGATCGGTGCCAGCAAGAAAGAAGAAAAAGCAAACACCACTGCATGGAGCAAGAATTGAGGATTATTGCCTGATTGGCGACTGCGAGACGGCAGCGCTGGTTTCGCGCGAAGGCTCGATCGACTGGCTGTGCTGGCCGACCTTCTCTTCCGGTGCGTGTTTTGCATCGCTGCTGGGGAGCAGCGATCACGGATACTGGAAGATCGCTCCTAAAGCGAAGATTAAAAAGATTGATAGAAAATACCGGCCACATACGCTTGTGGTGGAAACCACATTTGTAACGCATTCAGGGACGGTCCGTCTTATCGACTTTATGCCTCCGCGCGATGAGCACTCGACAGTTGTGCGAATTGTGGAGTGTTTACGCGGCGAGGTTTCGATGCGGATGGACCTGGCGATTCGTTTTGACTACGGCCGGACGATTCCGTGGGTTACCAGCAACGATGATGAATTACGGGCAGTTGCAGGGCCAGACATGCTGGTGCTCCGCACCAAAGCGCTGCTTCGCGGTGAAGGAATGACGACGGTAAGTGAATTCAAGGTGAAGGCGCATGAATCGGTGACCTTTACGTTGACCAGCATGTCGTCACTGGCCGAGGTGCCGCGTGAAACTCCTCCGGCGAAGGCGCTGGCGGAGACGCAGCGGTTATGGGCAGAGTGGGCGCACCGGAATGCCTACGACGGACCTTATCGAGATGCGGTGGAGCGCTCGTTGATTACTTTGAAGGCGATGACCTATCGGCCTTCCGGCGGTATTGTTGCCGCAGTTACCAGCTCCCTGCCGGAGAAGATTGGCGGTACGCGCAACTGGGACTATCGCTATTGCTGGTTACGCGATGCGTCTTTTACGTTGTTGATTTTGATACTAGCTGGTTACGAGGAAGAGTCGATTGCGTGGAGGCTGTGGCTGCTGCGCGCGATTGCAGGCGCGCCAGACCAGGTGCAGACCATCTATGGAATCTGGGGCGAGCGGCAGATTCTGGAGTGGGTGGCCGATTGGCTGCCGGGATATAAAAAATCGCGGCCGGTGCGTATTGGCAACGGCGCTGTCAATCAATTTCAACTGGATGTTTTTGGTGAAGTAGCGAGCGCACTGGCACGGACACCTGAGGCGGAAGACAGTATTCGTGCTCCGGCGACGGAGTTGCAGGCATCGCTAATCGACCACCTGTGCGACATCTGGCAGCAGCCCGACCAGGGGATATGGGAAGTGCGCGGTAAGAAGCAGCACTTCGTCCATTCGAAGGTCATGGCGTGGGTGGGGCTGGACCGGGCGATCCGGCATTATGAGGAGTTTGATGGCAGCGGTGACATCGCGCGGTGGCGAAAGGTGCGCGATCAGATTCATAAAGAGGTATGTGAGAGAGGATTCAACAAAAAGCTGAATAGCTTTGTGCAGGCGTATGGATCGACCGAGCTCGATGCATCATGTCTAAGGCTGGTGATGGTGGGATTTCTCCCGCCAGATGATCCGCGTATTCGTGGCACGGTGGAAGCAATTGAAAAGCGCCTGATGAGAGATGGGCTGGTACTGCGTTACAACACAAGGACCTCGAAGGATGGGCTTCCCCCAGGGGAAGGTGTATTTCTTCCATGCAGTTTCTGGATGGTAACGAACCTGTGGCTTATCGAACGGCAAGATGATGCGGTTGCGCTTTATGAGCGGCTGCTGAAGCTGAGCAACGATGTTGGATTATTTTCGGAAGAGTATGATCCATTAGGAAAGCGGCTGGTGGGAAATTTCCCGCAGGCGCTGACGCACATCGCGCTCATTCACGCGGCATATACAATTGCAGGCAAATGGCGGCCGGAGAATGATCAGGTTTATCCGGGAGTTAGGTCGGCCGATACAACTCAATCAGGTAAAACACGACTCTAACCAGAGACTGCCTGTCTGGCCACGACCTATTAATGAATTCTGACTTGAGGGTGATTGTTGCGTATTCCCGGTTCGACTTATCGTCTGCAACTGCATAAAAATTTTACATTTGACGATGCTGCAAATATAGCCGGATATCTCCACGAACTGGGCATATCTCATGTGTATTGCTCGCCTTATCTTCAGGCAGCACCGGGCAGTATGCATGGATACGATGTCGTCGATCATCAAAAGGTGAATCAGGAACTGGGCGGCGCTGAAGGTCATGCGCGTTTTTGTGCGCGGCTTGGCGAACTTAATTTGGGACAGGTACTGGACACCGTTCCTAACCACATGGCGTTGGGCAAAGAGAATCGCTACTGGTGGGACGTGCTTGAGAATGGAACCGCGAGCCGGTATGCCTTGTTCTTCGACATCGATTGGCAGCCGCATGAAGAACGGTTGCGGGACAAGGTTCTGGTGCCGGTGCTGCCGGACCAGTATGGCAAGGTATTGCAGGATGGCGGCATCGAAGTTGTGCGTCGTGGAAACATGTTTCAGGTGCAGTGTTCGGGGCAGACGTTTCCTGTGACTCCAACATCGCTGCCGGTGATTCTGGCTCCGGCAGCGGAGTATGCGAAGTCGGACACGTTGAGTTTTCTGGCGGCATCCTTTGGAAGATTGCCAGCGCCTGAGTCTATTGATCGCCGGACCATTTTGGTGAGGCATCGCGATAAGGTCGTGCTCTTTAATCTGCTTGACCGGTTGTGCGCCGAAGATCCTGAGGTTTGTCGCGCCATCGACCGTTCTCTTGCCAAATTGAACGGCAATATCGATGCGCTGGATGATTTTCTGAATCGGCAGAACTACAGGCTTTCTTTCTGGAAGACCGCAGATCAGCAACTTGGGTATCGGCGTTTTTTCGATGTGAACTCTTTGGTTGGATTGCGAGTAGAGCGCGAGCACGTTTTTGAAGAGACCCATGCGCTGGTTCTGGAGTGGCTTGAGAAGGGCATTCTCGATGGCTTGAGGGTCGATCATCCAGACGGGCTGCGTGATCCCCTGGAATACTTGCAGCGATTGCGGAAACGCGCTCCGGATGCGTGGATTGTAGGAGAAAAAATTCTGGAGCCGGGAGAGTTTTTGCGCGAGAGTTGGCCGATTGAAGGGACGACAGGATACGACTTTCTGAACGCCGCGCTGAATGTGCTGGTTTCTCCACAGGGAATGGATGAGCTTGGCCGAATTTATCAGTTGTTTCTCGGGCGTGAGTTTGTAGGCCAGCTAATAGACTTCTCCCGGATTGCGCATGACAAAAAAGTAAGTGTGACGCAGGAGGGACTGGGGAGCGACGTCAATCGGCTGACCGACATGTTTGTAGAGATATGTGAAGCCAACCGCAATGAGCGCGACTACACACGCGCTGAGATTCGACGTGCGATACGAGAAGTTGCAGCCTGCTTTTCCATCTATCGGACGTATGTCGTTCCAGTGCGAGAGGAGATTACCGAAGAGGACATCGAGTACATCTCAAAGGCGACAGAGTGGGCCAAGCAGGAGCGGCAGGACATTGGCGCGGGCTTGTTCGATTTTCTGCGCGATGTGCTTACGATGAAGATAAAGGGCAAACAGGAGAGCGAGTTTCTTCTGCGTTTCCAGCAATTTACCGGGCCGGTAATGGCGAAGGGTGTGGAAGATACAGCGCTCTACTGTTACAACCGTTTATCGGGGATGAACGAAGTTGGCAGCGATCCCGGACGCGACGGCATCAGCGTGGCCGAGTTTCATGAATATTGCGAAAAGATGCAGGCTACGCATCCTTACACGATGGTTGCGCTCTCGACCCATGACACCAAGCGCAGCGAAGATGTGCGGGCGCGGCTCGCCGTGCTAACGGAGATTCCGGCGCGATTCAGCGCAGCGATTCATCGCTGGTATCGGATGAATAGCCAGTTCCGTACACCGAGGGCGGGTGGCCGCTCCATGCCGGACCGCAATACAGAGTATCTGTACTACCAGACGCTGATTGGCGCGTGGCCTCTGAGCCTGGAGCGAGCGCAGGGGTACATGCTCAAGGCCGTTCGCGAAGCAAAGCAGGAGACAAGCTGGACCGGCACCAATCAGGAGTTTGAAGAGGCGCTGCAAAAATTTATTGCAGGCACTCTCTCGCATCAGCCTTTTTTGCGTGATCTGGAACAGTTTGTCGATCGGGTGAAGGGCGCGGGATATATCAACTCACTGGCGCAGGCGCTTATGAAGTTTACGGCTCCTGGCGTGCCGGATACGTATCAGGGGATGGAGATCTGGGACCTGAGCCTGGTTGATCCGGATAATCGCCGGCCAGTCGATTACGACCTGCGCCGCAAACTGCTCGCGGAGTTAAAGAGCATGGATGCGGGCGACCGTGCAGCGAAGATTATGGCTCGGGCTGACGAAGGATTGCCGAAGATGTGGGTCACGCATCAGGCGCTCCAATTGCGGCGGGAGAGGCCGGAGCTGTTTGGAGCGCAGGCAGCATACGCGCCGCTGGGCGTCGAAGGGCCGAAGGCTGAGAACGTAGTCGCGTATCTGCGCGGAGATTCCCTGGCGGTTATCGTGCCGAGGCTTACTTTGAGGCTGGCAGGCGCATGGCGGGACACAGCGGTCACGCTACCGGTAGGGAGGTGGGTGAATCGTCTGACGGGTGTGGAGGTTGAAGGAGGAAGGGTTATCTTACGAAATTTATTCAGCGATTTTCCTGTGGCGTTGCTTGTGCGCAAAGGAGGAGCGGAGGAGCAGAGCAATGCATGAATTCAATCTATGGGCGCCAAAGGCGCAAAAGATGTCGGTGAAGATCGGTGATGCAGTTTATCCCATGAGCGGACCGGACGAGTCTGGCTGGTGGAAGGCGCAGGTTGAGCAGGCGGGGAACGGAACAGACTACGCATTTTTGCTGAATGATGATCCAAATGCTTACCCGGATCCACGGGGTTTATGGCAGCCACATGGCGTTCACGGGCCGTCGCGTATCTACGATCAGCGCGCTTTCGAGTGGAGCGATGAGCGCTGGCAGGGGCCGCCGCTCTCCGGCGCAATCATTTACGAGATGCATGTCGGCACGTTTACGGAAGCCGGGACGTTTGACGCTGCGATAGAGCAGCTCGATGATCTTGTTGATCTGGGCATTACCCATGTCGAGTTAATGCCGGTAGTGGAATTCCCAGGCAAGCATGGATGGGGCTACGATGGCGTCGCGCTATTTGCGGTCAACTCGCTGTATGGCGGGCCGGATGGCCTCAAGCGGTTTGTCGATGCATGTCATGCGCGCGGCCTTGCGGTGCTGCTGGATGTGGTCTACAACCACTTTGGCCCGGTGGGAAATTACACCACCAAGTTTGGGCCTTATCTTACCGACCGGCACTGCACCCCGTGGGGCGAGGCTGTGAACTTCGAAGACGCGGGCGGCGATCAGGTGCGGCGCTTCTTCTGCGATAACGCAATTATGTGGATGCGTGATTACCACGTTGATGGACTGCGTCTGGATGCTGTTCACGAATTTATGGACCGCTCGGCGATCCACTTTATGGAACAGCTATCGAGCGAGGTGGAGATTCTGTCGTCGATGCTTGAGCGCAAGCTGGTAGTTATCGCAGAGAGTGATCTAAATGATCCCCGGCTGGTGAAACCACGTGAAGCAGGCGGTTATGGCATGGATGCGCAATGGAGTGATGACTTTCATCACGCCCTGTTCACCCTTCTTCACGCTGAAAAGGGCAAAGGCTATTACAGCGATTTTGGCACGATGGAAAAGCTGGCCAAGGCACTGACACAGGCATTTGTCTACGATGGCATCTATTCCCGTTATCGCCAGCGCATCCATGGCCGCCCTATCAACGGTCTCTCAGCGCATCACTTTATTGGTTTTATCCAGAATCACGATCAGGTGGGCAATCGGGCGACGGGTGATCGGCTGGAGCATATCGTCGGTATGGACTGCGCCAAGATCGCCTCCGCTATTGTGATGACGGCACCTTTTATTCCTCTGATCTTTCAGGGAGAGGAGTTTGCGGCTTCCACGCCGTTTCAGTACTTCGCCGACCATGAAGATGCGGCGATGGCAAAGGCGGTACTCGAAGGACGGAAGCGCGAGTTTGCCGCCTTTGGATGGGACCCCAATGTAATTCCAGACCCGGAGAAGCTGGAGACCTTTCAGCGGTCGAAGCTGAAGTGGGAGGAGCGCAAAGAAGGGAAGCACGGCGAGATGCTGGAATGGTTTCGCCGGCTTATCGAGTTGCGGCGGCACTCTCCTTCGCTGAATGATGGCGATCTGTCGCACATGAAGGTATTGTTCGATGAAGAGAAGCGCTGGTTGACGATGGAGCGCAACATGGTGCTCACGATGTGCAATCTCGGCGGCGAGCCTGTCGAACTGGAAGGCGCGATCAACAGGCCGCTCATTCTTGCTTCGCGGGACGGAGTGCAAGTCACAGAAGGGAAGGTGCTGATGCCTCCCCATACACTGGCTATCTTCTCTGGCGAAGTGAATTAAGACGATGCGGCTGGAAGCAGGCCGGATGCACTAAATTCCACAGTGCCGTTGCGGCTTCCAGCAGCGTAATTTGTCTTCTTAAGCAGGAAACTTTTACGGGGCTGATGCGTATTTCTTACAGGCAAATGTGTTGTTAATCTCTGCCCTAATTCAGTTAAGGCATTTGTCTTATTGAGGAAACGGTCATGGTTGCAAAACGTGGAATTCTTCGGGCCTCTGTACTTAGCGTAAGTATGGCGCTTCCGTCTGTCTGGCTGATGGCGTCCAGCAGCGCGATAGCCCAGACCGCGGCTGCTGCCGCGCCGAAGATCGGCACCGTCAAGGCCATTTCGGGTTCCTCGATCACTCTGGCGACAGATGCCGGTCAGCAGATTTCGATTATGGTGCCCAGCGGCACACGCATTCTTCAGCTTGCGCCGGGAAGTAAGGACCTGAAGGCAGCCCAGCCGATTACGCTGAACGGTATTTCGGTGGGCGACCGCGTATTGGTTGCGGGCAAGGCTGGAGAGGACGCAAACTCCTTTACGGCATCGCGTGTCATTCTGATGAAGGCGCAGGCAATTGCTGCGCAGCATGAGGCAGAGCAGGCTGACTGGCAGAAGCGCGGAATCGGAGGTCTGGTCAGCGCTGTTGATGACGCCAGCGGAACTATTACCGTTTCGGTTGGTCCAAGGAAGCTTGAGGTACATACATCGTCGGCGACCCGGTTCCGCCGCTACTCCGGTGCTTCGGTAAAGTTTGAAGATGCGCAGCCGGGCACACTGGCTCAGATCCATGCTGGCGATCAGATACGTGTTCTTGGAAACAAGTCTGAAGACGGCCAGTCGGTCCAGGCAGAGGTAATCGTCAGCGGATCGTTCCTGCATCTGGCCGGAACCATCGCTTCGATCGATGCCGCCAACAACACATTGACGTTGAAAGACCTGGCAACCAAAAAGATGATGACCGTCAAGCTCACGCCTGATTCCAATGTGCGGAAGCTTCCTCCAGAGGCGGCGGCGCGGTTTGCTGCGCGAGCCCGCGGAGGCGCCGGTGCGCATGGGCAAGCCGGCGGAGCGCGTCACGTTGCCGGGCAGCAGTCTGGCGCCGCTGGTGCAGGGCAGGACAGTCAGGCACAGGAGCAACGCGCTGCCGGAATGGACCTTTCGCAGATGTTGAACCGATTGCCAACGGAGACAATCTCCGATCTTAAGCAGGGAGATGCAGTGATGATCGTTGCGTCGCAGCAGTCTCCTGCAAGCAATGATGTGACCGCGGTGACCCTGCTCTCGGGCGTGGAACCGATTCTGGCCGCTACCCCGAAGGGGTCGGCAACGATGAACCTTTCACCGTGGAACGTTGGCGGCGGGACTCCTGATGCCGGCGGCGGCGACAATCCCCAGTAATGTTTTTACTCAACCAAAGTGATGTATCTCCCCGAGGAGTTGTAATGTCATTTCGCTCAGCATTCAGGCTTGCTGTACTTTTTTCATTCACATTTCTGCCGATGCTCGTCTCAGCGCAGCAAAAGAGCGCTACGGTGCAGGGCACGGTCGCCGATCCCGATGAGGCTGTTATCCCGGGCGCGACCGTTACACTGACTCCGTCGTCCGGGAAGCCACTCATCACCAAATCCGGTGACGACGGCGGCTATGTACTGCACAATGTGCCCGCTGGAAGCTACTCAATGACAGTAACGATGCCGGGGTTCGCTTCCTTCGTCAAGATGGGGGTTCATGTTGCTGCGGGGCAGTCGCTGACGCTTAACGCGAAGATGACGATTGAGGCACAGCAGCAGGAGGTGCAGGTGACGGCGCAGACCTCGCAGGTGAGTGTCGATGCCGACAGCAACGCCAGCGCGACCGTAATTAAAGGAAAAGATCTAGACGCCCTCTCGGATGATCCCGATGAGCTTTCGTCAGAGTTGACGGCGCTTGCCGGTCCCGGTGCCGGACCGAATGGCGGCCAGATTTATGTGGACGGCTTTACCGGTGGACAGTTGCCGCCGAAGTCTTCGATCCGCGAGATCCGCATCAACCAGAACCCGTTCTCAGCTGAGTTTGACCGCCTCGGTTATGGCCGCGTGCAGATCTTTACCAAGCCTGGTACGGACAAGCTCCATGGGTTTTTCCAGATGTCGGGCAACACTTCCGGCCTGAACACGGGCAATCCTCTGCTCAACGCGAATATAAGTCCTGGCCAGAATCCTATTAGTCAGCCGCCTTATCACACGATCTTCATGTTCGGCGATGTCTCCGGGCCGCTTGCCTCGAATGCATCGTTTACCGTTGGCGGATCGCATCGTTCAATCCAGGACAACAACATCGTGAATGCTTTCGTTCTGCCGTCGATGCATCCGTGCGCACCGGGGCAGGCGTCCTGCTCGTATCAGATTGCCAGCCCTCTCTCGAATTCGAGGAGCGACATCAGCCCGCGTATCGACCTGCAACTGGGGGAGAAGAATACGCTGACGACACGCTTCCGCTACGAGACGAGCGACCAGACCAATCAGGGTGTTGGCAACCTCAGCCTTCCCGGGACCGGATACGACACAAGCAGCTCGGAGACGACGGTACAGGTTACCGACACTCAGGTTGTGAGCCCCAGCATTATTAATGAGACCCGCTTCGAGTACGAACGCGACTACACCAAGCAGACTCCTCAGGGCACAGGCCCGTCGATAATTGTGCAGGGCAGCTTTACTGAAGGCGGTTCCAATTCAGGTACAAGCACCGACACACAGAATCATTTCGAGCTGCACAATTACACGTCGATCCAGATGAAGAAGAACTTCGTCCGGTTTGGCGGCCGTTTGCGTACAACATCGGACTCTCAGAATTCGAATGCCGGCAGCAATGGAAGCTTTACCTACAACTGTCTTCTGGCATCTGACTGCGGATTTTCTTACGAAGCTGGAAAGGCCAGTCAGTTCAGCATTACAAACATTATCAACCCGACAGTGAAGGCAACCATGGTCGATCTGGGGGTTTATGCAGAGGATGATTGGAAGCCAATCTCGAACCTGACGCTCAGCTATGGCATCCGTTATGAGACGCAGAACTATCTTAGCGGCCATCATGACATTGCTCCGCGTGTTGCTTTTGCGTACGGAATCGGCAGCGGAAAGAGCGCGCCGAAGACAGTCCTGCGCGGCGGCTTCGGCATGTTCTATGACCGCTATAACCTGAGCAATATCTTAATCACCAAGCAGATCAATGGATTGAACCAGACGCAGACGACTCTGGGTGGCCCTCTTCCGGCTACCTGCACTCCAGACAATCTCAACGGCTGTTCCGGTACGGTGTCGAAGGGCAACACGACTGTGACGCCTTCTCCCAACCTGCGCACTCCTTACTCCCTGGAGTTTGCGATTGGAGCGGACCAGCAGCTCTTCAAAGGAGCTACGCTCTCGGTCAATTACATCAATACCCGCGGTGTGCACCAGTTTCTTAGCCAGAACATGAATGCGCCAACCGGCAAAGATGCAGACGGAAAATTTATCTATCCGATCATGCCGGAACCGGGCCAGGCTCCTCTGGTGCTCAAGCAGTATCAGTCCGAGGGTGTCTTCCGTCAGCACGAATTGATTATCAATCCCACGATTCGCAACCGCGCCATGTCGCTCTTCGGATACTATGTGCTCAACTTTGCGAAGTCCGATACCAGCGGAACGAACTCCTTCCCATCGCAGCCGTATAACATCGGCGCGGATTACGGACGGGCAAGCTTCGATACCAGAAACCGCCTGTTCCTGGGGGGCAACTTCTCGTTGCCTTATTATTTCTCGGTCAGTCCCTTCATTATGGCTTCATCGGGAAGACCCTTTAACGTAACCCAGGGAAATGATCTGAATGGCGACAGTGTCTATAATGATCGCCCGGCGTTTGGACCTTCCAATGGCATTCCAGCCGGACAGACTGGATCGAACACCATTGCTGGCTGCGGAAGTTTTGTTAAGCGCGAGTTGGGGGACGGACAGGCTCCGGTACCTATTAACACCTGCACGGGGCCGACGCAGTTTACTACGAATGTCCGCGTATCGAAGACCTTTGGCTTTGGCGCTATGAAAGAAAATGCTCAGCAGGGGCAGGGCGGTCCCGGTGGCGGCCGTGGAGGACATGGTGGCGGTCACGGCGGCGGACGGGGTATGTTTGGCGGTGGCAGCAACACTGGCAGGAAGTACAACCTGACCCTGTCGGCTTCCATCAACAACCTGTTCAACAATGCGAACTATTCAGTCCCGAACTCGACCCTCAGTTCGACGGCATTGTTCGGTAAGACGACGCAGCTTGCCGGGCGTCCTTTCACCAGCAACGCCGCGCTTCGGCAGGTGTCGTTCAACGCATCATTCAACTTCTAACCAAAGCTACTTACAAAACAGAA
>DASRSR010000194.1:0-66721 GCA_035656355.1 Edaphobacter sp.
ACCAGAAATTGACCGAGCGCGCCTTTGGATATTGAAGGTTTGAGGTATGCGAAGAGAACCATTCCGGAAAAGAGGAATACCCAGGGAGATCTTGCAGTAGCCTTCAAAATCCTAACTCCGACAGGCGAGTGAGCGCCGGAAGCTGCATAAAGGAGTAAGAAGAGAATAGCGGAGAGTGCGACTGTGCCCACGCAAATTGCGGGAAGCATGGAACGCAGACGCGAAGAACGTATTGCCATGGCCATTACGGCTCCGCCTGCAAAGAAATCCGCTACTGACCATACTTTGAAGTAGATGTCGTTAAAACCATGCGGCAGATAAAGCAGGACAAAACGCAAAACCGGGATAGCAAATAAAAGCGAAGTCGCAACATAGAAGGACCGCCGCGGACTTAATTTCCTGATCATCAAAGGCCAAATCAAATAAAACTGTTCTTCTACGGCAAGAGACCAGAAGGCACCGTATTGTTTGCCTATCTTTGCTGAGTGGCTCATATTGCTTAGATAAAGAAGCGCAATGAGTACAAAAGTCCACGATATTTCGTTCAGCGATTTTAAGAGGACAATCATCAGCACATAAACGGGGACGATACGCAAGAACCTGCGTACATAAAATGTCTTGAAGTAGTCCGCATTCGTTCGCGTGTCCAGAAGAATGCCTGTAATCAGAAACCCTGAGAGTACAAAGAAGAGCGGAACCCCCATATATCCAATCTCGAATACGTTCAATGAGTGATATTCAAGATTCGAGATATGAGAGTGAAATTGCTGGGCGGAATTAACCACCCCGTGGTACATAATGACGCCCCCAATTGCCAATCCGCGAATAACATCCAGTCCAGGCATATGTTTATTCGGTGGGGTCAGTTCGCTGGATGGAGGCAGCTTTTCATCGGTTTTGATGAAATCCGGCCCCTCTGAGCGAGCGTGGGCCATTATTTAATGTCCTTTCCCTTGCCAGCACGATAGGTTTCGAGAATCTCGTCGACCTTGATGGTGGTGAGGTTGTCGTGGAAGTCGTAGTTGACCTGCATGGCCGGTGCCCAGCAGCAGGCGCCGATGCATTCGACCTCCTCGAGAGAAAACACACCGTCTTTGGTGGTCTCCTTGTGTCCGATTCCGAGCTTTGCTTTGCAGTGGTCGAGGATTTCGTAGCCGCCGCGCAGCATACAACTGATATTGGTGCAGACCTGGACGTTGTACTTGCCGGCGGGTCGGGTGCGCAGCATGGAGTAATAGCTGAGCACATTACGCACATCGAGTTCGAACAGGTCGAGGCGCTGGGCGATCTCGGCGACAACGGCGTCGGAGACATAACCTATCTCGTCCTGCGCGTAGAGCAGCATAGGAACGAGGGCCGAGCGCTTGACCGGATAAATGGTGGCCAGATGGTCGAAGCGTGCTGCTGTCTCCGGGGAAAAGATCGTGTTGGCGACTGTGCTCATTTATAAAATCCTGGGCTGCAAGGTGAAGCAGGTTCCTTCGCTGCGCTACGGAATGACAAGCGAATTGCGTTATAGAACGGCGACAAAACTAACTTACTCACTTTGCATCATCTCCCGCGCCAGCCTCTCGGCTGCAAGGTCCATCTCTTCGGTTACTCCATCGATAGTTGCGGTCCCATCATGGTTCAGGTGGAACGGCACCGTACGGTTGTTATCTTCGGTCATCTCGCCTGGGGTGAAACGCAACCAGCGAGTGCCTGCACGAAGCAGAATGAGGTTACTTCCAACTTCGACAACGGCCTGGTAGCGGCTGTTCAATCCATGCGCCGCTCCATAGCTTCTGATTAATGATGCGAACGATGTCCAGAGTTCTCTGTCGATACGTTCGTTATTCAAACCCTTACCTCTGGGGCAAGCCCCGGTATTACATAAATCCTCATCGGCATGGCTGAAGCCAAGCCATAACTACTATCGATCAGTTGCTCCAAGCACAATGTCAATGGACCCGATCACAGCAACGACATCGGCAATGAGTTGGCCCTTACACATGGTCTCAAGCGCTTGCAGGTTCGCAAAATCGGCGTTGCGCATATGCACTCTGTAGGGTTTGGCTGTGCCGTCGGAGACGACATAATAGTTCATCATGCCGTGGGCCGCTTCAACGGAGCTGGTAGCTTCACCTGCTGGAACTGCAAACCCTTCGGTGACAATCTTAAAGTGATGGATTAAGGCCTCCATCTGAGTTTTCATCTGCTCGCGGTCCGGAAGCACCATCTTAGGAGCATCGGCGGTGATGCGGCCTTCGGGCATTCCGTCGAGCGCCTGCTGGCAGATTTTGACAGATTCGCGCATCTCCTGCATTCGGAGCACGTAACGCGCCCAGACGTCGCTTTCGGTCGAGACTGGAATCTTGAACTGGAACTTCTCATAGCTGGAGTAAGGCATGTCGCGCCGCACATCGAAGTCGATGCCGGCGGCGCGCAGCGGAGGTCCGCTGACGCCGAGGGCGATTGCATTTTCGGGTGAGATATAGCCCACGCCCTTCAGGCGGTCGATCCAGATAGGGTTGTTTTGAAGCAGACCTTCGTATTGGTCGATCTTTGAGGGAAAGTCGAGGAGAAAGGCCTGGATGGAATCGAACAGGCCAAGTGGTGGCTCCATGCTGACTCCGCCGATGCGAATGTAGCTGGTCATCATGCGCTGGCCGGAGACGGCCTCGAAGATACGCTGAAGCTGCTCGCGCTCGCGGAAGCAGTAGAGAAAGACGGTGAGCGCGCCGATGTCCATGGCGTGGGTGCCCAGCCAGACGAGGTGGGAGTTGATGCGCATCAGCTCGTTGAATAGGACACGCAGCCATTGCGCCTTTTCGGGAATCTCCAGACCAATCAACTTTTCTACGGCGAGAGCGTAGGCCGTGTTGTTGGTCATCGGCGAAAGATAGTCGATGCGGTCGGTGAGAGGCACAACCTGCTGATAGAACTTGGCCTCGCAGGTCTTCTCGATTCCGGTGTGCAGATAGCCGATGTCGGGAGCGAGCGAGACAACGGTTTCGCCATCAATCTCAATGACCAGCCGCAGAACGCCGTGCGTCGAAGGATGCTGCGGTCCCATGTTGAGAACCATGGTCTGGTCCTTTGGCGGGATCACATTCTGATGGCGTTCGGTATCGACGACAACGTCTTCAACACCAGGGTTCAACTGATCGGGAGCAGCAACGGGAGACATTAGCGGTAGCCCTCCACGGGGTAGTCCTTGCGCAGTGGATGTCCCTGCCAGTCTTCGGGCATCATGATACGGCGCATGTTGGGGTGGCCGGTAAAGCGGACGCCGAAGAGATCGTAGACTTCGCGCTCGTAGAAATTGGCGGAGGGCCAGATGCCAGTGACGCTGTTGACGACGGCATCGTCCTGATTGAGCCGCACGATGATCCGGACACGAGCCTTCAGGGAGATGGACAGCATGTGATAGACGACCTGGAAGCGTGGCTCAGAGGGATACCAGTCCACGGCGGTGACATCTTCGAGGAAGGTGTAGCTGGCCTTTTTCAGTGCTTCGCAGGCAGCGATGATGTTTTCGCGGGCGACGGTGATGGTGAGCTCGGAGTGCTCGAATCTGGCGTCGGTTGCAAGGGTGGAGAGCGCCTTGACCGCGGCGTTGTCCGGATGCGCTTCGAAGACGGCCTGGATGCCGGTCAGTTTGCTGGTATCCATTTAGAGGTCTCCCTTGTCGTGGGACCAGTCGAGGATGCCCTTCTTCCAGACATAGAAGAGGCCGACGGCCACGAAGCCGAGATAGACCAGCATCTCGTAGAAGCCGAAGAGATGGGAACCGGTCAGCGCGGGCAGCTTGCGGAAGATGACTGCCCAGGGAAGCATGAAGACCACTTCGACATCGAAGAGGATGAAGAGCATGGCGACCATATAAAAGCGGACAGAGAAACGTCCGCGGGCGTCGCCGATGGGATCCATGCCGCACTCGTAGGCTCCGGCCTTAGTGCGGGAGTTTTTATGCTTGCCGAGGAAGTATGAGGCCCCAACCATGCCGCAGGCGAGCGCGAGGGCAAGCAGAATTTGGATTGCCAGGGGAAGATAATTCCATATGTATGGGTAACTTTGCATGGCCATCTTCGACTCTAGAATTGCGACGGTCAAGTGTCAAGCAGTTGACGGTATTCGACCGCGCTAAAGCAAGGTTTTATAGGCATTAACGATACTTTCGCCATAGAGTGCTGCGATAAGCCCGGCAGCCGCAAGAAAGCTGCCGAAGGCGAGCTTTGAGGCAAGCCCGGCTTTGCTTCGCGCCAGTAGAACGGCGGCGTAGATGCTCGCGAAGAAAACGCCGAGGAAGAGAGCGAGAATCGCAGACCAGAATCCGAGGAAGCCGGCGATTAATGCCAGCAGCTTCACATCGCCCATCCCCATGCCTTCGTGGTGGCGCAGTTTTCGATAAAGCCAGCGAACGAACAACAACAGAAGAACCACCGCGCAAACGGCAAGCAGCCAGTCGCCCAGGAGGCGCTCGGGGCCGGTGAGAAACACGTTTCCATTTCCGCCCTTGCTGCCGACGCTGCTGAGCTGAATATGGTTATTGCCGAGGAGGACATCGTCCTCATTGGGGGCGAGAAAGATGGCCTGCAGGCAGGTAAGAAAGAACGAAATCGCAAGGCCAACGAGTGTGAAGGCGTCTGGCAACAGGTGCGTTTGCCAGTCCATGACTATCAGGCCAATCAGGAGAAAGCCAAAGATGGCGATTCCGACGTGGGCAATGACGTGCGATACCAGGTCGTGTGTATTTGGAGTGTAGATGAGGGTGTAGATCGCAGCGGCTTGTCCCATAAACCATAGCCCCAGGGCGATCTCGACGAGCGGATACTGCAGCGAGATGGTCTCGTGGCAACTGCGGCAGCGACCACGCAGCAAAAGCCAGCTCAACACAGGGATATTGTCGAACCAACGGATGCCGGATCCGCAACGCGGGCAGTATGACCTCGGATGAACGATGGACTGGTTTTGGGGCAGGCGGGCAATACAGACATTCAGAAAGCTGCCGAAGAGCAGACCAAGGACAAATCCAATGGTTTCGTACGCAACGAGTGGGGTCACACCGAAAGTATACGGCTCGAGCTAAAAATCGATGTGCATCCGCAGTGCGGATACCAGTACGGGGCCACGGTCCTTGTTATAGCCGGGATGCGTGATGAACTGGGTATCGAGCGCATAGTAGAGGCCGCGCCATGTATGCAGGTTGTAATAGCCCTCAAGGATGTCCTCACGCGCGTAGTTCAGTCTCCCGTCGCCAAGCAGGAAGCCGAGGCCGCCGAGACGAAGATAGTTCTGGTGATCGCGCTTGATGGCATTGCTGACAAAGGCGAGACCGAATTTGTCGTTGGGGCGGGACCATTGTCTGCCGGAGTAGTCGCCGCCGAATTCAAAGGTCTGATCGACTTCGGTATAGGCAAAGGACTCATGCTGGCCTTCGTTCCAGCCAATGCGGGTGAAGAGGCGCAGATTTGATGTGACCTCCTGCTCTGCATTGAAGCCGAAGCCGTACTTTACAGCGCCGTACTTCTCGTGAAGCTTGATGTCGGGTGTCTTGTCCTGGCCGGAGAGGTAGGCGTTGACCGCATCGCGGTATCGACCCATGTGCGCGTGGTTGACAAAGCTGAGGACGCGGAACGTTCCTTTGCGGCCTGGCACCAGTGACCTGCGAAGTTCAACTTCCATGTTCTGGCTGCTCGCACGGCTGAGGTTCCAGTCGAGATCCGGGCCATTGGCGATCTTTGGCATCAACGCAAGGCCGTAGCGGGCAGACCAATTTTTATCGTCGTACTCCGCCGTGGCGGCATACGTGTAGCCGCGTGTGTCGGCAGCGTAGTCCCAGGCGCCGTTGTTATCGACTGTCCAGTTGAGAAACTGAAGGTGACTGTCACTACCTATGCTGTTGATGTCGAAGAAGTCAGGCAGGCTCATCTTGCCGAGGCGAAACTCCAGCCTCTTTTCGGGAACCTTCGTTGCCAGGGAATATGGAGTCCGGTCGGCATCCACAAGCGTATGGCTGAGGCCGATGGTCTGATGCAATTGAACGCGGGCAATATAAGGTGCCGGCCCGAGACTGGGGTCGCGAACAACGTCCAGATTGGTGAAACCGGCAAGTCCGAGTGCCTCGCTGTCGCCACGCCCACCGGAAGATTCAACATCCAAAAGGACATCGGTATTGCTCTCGGGATTCGCTCGGAGCTGTGCGCCGAGGTAGAGGGTTCCGAGCAGAGAGGTTTTGTATTCTCCGTGGCCAAGAAAGCTGTTGGGACCTTCATAGGGCGAGTGGAAAGGGCCATGGCCCTGAAAGATGATGTTTGCCTGGCCGGAGATCAGGTAGCGCGCGCTATCTGGGTGAGGGAAGAAGGTGGGCGCACTTTCAGGTGCGGGTGTGCCATCCCGCTGAGGAGCACCACCGCCTGTAAATTGCTGGGCAGTAGCTGTTACAGCGAAGAGAAGCGACCCGGCCAGCAGAAATTTCGAGATAAAGTTCAGCGGCATCAAGACTATATATTCTGGCTTGCCGATGAATGGAGTGCGAATCGTCATAGAGGTTATTGGTTAATAATATACCCCCCTATGGTATAAGAAGAATGAGATGAAAGCGATAAATAAAATTGAGATAAAAGAAATATCAAGAGAGCGTGCCAAGCTGCTGAATCGTGTGAAGCGCATCCGTGGACAGATGGATGCAGTGGAACGGACGTTGAAAGCAGAAGAGAGTTGCGCAGATGTACTGATGCTGCTGGCGGCCGCTCGCGGAGCGATTAATAGCCTGATGGCCGAGGTACTGGAGGACCATGTTCGTCTGCATCTGTTACAGGAGGGGCATGAACCGCTAAGCCCAGACCTGGGCGAAGAGCTAATCGATTTGGTCCGGGCTTATTTGAAGTAGAGAGAGCAGAGAATACATCTGAAGTGGGAATAGCATCTAAAGTCGCTTTGTTAACAAGTTATTTACGGCATGGCTGACGAAAGTGCTGAAAAGTCTGTTCGGACTGAGGAGCGTACTTCAGGGGCTAAAGCCCCATTGCAAACAGTCACTTCGGCATCCTTCGACTTTGCTCAGGACAGGCTTTAAAGCCGTGCCCTTAACAAATCTAGATTTTTCCGCACTCTTGAAGCCATGCCCTTAACGAAAGTCGATTTAAAAGAAAAGTCCCTTAGCGGGATTTGGCGCCTACGACGACCAGGCCGACGCCTGCGACCAGAACGACTGTGCTGAGGATCGGCGAGATGGGGAGTGTCTTCTTCTCCTGATGGGAGACCTGAAGCGGGCCGAGATCAACATCTTTCTTCTCGTGGGTAAAGCTGACGCCGCCCATGGCGAAACCGATAATTCCAAGGATAATGAGCAGAAATCCAATGATGGTTGCAGGCTTCATGCGTAACTACCTTTCATTGTAGAAATTTGCGGAGCTTGTCCTACGATGCAGGAGTGCGGATGGCCGGATGTATGCGGTGGGCATTTGATTCCACTTTGATGGCGGAGTAGGGTTAAAAGGACACGGGAAAGGAGGATGATCCAGCCTATGAAAATTGACAGTAACAGTTGCATCAAAACACGTGAGGTGACTGAGGCTTAGAGCGTCCGGCTCTAGTCCTGGCATTGCAAGTCATTCCGCCGAGGCCCAAGTCCGAGCAGGACGCCTCAAGTCAATCTCAACAGATCACCGCCAGACGGCCCGCAGCTTTGAAGCGCGGGCCGTCTGCTTTTGGAATGGCAATTTGCATTCGTTTTGCATTGCGGTTTTAGAATGGATGCATGAATCCCCTCGTCATTGCTGGTAGAGCCTTTCAGTCGCGCCTTATTGTTGGTACCGGAAAGTACAAGGATGGGCCTGAGACGCAGGCGGCTATCGAGGCTTCTGGTGCCGAGATGGTGACGGTGGCGGTTCGCCGCGTCAATCTTGACCGATCGAGCGAATCGCTACTGGACTTCATCGATCCTCAGCGCTACTTTCTGCTGCCTAATACGGCGGGATGCTATACCGCCGAAGAGGCGATTCGAGCAGCTCGACTGGGGCGCGAAGTTGGCCTGTCGGACTGGGTGAAGGTTGAGGTTATTGGCGATCAGCAGACTCTTTATCCCGATGTGCAGGCCACGTTGGAGGCGACGCGGGTGCTGGTGAAAGAGGGGTTTACGGTGCTGCCGTACACCTCTGACGACATCGTGTTTGCGCGGCGGCTGATCGATGCGGGAGCAGCAGCGGTGATGCCGTTGGGTGCTCCGATTGGCAGCGGACTGGGCTTGCAGAACACGGCGAATCTTCGCATTTTGCGCGAGCTGATTACGGAGGTTCCGCTGATTGTTGATGCAGGGGTGGGCACAGCTTCCGATGCAACTGTAGCGATGGAACTGGGCTTTGACGGTGTACTGATGAATACAGCTATCGCGCAAGCAAAAGACCCTCTGCTGATGGCTGAAGCTATGCAGCATGCAGTCCTAGCGGGGCGGCAGGCTTATCTTGCCGGTAGGATGGCACGCAAGCTGTATGCGACAGCAAGCTCGCCGCTTGAAGGAATATCGAAGTAGAAGAGCGCCATTATCTGTACGACTATACGGATCTGCCTAGAAAGAATTTGATTGTGCGGGCGAATCAGTGCTGTTCGTACCTGATTTTCTTCTGGTATGCTCATACCGTCTTCACCCTGATCCAGTTTCGTGCCCTATTTATATCTTTCGATTAACTGCGAGTGTGTTCAATGGCTGCTAATTCGTCGAGTGCCGTCCGTTATGGCTGGTTTCTGCTTTTTATCGCCGGTCTCGGTGGCCTGCTTTATGGCGTAGACGTAGGCATTATCGCGGCAGCTTTGCTGTATCTGGGCAAAACGATTGAGCTGACGGTTGCGCAGACGTCGCTAATTGTCGCGGCGGTTCTGGGCGGAGGAATGATCTCGTCGCTGGTCGCTGGTTTGCTTGCAGACTGGTTTGGGCGCAAGAAGATGATGATTGTCAGCGGCCTGATGTTTGTCTCAAGTGTTGGCCTGATTGTCATCTCGCAAAGTTTTCTCTCACTGTTTCTTGGGCGCCTGCTGCAGGGAATGAGCGGCGGCGTGATTGCGGTGGTCGTTCCGCTGTATCTGGCTGAATGTCTGAGCGCGAAGATACGGGGTAAGGGAACTGCGATCTTTCAGTTCATGCTTAATTTCGGCATCGTGATTGCGGCTGTGGCTGGCTTGTATTACACGCAGCAGGCGGAGACGGCGATTGCTGCTGCGAATGGCAACATGGTGCTGATTAAGGCAGCGGAGAACCACGCATGGCGCAGCATGTTTCTTGCGGTGATCTATCCGGGGCTTATCTTCTTTCTGGGGTCATTTGCTCTGAGCGAGTCGCCGCGGTGGCTGTTCCGTCGAGGCAAGAAGGATGCTGCAATGGTTGCATTGCGCAGGGCCTCTTCAGAAGAAGAAGCGGCGACCGAGATGCACGAGATGGAGACGATTGCGGTAGAGAACGAGGAAAAGAAGGCGACTGCCACAGCCGGTTCCCTGTTTCAGAGAAAGTATGTGGTGCCGTTTATTCTGGCGTGCGTTATTCTCACGCTCAATCAGACGACCGGTATCAATTCGGTGCTGGGTTTCCTGGTCATCATTCTGAAGCACGCGGGTATGACGGCGCGTCATGCTACGCAGGGCGACGTTGTCGTGAAGGTGCTTAACTGCGTAATGACGCTGGTTGCGATTGCACTGGTAGACAAGAAGGGACGCAAGTTCCTGCTCAAGCTTGGTACTGGTGGTGTAGTGATTGCTCTGGTAGCCGGAGCGCTCCTGTTTGTTGGGGTGGAATCAAAGCACACCAATGTGCAGGAGAAGGTGCAGGCAGCGGTTGTTGGCAATTCGCTGATTCTGCCGGTCAATGAAGCTACGCTTGGGCCTTCCAGCACAGGGCGTCCCATGGAGTTGACTGTGATGTACAACTACGGCGCCGGCGATGAGATGACAGCGGTAGTGAGCAGCGACAAGGACCCGGTTCTCCGTATTACGCCCGACGCCAAGGTGGGGAGCAAGCCTCTGGTTATTAAGAAGGCGCTTTATGGCCCGGTGCCCCCGCAGAGTACAGGCTGGCTAATTACTTTATGTCTGGCGTTGTTTATTGCTTCATATTCCGTCGGGCCGGGAGTGGTGGTGTGGTTGGCACTTTCGGAGTTGATGCCAACGCGGATACGTTCGATGGGAATGGGGATCGCATTGCTGCTCAATCAGGGAGCTTCGACGCTGATTGCTGCTCTCTTCCTGCCAGTGGTGGGGAACTACGGCTATTACGCGATGTTCTTCTTCTGGGCGGGATGCACGGTGCTGTATTTCATTACTGCAGCGGTCTTTTTGCCGGAGACTAAGGGCAAGACGCTGGAGGAGATCGAGAGATACTTCGACTCTCCTAAGAAGCTGGCGGTATAGCAGATCGGATTGCCTGAGCAGGAGGGGGAAGTTCCGCTAATTGAGTTATGGCGGAACTTACTGCAGCTATCTTCTATTTATATAGAAGTAGTGTCGTAGCTATGAATTAACTCAACTTAAAAATAGTTGTTGACAATAGCAGTGCCGAGGAAGGAAGATTGCAGTCCGTAAGATCCTTGTCATCGCGGTTCGAAATCATGCCATAAGTGAAATGTGAGTGCTCCAGCCAGAGAAGTGGATAGATGCAGCGCCATAATGACAACGATGTCATTACGATCAAAAGATCGATTGAGGGAGAGGAATGATAAAAAACTGCAGAAGTAACGAATTGAGGCTGACGCGTGTTGTTCAGGTGGTATTCGGTCTGTGCTGCATCCTCATGGCGATTTATCCAGCCACCTGGGGTTATGGGCAGGAGTTTCGCGGCACGATAACAGGGGAAGTGACAGACCCGAGCGGCGCGGTCATTCCTAATGCAAAGGTAACGGCTGTCGGTCCACAGCAAACATACCAGACGAAGACGACTTCAAAAGGTGACTTCACGATACCGCTGGTTCAGCCGGGGAGATACAACGTTGCCGTTGAAGCACCGGGATTTAAACGGACAGAGCAAAAGAACATCATCGTGGATGTATCGTCGAAGCTGAACCTTACGTTTGGACTAGAGATTGGAACTGACACGGAGACAGTTTCGGTTTCGGCGAATGCGGCTGAGATAAATACGACTGACGCTTCGGGCGGAACTGTTATTGATCCGGAGCAGGTGCAGAATCTTCCGCTGAATGGCCGGCAGATGTATTCGCTGCTGACGCTGACGCCCGGTGTGAAGACGCCGGGGCCATCTCTGGGGCAGGCCGCGAGCGAGCTTAACAAATCGAACCAGTACTCGATTAATGGTCAATGGGGGAACTACAACCAGTTCGCTCTGAACGGAGCGCCTGTTTCTCAACAGAATGGTGGTGGAGCAGGTACATGGAATATTTCGCCGAGTGTAGATGCAGTAGAAGAGTTCAAAGTAATGACGAACACCTACGACGCGCAATATGGCCGAACCAATGGTGGAACAGTCAACACGATTTTGAAGAGTGGCACGTCGCAATTCCACGGCACTGCTTATGATTTCTGGCGCAATGCTGTTCTGGATGCAAACAGCTACGCTCTGGATCAGGCAGGGAAGCCGAAGCCGGGGCATAACCAGCACCAATTTGGAGGCACGCTGGGTGGACCTATCCTTGGTCTAGGCAAAAATACTTTTTTCTTTTTCAGCTATGAGGGATGGCGTGAAGCAGTCCCGAACCCAGTCTCGACGACAACGATTACGCCGGATATGCTGCCCGGAAGTGATGGCAGCGTGAATCTGAGCGGCTATCTTGCCGGAACCGGAAAAACGGCGATCTACGATCCTTTGACTACTCATTGCACTGTGCTGGGACAAAACCCATGTAGCCAGTACACACGCGATCCTTTTCCGGGAAATATTATTCCAGCCAATCGAATCAGCAAGGTTGGAGTGAATCTGCTGAAGCTTTTGCCGCTGGCGAATCGGCCAGGATATGCGAAGAACTACGTAGTATCTGCGCCAGGAAGGAATAGCTACAACCAGCCTATTGTTCGCATTGATCATAATTTCAGCGATGCAACCCGCGTTTATGGGATGTTCGCATGGTGGTCCGGAACTCAATATCTGAATTCATCGGGCTTTCCCGGAGCAGCAGGTTTTGGTAACACTTTCAATAACTATCAATCCAGCCTGACTCAGGTAATCGATGTTACGCATACCTTCCGTCCCAATCTATTTGCGGATATCCGGGTTTCTTATAACCGTGCCTACGATATGTTTCCGGATGGAGCTCAAGCTGCTGGTTTGAACACAGATATTACGCCGCAAAGCATTGGCTTGAACATGCCAGCCCTCCCCACAACCAGCCATAGTTATCTGCCTGAAATTCACAGCGATGATGGAGCATTGCCGAATTTTGTGGGTAATGTTGTCAATCCTTCAATCTTTGAGACGTATGACATTGCCCCATCTGTTACTCAGGTACTAGGTCCGACGACTCTGCATTATGGTGGCGAGATCTCCTGGTACCACGATGTTGCCAATGGAGTAAGACGTCCAAATGGTGGGTTCAATTTCGGGCCTGGGTTCACCCAGCAGAATCCAAGAGTAGCAAACAATGACGGTTCGACCATTGCGGGATTCCTGCTAGGTTATCCGTCGTGGGGCGGAGTTGAATACAACGATCCTACTTACGAGTCCTATAAGTCGTACGCTCTTTTCATCCAAGATGATTGGAAGGTCAACCATCGGCTTGCGCTTAATATAGGATTGCGTTTTGAGAATGAATTTTCACCGCGAGATCGGTGGGGCCGCTTGCAGGCAGGTATATGCCTAACTTGCACAAACCCAATCAGCAGCTCAATGCCTTCAGTGACGCTGCCAAATGGAGCTCCGTTTGCAAACCCGATCCTTGCAGGCATGATGTTCCAGAAAGATCGCTCTCCGTACCAGAACACATGGGGCATTTTGCTTCCGAAATTTGGTGCTTCATATAGCCTTACCAATAATCTGGTAGTGCGTGGAGGATGGGGACTCTTTCGCGCGCTCGGCTTCGAACTCGGTGGCACTTCAACCTGGGATACAACTACCAGCTACATCACCTCATTCGACGACGGGCTGACTCCTAATGCTGCATTCAATACTGGAACGCCTTTTCCGAACGGATTCAGCACTCCTCCGGGCGACTCGCAAGGACTGGCTTCAGGAGATGGCGATGGTATCTGGGAAGATAGCTGGCATCGTAAGATTCCATATACGCAGCAGTTTTCGTTCGGATTCCAAGGTGGAGCGCCACTGGGGATCGTATGGGATGTCGAGTATGTGGGAGCTCGCACTGATGCACTTCGTGCAGGTCTACAGCGCGACAGTCTGACTCCAGCGCAATTTGCTCAGGGACACGACAATCCAGCATATCTCGACCAGATGGTTGCGAACCCATTCTATGGCTTACCGCTCATTCCTGCTACTTCCTACCTGGGATCGCATCCCACAGTTCCAGTTCGAGAGATGATGGTGCCTTATCCACAATACGATAGCGCCTACGGTCCAGAGCTTTATGAATGGAACACACCGCAGGGCTACAGTAACTACAACTCCATGATTGCCAAAGCAGAGAAGCGGTTTTCCGGATCAGGTCTGCTTAGCAACGGACTAAGTTTTACTACTGCATTTACATGGTCAAAATTGATGAGCGCAACAGGGCGTTTGAATAATGGGCTGCTTGCTGATCCTAAGCCTTTCTATGGGATTGATGGCACAGATCGCGCGATCTTATTCAGTTTTGCTGGCCTATACCGGCTTCCCTTCGGAACGGGAGGGATGTTTTTAAAAGACGCTCATGGGCTTCTGGGACAATTTGTTAATGGCTGGCAACTGAACTGGATATTCAATAACCAGACAGGAACGCCAGTGTCCTATCCCAATAACTATGTTTATACCTGTGGCAACTACAATATTCGGCCGGCTCATAAGAGTTGGGGAAGCTATCTTAATAACTCGAGCCCGCAGTGTTTTACAGGATTCCCGGAATATACCGCGGTCACCCGCAAGCCACTCTCTATTGCAGTCCGCAATCCGTGGGCTCAGCAAACACAATTGGCCGTGCAGAAAGCGTTTCCAATTGCCGAGACTGTCAAACTGCAGTTTCGTGCTGAGGCTTTCAACATGACAAATACGCCAATCTTCAATGGTCCGGATACAAGCAACCCAAATTCATTGGTTCAGCGGCATAGCAATATTGAGGCAGATCAACCGGGTGCATACACGGGCTATGGAACAGTCGATAACAACACGCAGAACAGTCCACGACAGTTGCAGTTGTCTCTGAAGATACTGTTCTAATGCCCGTTGTCTGGTGGAGTGTGCATCGCACTCCGCCAAGCAATTCACAAAACGATTTTGGGCTATGTGTAGCCAAGTCTTCGTGCGAAATACTATGATCGGTCAGTTGCACCGCTGCGTGCTTACGACAATATGCATTGACCCGGAGTCTCAGTGCTTAAGATGTTGAATCGTTATGGAATAAACCGCACTCTGGCAGTTACGGTACTGGCGACTTCCTTGTGCGGTCTTTTGTTTGGGTACGATATCGGTGCACTTTCGAGCTCGGTGCCAGGTTTGACTTTGGAGTTCTCTCTTTCTTCTTCTATGCTCGGCTTTGCGATGGCGGCGTCTTTGGTTGGCACAATTTTGGGATCGATATTTTCGGGCGTTGCCACCGATATTCTTGATCGCCATCACGTTTTGTGCATTGCTGGGTTCGCTTATGTCTTAGGGATGCTCGGTGCAGCCTGCGCGCACAGTATCACTTCTTTCATAGGTTTTCGGCTCTTATGCGGGATCGTGATTGGGGTTATCACCGTAGTTGCGCCGATGTATCTCGCAGAGGTTTCTCCATCGTACCTGCGTGGATTTCTGGTAGGGAGCTTTCAATTCAATATAAGTATTGGAGTTGCTCTCGCCTTTATATCTGGATTTATTTTGTCGCGATACGCTGCAACTGATCTGGCGTGGAGATATATGCTGGCCGGAGGAGCCGTTCCTGCATTTTTCTGTGGCGTTTTGCTGATCGGGTCTTCTCCAAGCCCCAGATGGTTGGTTCTAAAAGGTCGCCTGTCGGAAGCTCAGAGAGTAATTGGCGAGTTGGGATTTCCTGATCCAAAGAACGATTACGAAAATTTAATATTGTCTCTTCGTCATTTTGGATCTTCAGATGAAGCGACGTTATTTTCTCGAAGGTATGCTCGGCCTATCTTTCTGGCAGTGAGTATTGCTGTTTTTAATCAACTCACAGGTGTTAATGCGCTTCTTTACTATGTGCTCAACGTGTTTCAAGAACTAGGCGGAGGACGCTTGAATGGCCGTGAGGATGCCATCCTGATTGCCTGCCTGGGACTTGTCGTGACTGTTGCAGCGATCTCGATGATTGATAGAGTCGGCCGTAAGCCATTGCTTTTGGCGGGAGCAGCAGGAATGGGGCTTTGCCTGATGCTTTTACCTGTTATTCACCGGATGCATTGGCCAATTTCGATCGTAGTTATTGTGCTGCTTTGCTACAACGCATTTTTCGGCTTTTCCCAGGGATCGATTATCTGGGTCTATCTTAGCGAGATATTTCCGCTTCCGGTTCGCGCGCGCGGGCAAAGCCTGGGAAGTACAGTCCACTGGGTAACAAATGCTCTTGTCGTTGCTGCTTTTCCGACGGCAACAAGTATACTGGGCGGAAAAATATTTTATGTTTTCGCCTCTCTGATGGCCCTTCAGTTTCTGACAATCCTTTTTGTTTATCCGGAAACGAAGTGCGTCAGTCTGGAGACATTGGCTTCAGAAATGAGTCACTAAACGCCTTGGAAAAGAGTATGAAATTGTCGAACCGAAATGGTTCTATCACCCTTGTCGATGTTGCGCGTGCTGCGGGGGTTTCTCTTAAGACCGCATCTCGTGTTTTGAACGAATCGTCGGAGCTACGGCCGGAGACGGCCGCTCGCGTTCGCGAAGCCATGAATAAGCTGGGTTATCAGCCAAATGAAATGGCCCGCGGGCTGAAGGCTAAACGCTCGGTTGCGATTGCGATGATTGCGCCCAATTTGGCGGACCCGTTTACTGCAACTGCGGTGCAAGCTGTTCAGGATGTTGCTCGGGAGCATGGGCACGTGGTCATTATGGCAACATCTGGCGGCGATGTTGCACTGGAAGAATCGGAGCTTCGTGCAATGGCAAGGCGACAGATCGATGGCGTCGTCCTAATTGCAGCAAGCAGTAATGAGAGTAGCCTGAAGTTATTTCAGGCAAATGAAGTTCCGGTTGTGGTCTTTGATGAACCTATCTGTGGTGAAGATATAGATACGATTACAGTGACGAATCGAAAAAGTGCTTATGAGGCGACTGAGCATTTGTTGAAGCATGGTAACCGCAAAATTCTAGCAGTGGGTGCGAGGCCCCATCTATTTACATGTGCAGAACGAGTGGCAGGCTACCGAGCGGCGGTGAAGAAATCGGGTGCTCATCCCGTCGAGTTACTTGTGCAGCACGAAAAAGAACTTACCGCAGAAATTCTCGCTCCATTTGTCTCCGGTGCAGACAGCGTAGATGCCATCTTTAGTCTTAATTGGGTTTGCACAATGCTGGTTTTACGCGGTCTCAATGCGCTGAAGAAACGTATTCCAAAAGATCTTGCTTTTATATCTTTTGACGACTTTGAACTGGCAGAATTAATTCCTCCGGGATTAACCGTGGTGCGCCAACCGACGCGTGAGATGGGACATAGAGCCGCGAAATTACTCTTCGAAAATATAGAGGGGAAGAAACAGTCACCACGCAATATTGTTCTTAATACCGAATTGATCGTTCGTGGATCCTGCGGATGCAAAGCTAAAAATCATGCATGAACTTTGGCTGGAAGGGTAATCTAATCCTGTTTTGTTGCGCTGCTAATTTTTTCCTGTCTGTTTGCATCGGCATCCTTAACAACAGCATCCATTTCCTGCTGTTCCTCTAGTTCTTCCTGTGCCGCTTCAATGTTGTCGATTCGTTCCCTTATGCTGTCCAAAGTGTCGGGTGGATTTGTATTGTCATGCATAGCTCATTCTCCTGCACAAATCTTATGCCGAATATTTGATTCCGGCAGAGAATAAAGATCATTCATTTAGAGATTGCTGCCCAGCCTCGATCTGAACGCATTTCGAAACGTAGAGATAAGCATTAGTCCTTTTTGAGCAGGGGATCGAGAACATTTCGTGCAAAATGTTTGCTTAGACATTTTGTGCAATTTGAGCCAAGGAGAACTTAATGAACCGACGTGAACTTATTCGTTCAACGCTGCTGGCCGCCGGTGCCATGACGACGCGTGGAGCGCTGGCACAAGAGGTAATGCCATCTCATGGCAAACGCAGCTTTCCTTCGCCGCCGCGGCAAACCGATGGCGAGCGTATGCCGAACGTGCTCTGGATTGTTACCGATCAACAACGCGCTGACACGATTGCCGGATTGGGTAACTCCGCCATCCGCACGCCAAATTTAGATAAGCTCCTGAGCGAGTCAGTAACCTTTACCAATGCATTTGTGCAGTGCCCCATCTGTTCGCCATCGCGCGCGAGCTTTCTCTCCGGACGCTATCCGCACACTACTGGGTTGCGTGCCAATGGCCAGCGAATTCGCGCGACGGAAAAGCTGGTGACCAGGATTCTTGCCGATCAGCACTATACCTGTGGCCTCGCCGGCAAGCTGCATCTTTCTCCCTGTGCCGGAGGCCGTGTCGAAAACCGCATTGACGATGGATACGACATCTTTGAGTGGAGCCACGATATTAGTGATCAGTGGCCTGGCAAAAACCAGTGGTACAACTGGCTGGATAAAAACAACGTAAAAATTCCCCCTCCTCCGGCCCACAGTGAGACCTGGGGAATGCCTATTGATCCCAAATATTCGCAGACGGCATGGTGCTCTGATCGGGCGATCGCCTTCATGCGTGCGCAGAAGCAGTTCAATCCGTGGTTGATGTCGGTGAATATCTTTCAGCCGCATCATCCCTTCTGGCCGACTGCGGATTATCTAAGTCGCTATGATCCAGCTAAAATGCCACAGCCTGCATATCACGAAGGCGAGCTGGAAAATAAGCCGATTTTCCAGCGGGTGGATCACACCGGCGCATACGGTCATACCGCTATCTCCTTTGCCAAACTGGATGACTTGGGACATCGCAAGGTGACGGCTGCCTATTATGCGATGATCGAGCAGGTAGATACAGAAGTTGGCCGCATGATGAAGGCGCTGGAGGACAGCGGCCAGCTTGACGATACGATCGTCATCTTTATGAGTGACCACGGCGAGATGCTCGGCGATCACGGGTTT
Organism: Edaphobacter sp.; assembly: GCA_035656355.1. Taxonomy (GTDB): domain Bacteria; phylum Acidobacteriota; class Terriglobia; order Terriglobales; family Acidobacteriaceae; genus Edaphobacter. The sequence continues at coordinate 18,290 of DASRSR010000194.1, forward strand.
TATCTCAAAGGGCCTTATTTCTACGATTGCTTGACACGAGTGCCGCTCATCATTCGTTGGCCTAAGAAGTACAAGCAGGGCATCAAGGTGAACGCGATGGTTGAGCTGTTGGACCTTGCACCTACTCTACTGGATGCTGCTGGTCTTCCTGTTCCGCCGGGAATGCAGGGCCGTTCGCTGACACCGCTTTTGACAGGCGCTACAACGAAGCATCGGGATTCGGTCTATACGGAATACTTCGATGCCAACGCGCTATATGATCCGCCGCCCATGGCATCCTGCGTCCGGACGGAGAAGTACAAGCTGTCGTACTACAACAACATCTCTACAGGCGAGTTATACGATCTGGAAAAAGACCCAGGCGAATTCCACAACTTATGGAACTCCTCATCACATAAAGATGTTCAGGCTGAGATGATGCAGCGCCTGGTTGCACGCATGATCGAGACTGTCGATCCGCTGCCGGAGAGAGTCTCCGCATGGTAGTGGCTAAAAAATGAGTGCAGGGAATGGTGCTATTCACGGCTGAGATACTCGCGCACTGAATCTCTGCACCCATTTTTATGGGATGAATGCTTCCGGAGCGGAGCTATGACGATATGGCGCATACCAGTTATGTTGCTTCGACCACTTCGTCTGGTACTTTGTGTTTTGCGGTCCAGTGGGAAGGCTGTCCTGGCAGCGGATCGTCCACATCAACAGCTCAGCCATTAGGCGCGCTTGGTCTGCAGCAACCGAGGGATGTCCAAAAAGATTTTTCAATTCGCAGGGGTCAGAGGCAAGATGATAAAGCTGACCATAGCCCATCATGTCGTAGATTAACTTCCAGTCACCCATGCGAACCATCTTCATGTTGCCGCTTTGGGTAACTTTGTTTAGTTCATCCCAGGAGAAAGAATCCTGCCGCTTATGTTCGGCGATAGTATAAGGAATATGATCAGATTCTTCATAGTAGAGTCCGCCTAACCCTACACCGGAGTAGATGCTGCGAAATTCTTCGCGAGGATAATTCTCACCCTGAAGCAACGGCCACAGGCTTCTTCCCTGGACGCCATTCGGAATCTCGGCTCCCATCACTTCGCATAGGGTCGGCATTACATCAGCCATAGAAACGAACGCTGAGGTCGAGACGCTGGATGGCTTGATTCCATAGCCGGACCACACCATTGGAATTCGCGTAAGTGATTCCGGCAGGCCGACGCCCTTGCGACCGAGGCCATAATCCATTAAATAGTCACCGTGATCGGCAAGGTAGACGATCACCGTATTCTTGAGGAGATCTTTTTGCTTCATGTGATTGACCAATCGCGTTAGTTGGTCATCAAGCAGACGCAGCATGCCCAGATAATTGGATTTGTAACGTCGCCATTTTTCTTCTGTCAGAGGGAAAGCGCTCTGCTGCAGGCCATAAAGCCATTGAGCGCGATAGCCAAGATTTTTGAGCGCTTCAGGCCCAGCACAGCGGCCGGGTACCTGTTCGGGCGGAAACATATTCCAGTACGGGGCAGGAACCTGCTCAGGATCATGTGGCTCTGGGAATCCTACCTGAAGAATAAAAGGCTGACTTCCGGCCTGCTCCATGAACTCGATAGCATCAGAGACAATGCGATAGGGAATCTGGGTTTCAAGCGGAAACGGAGTGGGTCCTTCCGCGACATTGAAGGCAAGTTTTTTCAGCCACTCTTCATATTCGGTGATTTCCTTCGGGGCATTCGGCTCTTTATAGCCTCCGCCGTGCATGTATTCTCGCCAGAAATCGAGTCGCTCCGGTTTCAGATAAGTGTGGTTCTTCCCTGCGAGTCCGGTCCGGTATCCCTGGTCTTTTGCAACCTGGTAGAGATCTTTTTCAAAGAAGGCGGCCTCTGGATCAAGATTCATTCGGACACGGTGCGCTTCAGGCCAACGCCCGGTCAGCATACTGATACGGCTGGGAACACACAGAGGCGTCGTGCAATAGGCGCGGTTGAAGGCGACACCTTGGTCCGAGAGAGCATCAAGCGTTGGGCTGGTATCCAGCGGATAGCCTGAGCGTTTGGTCAAGCCGGCGCGATGCTGGTCTGAAACTATAAAAACAATATTGGGTTTGCTTGCGGATACCGGTTCAGCAGAAGGTGCCGCCAGCGCGTTTTGTTCCAGAGTTGGGACAGCTGCGCCGATTACGCCCAAAGATGCAGTTTTCAGAAAACTTCTACGCTCCATAAATAGTGCTCCCGTGAGGATTCATTTCTGCGTCGCAAAATAGGTAATCATGAGAAATCTGAGAATACGAGGGAGATCACCATTTAAAGGTTGTAGGTATTGATATTTGATGAATGATTTTATTGCTACCTTTTAGATTGAGCGAAAGTATAGTGCAGACCAGTGTTAGATGGGTTATCGGAGGAAGATCAAAGAATACTATAGACTTCAATCCATCGCATGATATCCCGTTCACGCCCATGCATCTTTCGACCTAAAAGAGCCACGGGGGATGTCCCAATCGGGGGAAACACTCGGACGGATTGACGTGCTTCACGATCAATCCGTCCGCAGGGCCTGCATCGGATCAATCATTGCCGCGCGCCTCGCCGGAACATATGCTGCCGCCATCCCGCCAGCCAGCAACAGAAAAGTGACAGCTCCCATTGTCCACGGATCACTCGGCGTCACTCCATATAGAAACATCTTTAAACCAAGGCTCCCAAGATACGCCAGGGCCACTCCGATGCAGATCCCTGCAGTCAGCATTCCTCCTGCCTGTCGCAAGACTAGCCACATCACGTCTTCTCTTTGAGCGCCCAGCGCCATTCGCAGGCCTAACTCTCTCGTGCGTTGGGCCACAAGATACGCCAGCAACCCGTAGATGCCAGCGATACACAACAGCAACGCCGAGCCTCCAAAGATCAACAGCAGCCTCGCAGCAAGCCGCTGGCTCCCATAGGAATCTTCTACCACCTGATCCATGGTTTTGAATTCGCTTGCCGACAATTCCGGACTCGCATCAACCATTAACTTCCGTAACTCGGGGATCACCAATGCCGGACTTCGCTCTGTCCGTACAGCCAGGTCCATCGCGATGCCTTCGATCCCCCTGTAGAAGCTGCTATTCGGTGTGATCTGCGAAAGACAAACCTGTATCTCCGGTTGGGACTGTTGAGCTACCGATGTCTGGCGTGTGTCATCGAGCACTCCGACCACTACCGCCTGCCGGTTCTTATCGAGGCTCATGAGGCTTTCACCCAAAATCGCACCTGGATCCCGGTCATCTCCAAAATATTCCTTCACAAACGCTCGATTGACAACCACCACTCCCTGAGAGGAGGGTGTATCACCCTCATTGAAGAACCGGCCTTTCAACATGCGAAATCCAAAGACTTTCTGCGTCTCGGGTCCAACCGCTCTAAACTGTGCTCGCATATCACGCCTTCGCACCTCGGCGGCGCTATTGCCGGAGACTCCAAGAGAAAATTCCATCTGAAAGGTTTTTCCCAGTGGCACCTCCGTCATCAACGCCGCGCTTTGAACTCCAGGAAGATGCTGCACGCGCTCCACCAGCGGTTCATAAAGCTCGGTCCTCATGTCGCGCCCCTCAAACTTATAAGCAGGAATCGTCATGTTCGCGACGATGACATGTTGTGTGCGAAACCCGAGAGACACATGTTTCAACGCATAGATCGATCGCAGCAGCAGACCGCATCCAACCAGCAGCGTTAGCGACATGGAGATCTCCGTGATTACCAACAGCGTCCTTGCCCGATGCTGCCCTCGGCCTGCACCGTTCTGCTGACTCCCTTGACGCAGAGCGGGTTCAATCGACGCCTTGGCCGCGCCGATTGCGGGCCACATCGAGGTAAAAAGGGCACTGATCACGGTGAGACCGAGTAAAACTCCAATCACCGACATGTTTGGGACCAGTCGCCCGTAAATATGAAACTGTGTTGTAAGGCCATGCTCAAACAACTTCAGCGTTCCCATCGCCATGCCAATTCCCAGCACGGAAGCGAATCCGCTCAGCAATAGACCTTCGATCAACAACTGCTGCACGATCTGCCATCGACTCGCTCCTAATGCGCCACGCACGGCAATCTCCCGCTGCCGCGTCGTTGCGCGTGCAAGCATAAGGCTCGTCACGTTCACACATGCAATCAGCCATAGCAGGCTCGATGCACCGAAGAGGGCGAGCAGCGCCTTTCTGAGATCGCCTTTGACCAGAGAATCTCCATATCGCTGCAGGCTCACCGACGTCACCTGCTCGCGGTCGTAGGGATCGGCATAGTCCTTGGCCACCTCTGACTGAATTACTTTCAATTCGGCTTCAGCGTCCCTCATGCTCGTCCCAGCCTTGAGCCGCGCGATCACCTGATAGTTCGGCGTCACATTCCGAGTGCGCACCGCATCTTTACTGCCCAGCACGACCGGCATCCATACCTGGGGAAGAGAACCTCCTGACGGAAACCCAAATTCGCGGGGCATTACGCCCGATACCGTATACGATTCTCCATTCAGCCTGACTGTCTTGCCAATAATCGCTTCGTCTCCGCCGTAGATGCCCCGCCACACCGCATCGCTCAGAATCAGCATCCGCGCATCTTCGGGCTTCACCGATCCGGTATCCTGCCGCTCATCGAAGCCACGACCCATCGCCGGATGCACGCCAAGAGTCCTGAACAGCCCGGCACTTACCTTCGGAGCACTGACCTGCATCGCTCCGGTATTTCCTTCCAGAAAAGAAACGTGCTTATTCGCGTCGTAGAACGCAATCTCCTGCAATGAACGGCTACGCTTACGCCACTGTTGTATGTCCAGAAAGGGGCTCCCAAAGTTCACCACGCCCTTCTTACCTGCTTCCCTTACATCTATAAGCTGACTGGGGCTTTGGTATGGAAGCGAGCGCAACAGCACATGATCGACCACGGTGAACATCGCGCACGTCGATCCAATTCCAACAGCGAGAGTCACAATCACCGTGACAGCAAAGCCGGGCGATCGCCTGAACGATCTGAGCGCATAGCGCAGGTCCTGCCCCAGTCGCTCCATCCTCCTCCATCTCCAAGATTCGTGAGTCGCATCTTTGATCAGAGGGACGTTCCCAAATTCCTTCATTGCTGCGGCATAGGCTTCTTCGTTGGACTCTCCCCGCTCCATTCTGTTCTGCACGTCCATCCGGATGTGAGCCTGGATCTCTTCGTCCAGCTCGGTCTTCCGCTTTTCGAAGATTCCAGATAAAAACCTCATGCTCTGTCTCCATCAGGAACGCCACGCATGATCGAGCCGATAACATCGACCATCTGTTGCCATCGTCCAAGGTCGGCTGCTAACTGCTTCTTGCCCGTGGGTGTAATGCGATAGAACTTTGCCCGCTGGTTACTCTCCGTCAGTTTCCATTCAGCACTTACCCATCCTTGACGTTCCAGCCGATGAAGTGCCGGATAGAGTGAGCCAGTCTCGACTTGAAGTGCATCTCCCGAGGTGCTCCGAAGCGTTTGTACAATGCCATAACCGTGCGCGGGGCCCCATTGCAAGGCGCGAAGGATAAGCATGTCGAGCGTCCCTTGGAGCAACTCGATACGATTCCTATATTGGTTTCTTCCGATCATAGATGTAGACACTCTACTCCTAATGATAGTAGAGTGTCTACATCCTCAAAGCCCGCCTCACTCAACGCCACGAAAGGTGCCGTGAATCTCTTCGAGGCGAATGGAGGCATTCTCCGTCCCGATTACGGCTACGGCCATCAAGCTCGGCATACATTCCAGAACTCTCTTTGGAAAGACTCCCGGGGCATGACCAAGATCCACTTGCCCGATGGATTGGCAAAAAAGCACAGGCAATAGAAAACTGGAGTGCAAGAAGACATCGTGCAAGGTGCTTTCCTACCAGAACCCGCTTCACAGGAAAGCTTTTCCCGATGACTTATCTTCTCAAATGACTCTAAATAGCTTTAGAAGGTTCTTCTAAGTTATTGACTTGATGGTGGGCACAGCAGGATTCGAACCTACGACTTCCACCGTGTGAAGGTGGCACTCTACCGCTGAGTTATGCGCCCTGAAAGGGGTTCAAGCTGACGAGATAAGCTATTTACTATTAACAACTTAGCTGTCGAATCTGAATCTGGCACCGGCTAGGATCATAACTCTGCGGGTGCCATCTTTCTCGTCTCAATATACCTCATTTGCCTCTCTTTGTGGGCGGATGCGAGGGGTACAATAACTCAGCCCGATGTCCGCTATCCCTCCCCACTCCGGCGTTTCCAATCGATTGGCTCAATCAGCTTCCGAAGATGGAGGCGTGAATCCTCCAGAATCTGACCCGAAAGCGCAACATGAAGCCGAAGATGGGGTTATGCAGGATATGGCTACGCTGGCTCTGAGTCCGCGATATATAGAAGGCTTCAAGGCTACTGGTGCTTCGCAGACAGCGGAGTTTGACCGGATGGATGATGCCGCCGTGATGCTTGCCTTGCGCGACGGCAACATGGCAAGTTTTGATTTTCTTGTCCAGAAGTATCGCAAGCCGATCATTCACTTTATGTACCGTATGGTCCATAATCAGGCCATCGCGGAAGAGCTGGCCCAGGAAGTTTTTCTTCGCGTATACCGGTCGCGCGAGACGTATCGGGCAGAGGCCCGGTTCAGCACTTGGCTTTACCGTATTGCCACCAACCTCGGGGTCAATTATGCCCGCGATACCCGGCACGAGCGTTCTGCCTCGACCATTTATCTGGATGCGACTGATCCGGAGACGGGGACAACGCCGGACGTAGCCGACAGCACTCCGGGAGCGGAAGCAGGGCTGCTTCGCCGGGAACGGCTGAATGCGATTCGACAGCATGTGATGGCACTGCCGGAGCGTCAACGTATGGCCGTGCTGATGCATAAATATGAAGGAATGGACTATCGCCAGATTGGTGAGGTGTTGAAGCTGAGCGAGTCCGCTACAAAGTCGTTGCTGTTTCGCGCATACCAGACGTTGCGCGAGAAACTTAAGGATTTTATTTAGTACCCTTCGAGGCGCGCACTGCATCGATTCGACGCGCCGGAAGGAAAATTGGAAAGGGTCATTATGATCTGCCAAAACTGCCAATCCGCTCTGCCTGAACTTCTGCTTGATCCGGCCGCGCCCTCAAATGAGGAGGTCCGCCGGCATCTGGAGTCTTGTTCCGCTTGCAACCAGGAGTTCAAATCTCTGGAAGCGACCTTCGCGTTGCTCGATACATGGACTGCGCCGGAGCCGTCACCCTATTTTGACCAGAAGTTGGCTGTGCGCCTGCGAGAAGAGCAGGCAATGCCACCGGCAGGATGGTTTGAACGTTTGCGGAGCCGACTGCTGTTCAACACCGGCCGCCAATTCCGTCCTGCTCTGGCCGGAGCGCTGGCATTGGTACTTCTGATTGCAGGAGGAACCTTTGCCGACCTCTCTGGTTTTCCTCACAGCAGTAATGACCCCAAGGTATCGGCAACAGTGAATGATCTTCAGATTATGGACAAGAACGATCAGGCGCTGCAGACGATTGGGCTTCTTTTGCAGGATGAGGGGTCGAACAATGGGTCTGCCAATTCTTCAGTTCCCGATTCCACGCTATAAAGTAGTAGCTACTGGTTCATCTCGCGCTGGAAAAGAATAGGGAAGCGGTAGTTTTGTTCATTACTTCAGAAGTACGATGATTCTGGGCTTCGGTTTAGATCGATGATAGCTCCTGCCAAAATTCGGCGCACCTTCTACACTGTGCTGGCAGCCATGTTGTTTGCCACTACGGTGCCGGCGTTTGCTGGACCGCGAAGAGGCGGCGGAGCCAGAGCGATGTTTGCTCCTCCTTCAATGAGAGGACAGTCCCCTCCACGGATGAATCAGGGGCATATGGGAAGGCCGCAGAAGCAGGAGCATCTGGGGCAATGGATGAACCGGCATAGCAATCTTTCACCGGCGCAACAGCAGCAGGCGCTTGAAAATGAGCCAGGGTTTCGCCGGCTTCCGCCGGAGACGCAGCAGCAGCTGCGAGACCGGTTGAAACAGCTTAACAATATGCCGCCGGAACAGCGCCAGCGTCTGATTGAGCGCAATGAAGCCATGGAGCGCCTGACTCCGCCGCAGCGGCAGCAGGTACGTTCGGCCATGCGCCAGTTTCGCGATCTACCTGACGATCGCCGTCGCATGGTTGCCCATGCCTTCCGCGACTTGCGGGAGATGCCGGTGCCTCAACGTCAATCCGTTTTGAACTCCGATCGCTTCCGCAGTCAGTTCTCCGATCAGGAGCGAAGCACGCTCTCCAGTCTGCTGAAGATAGAGCCTTATCTGCCGGTTCATCCTTCGAACCAGGCACCTCAGACTGGAAAGTAGTCTGAATTACTCTGCGTTCTCCACAGCATTAGCTTCGTAAGAAGTTCTTCACCAGGAAGAGGAGATTTGCGGGACGCTCCGCCAGGCGACGCATAAAGTAGGGAAACCACTCCGGGCCAAATGGCACATAGACGCGAACGCCGAATCCATCTGTGGCCAACTGGCGTTGCAGATCGCGGCGAATCCCATAGAGCATCTGAAACTCAAATGCATCTTTCGGTATCTTTTTTTCGCGGACGAAGGCGAGCAGTTTCTCAATAATGCTTTCATCATGAGTTGCGATGCCGCAGAAGACACCTTTACCTTCCCTGGAAAATGTGACCAGTTGCTTCATCAGGCGAATGTAGCTGGCATCGACTTCTGCTTTGGAGGCAAAGGCGATAGCCGGGCTTTCGTTATAGGCTCCTTTGCATAGCCTGATGCGAATCCCCTGATTCAGGAGACGCGTTGCGTCTTCTGGGGTGCGGTAGAGATATGCCTGCAACACTGTGCCGACGCAGCCGGGAAAGCGCGCTGCCAGACGTTCGGTCATGGCGATGGTGGCTTCGGTGTAGAAGGAGCTTTCCATATCGATTCGCACGAAGCTGTGCATCGCTGAGGCGTGTTCGACTAATTCACCCATAATGCGCTCGGCCAGCTCAGGGTCGAATTCCATTCCCATCTGCGAGAGCTTTACGCTGATGTTGGCGTTGAGCTTGTGGTCTGAGATTGCGTCAAGAAGCCGATGATAGACATCGGCTGCAGCACGAGCTTCCGGTTCGCTACGTACGCTTTCGCCCAGGAAATCGAGGGTTACAGCGATGCATTCCTGATTAACGCGTTCGCATACGGCGAGCGCATCTTCTATCGTCATGCCAGCGATGAACCGGCTCGACAGTTTGCGGCCGATTGAAGAGCGTTCTGAGAAGTTGCGAAGCCTTTTATTTTGCGAGAGGGCGATCAATACGGAACGCAGCAATGGTACCCCCGAAAAACTTCAGGTAATTGTCCCATGCCAGATGTCTTAAGGCGAATGGTTCAGGGAATATATCGCGCCTTCAGCGCTCTAATCTTGACCCGCGTTTACCTGAGCCTACGGCCAAGCTGATATGGAACGGACCGTTGGTCCTAAAGGCAAAGAATTTTAGCTTTTATGAGAACCGTTCAGGGGCGCTGGCCGAGTTTGTTATTCTTTACCGCTGTCTGCATCGGAGTGACGACGGGCGAGGCGGCACCGATAAATTCGAAGATGCTATCGACGTAATTGTCTGTCGTCCAGACGTTGCCTGATGCATCAAGCGCGATGCCAACTTCTCCGGTTGCGCCGGCAGAGATGTAGCCTGTCGCCGGAGAGATCGCTGCTCCCGATGAGGTGAATCGGCTGATTGAGCCGTCGGTGTTGGCAGTCCATACTGTGTTGGCGCCATCGACCGCTACTGCACTTACCTCGGCCGGAGTCGCATAGCCCGCCCCGGAGGAGGGAGTTCCATTGCTGCTCAACTTTGTGACCGATGCGCGATTGAAGTTGGCCACCCAGGCAGATCCTGTTGCATCGATGGCAATGCCAACTGGGCCAGACATGCCGCCTCCAGAGTAGCCTGTGATACTGGCGGGTGCTCCTGAGGAGGTGAACTTCGATACACCATTGCTGTTGCCAGAGTTTGCAATCCAGATATTCTGTGACGCGTCGATGGCAACAGCGTAGGGAACATCTAATCCTCCGCCAGCTAACTGTCCGGTAAGGGTCCCTGCCGGAGTAAACTTCAGAACGGTGTTATAGAGATTGGCGCCCCAGACATTTCCAGAAGCATCGAGAGCCAACGCAACCAGACGGTTTGATCTGGAGGAGCCGTAACCCGAAGTTCCAGAGAGTGCGGACCCGTTGGAGGCATGTTTGCTAACGCTTCCTGTGCCTTCATTGGCGCTCCAGATATTTCCAGTTGCATCGATGGCAACGGCTTCCGGATAACTGAGACCTCCGCCAGTAAAGCCAGCCGTGGGGGAGAGTGGTGCTCCAACGGGGCTAAATTCGCTGAGGCTTCCAGGGTCGATTGCATTCGGAGCCCAGATATTTCCCTGACCGTCGACCGCAAGCAACTGGGGACGATTCAAGCCACCTCCAGTGTATTCAATGCTCAATGTCCAATCGGAGGGGGCATTGGCGAGATTCGGTTGATAAGCGGGTTGTGCCGTTGCCAGTGTGTAGAGGCTCGCAACATTGATGCCGGGATTCAGAGCTATCTCGAGGAGAGCGCTCAATGTGTCCGTGGGTGCGGAGCCTCCGGCGGGAGTTGTCAGCGAGAACAACTGCTGGCACTGCGATCCATCTTTCGAATCGACACAGGCGGCAATAATGTTTGCCAGTGTATTGATAGTTGATTGCGGCACTGTGCCGTTGCCTGCGGGAGTTTTGGAACGCGCAGCGCCATTGGTGTCGACGAGATTGTTTACGGTTGAGAATGCATTGACGAGGCCAGTGACATTTGTGCTGCTGGTGCCAACGTCGGTGCTTCCGGGCGACATGAACTGTGCCAGCGCGTAGACCGAAGCGACGGACGAGACTTCGCTGACATCGATGACCATTCCGGCGCTCAAATCGCCGCAGCGGCCAAGTGCGGACATCAGTGTGGATTTCGCATTATCGCCGTTGCCAGCATCGCCGCCTTTTGCAATCAGGTAAACCAGAGAGTCTGCTGAAGGGCAAGTGAAGCTGTCCGGGATACTGAATTTGCCATTAGGATCGGTGGTGACGGTGCCGCTTAAGAGCGATGTCGCGCCTGTGCCGTACCCGGAATTTCCGGCAGCATAGAGATAAATGGTTGCGCCCGCGAGTGGCTTTTGACCTCCATGCACCGTGCCGCTCATGGCGACGCCTGCCGTTGGCGTTGCCGGCGTGTTGCCGCTGCTGCCACTGCCAGGGCTGGATATTGATCCACTGTTGTTAGCGCCGCCGGCACATCCAGCAAGACCAAATGCTGCCGCGAGCCCAAGCAACAGGACTCCCTGGAACGGTGAACAAAGGCTTCTAACGCTGCGGAATATGGTCATTCTTTCAAGGCCAAGAACGAGATAAAGTTCGTCCTGAAGACCAAAGTAACAACCATAACGAAATCTGACTCTCCCACATCAGGGAAAAAGCTGTACAACATTCAGGTCATCAGGAATAAAGAGAGATACCGCTGCGACCTTCAATCGAAAAGAGATAACTTTAGACAGGTACAGGTACTTTAACGTGCAAAAGGAGCTCGAAAGCTTCGAGCTCCTTCGTTGTTTCTATAAGTTCATTATATCAATCGAGTCAAGCGTGGCGAATAGGAACCAGATTAAAGACAAGAAATCAGGAGTGCCTGTTGAAGGCCTCGAATGCACCCTCAGGGGCTAAAGCCCCATTTTAGGCAACAACTTTACGGCACGGCTGAAGCCGTGCCCTTAACCAGGGGGCTTCATTTATAGACTAGCGGACTTCGGCGCTGACGTTAGGGGCATGTTCGACGGGAGGAGTTACCATCGCGCTGGTGTCTTTCATGGCGGCGATAGCTTCGTCGTAGCGTCCGGCCAGGGAGTTGACGCGAATTCTTGCCATCTCTTCCAGCATCTGCATGCCGTCTTTGAGGTAGCTCATACGGGTGCGCTCGTCATGACCCCATGTGACGGGAACTTCACGGATGACGTATCTGAGCTTGCGCGCGATAAAGAGAATCTCAGGATCGAAGCCCCACCGTTCGATTGTCTGCAGGCGAAAGATGACTTGTGCGGCTTGTCGTTTAAAGGCCTTGAAGCCACATTGGGTGTCGCGGAAGGGAAGTCCCATGACGGTCCGGGTGACCCAATTGAAACAGCGTCCGAAGAAGCGGCGATAAAGAGGTTGATGGATGGTTTGCCTGGTCCTGTCGAGCCAACGCGAGCCGATGGCTACATCAGCGCCATTTGCCAGGGCTTCGAACAGACGCTCGGCCTCTTCCATCGGGGCGGAGAGATCAGCATCGGTAAACATCACAATGTCGCCAGCGGCCTGCAGGAGTCCATTGCGGACGGAGTACCCCTTGCCCCGGTTTCCCGGATTCTGCACGAGGTGCAGGCGGGGATTATTTTGCATCCAGTGCTGAACGATTGCCGCAGTATTGTCTGTTGAGCCGTCGTCTACAACCAGAACCTCAGCATCCCATCCGCGTGAGTCAATACACGTCATGATGCGGTGAAGAGCATCTTCGATACGCGCACCTTCGTTATATGCGGGTACAACGACACTTAGGTGAGGATGAGACATCGGTTTACCAGACTTTCGGAGTAAAAAGGCACTGCATACTTTGTTTGCGGGAAGCACCGATACTGCCGTTGTTCATGTTACTGCAATAATTAGACGGCAAGACAACTAATTAAGACGCAGTTGCTACGAACTTCCGGCGGTCGAGAAAGCAGCTTCGTCATGCCAGGGTGGCTTCTCTTTGCTACACTCCTCAGCATGCCGGAAGATTACGTTTCGCCCCCGCCGCCTCCGCCACCGAACCCACCCTACGCCGCCCAACCCTGGACGTATCCGCCGACTTATTCTGTTCCGGCTTATGTTCCTCCTCCGCGCCGCTCCCCATGGTTTTATATCGGGATTATTACGGGTTCAGTTGCTGCCGTGGTTTTGCTCATCAGCTTTATGGTCTGGATGACGGTTCGGTCCGCCAGTGGAAATGCCAGTCTGGATCTGGGTGATGGGAACCGGATTGCCGTGATCGATATTAATGGGGTCATTCTGTCGCCGGATGACATTAATACGCAGCTTCGGAAGTTCGGGGATGATTCGTCTGTAAAAGCGATCATCCTGCACATTAATTCTCCCGGTGGGGGAGCGGCAGCTTCGCAGGAGATCTATAACGAGGTCCTGCGGGTGCGGCAGGAGAAGCACAAAAAGATTATTGCGTCTGTGGAGTCTGTGGGAGCCTCCGGCGCCTATTACATTGCCAGCGCCTGCGACAAAATCTATGCCAACAATGCGTCGGTTGTCGGTTCGATTGGCGTGATTATGGAGTGGACCAATTATGGCGACCTGATGCGCTGGGCCAAGCTGAAGAGCGTGGCCATTCATGCCGGGGAACTGAAGGACGCAGGCGACCCGAGCCGGGATATAACGCCAAAGGAACAAGCCTATTTTCAAGGGCTTGTGGACAATATGTACGGCCAGTTTATCCACGATGTCGCTACCGGTCGGCATACGTCTGAGGCGAAGATCAAGCCGCTGGCCACAGGTCAGGTATGGACGGGGCAGGAGGCGCTTCCTCTAGGCCTGATCGACAAGGTGGGAGGCTTCCGGACGGCCCTGATCGATACCGCCCGCAGTGTCGGAATCTCCGGCGAGCCAAATATTGTGCGGCCGCCGAAGGCAAAACGGGGTCTGCTTTCGCTGCTGAATGGAGATGCCGATGACCTTTTTCCGAATCCCAGTCAGTTACTTAACAAGGCGCCGGGGTTTTACTTTATGTGGAAGTAAGGTTCGACAGGCCCGTCTTTAGCTGTGCAAAATGTCGAGGAGGGGGATCAGGCAAATAATTGATTTTTTTCCTATTTGTACGCGACTCTTCAAGAGGTTTAGGCATCAGAATCTATTTATGTCGCCCTGTTTTTGATTCACTTAGGCTTCTGCCGGTTTGCGGACTGCATCTCATTTATAATCAATAACTAAGAGTATTAAAGCGAACTACGATCGCCAAAGCACGAAAGGAATCCGCCCATGACCAAAGCAGACCTCGTTGACAAAGTGACCGCCCTTGGCGATCTCACCCGCCGCGATGGAGAGGTCATCGTTGACACACTTTTCGAGTCCGTTATCGGTGCTCTTAAGACCGGCGATAAAGTTGAAATTCGCGGCTTCGGCAGCTTCCGGACCCGCCAGCGCAATGCCCGAACAGGACGCAATCCCAAGACCGGAGCTAAGGTCGATGTGCCGGCCAAGCGGGTGCCTTTCTTTAAGCCATCCAAAGAGTTGCGTGATTTGGTCAATCCTCAGGGTGCCCACGAAGGTGGCGACAAGGAGCATAAAGAGACCGTCGATCCGCATCATCCTCCGGCTATGTAAAACGATACCCCAGGCATAGATTCAAAAGAGACCCACCACCGGACTATCCTGGTGCGTGGGTTTTTTATGCGCAGCAGGTCTTTCGACCTATGGCTTACCTGCCATCGAAACACGAATCCGAACTGAGATGCTACCTACTTTGTCATGAAGTCAGCAGTGGCGTTGCAGCATAATGAGATTTAGAAGAGTGAAGGTCTTGAGCCTCCTCCGAGAAGGGCCGGGCTGATGTTTGCGGTGGTGTGGGAGCCTTCCGAACCTCCCCATGCGAAGAGCAGATAGAAGACGGGCAGGCCGCCAGCGTGGACGGTTAGACCGGCGTTGAAGCTGTGGCGCAGATGATCGAATGCGATGTCGTCCCGGCGCATGGCAACCTTGCCTTCATCGACGGAGAACAATGCGCCGATGGGAAGCTTGCCAATGGAATGTTCAATGGTGCCGCGGAGCAGAAGCAGGTTTGGTGCGCGGAAGCGGTAGTCGGGATAGCTGGCAAGCATGGGGGTGCCGTTGATGTCGGACCCGCCGAGAGTAGGCATGAGATAGAACGGGACGGTGCTGCCCCGGTTTGCGAAGGACTCGGACAGGAAGAGGCGAAGAGAGATGGAGCCTTCGAGCTTTTCAGGGGTGGAGACTACAGGACAGGGCCGCGCAGGGTCCTGGCCTGCGGCGGCACGCTGCGGCGGAATATTTTTACCGGCGCTGCTGCCGGTGCAATCGTCGGGGCCGTTGTAGATGATTTGCGAGGCACGATTGGTGTAATACTTTGCGGCGAGCCGTGAAGGCAGGAGGCTGTACAACGGTATCTCGTGATTAAAGTCCGCGTTCCAGCGACGGAACGAATACGCGCTGTTCCCGGGAGCGACATACTGCTGGAACTGCAGAAGGTAGTTGAGGCGAATTCGGTTTTTGAAGAATCCGGGCGCGATCCGCACGCCTTCCGAGGGCTGAAAGTACGCCGTCTGGCGAACGAGGCCCGGAGCGGTGGTTTCGGTGAAGATTTGGCTCGTGGAGGGAATGGATGATTCGGAGCCGGGGCGAAGGCTGGGAAACCGGCCATTGAGTTCAGCGACGATGGCGATTCTCGCGGGGCGGAATACGCCATTGAGGGGCATGATTGCACTAACCCCGGTGATATTTTCCGAGAACCCATAGGTCGTATGAGTCGCCGGTAGCGTATTCGGGCCGAGGCCATAGTAATCGACCCGGGTGAGAGAGATGCTCTGAGAATAGAGGCCGAAGAGAGGCGCGACCTTATACGTGGTACCGCCTGGCAGCCGATATGCCTTCATGTAGGCGCCGGCGCGCCATGAACCGTTCAGCGTGGCCTGCGCGTCGATGTTGTAGTTCGTTCTCCACTCGTTGGCGAAGTTTTTGTGTTCGACAAAGGCGAGGCCAAAGCCAAGACCATTTTGTGGAGCAAGGCTGCCGACGCTGATGTGCATGGGCTGTCCCATGACAAGGGTCTGGCCGCAATCGGCGAGGCTGCCGAAGTTCAGCTTTTTGCAACTGGAGAGAGATTCGGCTTCAACGCGGAAGTCGCGATGAAGGCGACTCTCATTCTGAGCGAGAGCGGATATCGGGAAAGCGGCGAGCAGGAGAACAATCGCTGCGGCCCTCATGATTTTTTCCTCTTCACGGAGGCCGGCGTAGTGCGTTTTTTAGAAGCTGCCTTTTTCTTTCGAGCGCGACTGCTTTTTGACGCTATTTTCTTTTCTGCGGAGGCGGCGAGCGATAAGGTGCGGGTGGAGGAGGTTGAGACTGGAGTCCGAGATTTTTTGACCGGCATTTTGACGACTTTGGGTGCGGCTGGACGGTTGAGAAGCAGGCCGGTCATGGCAGCAATGTAGATAGCAGCATCGTTTTCAGTGATGATGCGATGCTTAGGCAAGGTATCGCGGAGTTCCTGAGGAAGGCGATACTCCACGTGCTTGAGGTGTTTGATCTGGGACTTGATCAGATCTGACATGGGTCGCTGCATATTGAACGCTTGCTTCGGCGGGGCGGGAACACGAATCGCATCCATTGCATTTCTCCTGAGGTCAGTCGTTTTTGAAGGCAGGGCAGTCGCTATTGCTACGCATGGTGGGCTGATTGATGTAGCCGAGAAAGGTGTTGGCGGCAATTTCACGCGGCGAACGCTGGCTGTATTCTCCGATGAGAAATTCGGTAAGGGTTGCCGGTATGGAGGCATGTTCGAAGGTTTCGTTGATGACGGTTCCGCGAGCGATCCAGGGCGAGATGAGGACGGCGGGAACGCGAACGCCGAGCCGGTCGAAATGGAAGGGGTCAGGCGTGCCAGTCGCGGAGGGCTGGGCGACGAAGCCGTCGGGAGTGCAGGCGGGAGGCTTGACATGATCGTAGATGCCGCCGTGTTCGTCGTAGGCGATTAGGATCGCCGTATTGGGCCAGAGCTTTGGATTGTTGCGGATGGCATTGTAGACCTTGACAATGAATTGTTCGCCAGCGCGCACATCGTGGTCCGGATGCTGGTCGGAAGCGATGAGTTCTCCGCCACCGTTAGGGTCTTCGTGGTCGGTGTAATTGGGCTCGATGAAGCTATATTCGGGGAGCTTGTTTCTGCTGCAGGCATCGAGGAAGTCCTGGAAGGTTCCGAAAAGGGAGGGTTGGTTCTGGAGGAGGTTAATTACTTCCAGCGAGGAACTGGCCTGGTCGAAGTAGTAAAGCTGGGTGGAGTGGCCGGCGGCGACCAATCTTTCGTAGATGCTTTTGTATTGCTTGTTCCAGTAGAAGACGTCCATGCTGACCTGGCCGAATGACGTGCCATAGTGAGCGAAGGCACGATTGCAGAGTGTAGGGCCGGGAATGGAAGAGAACCAGCGATTGAAGACCGCAAATTCTGTGGCGAGTGTGGTGAGGACCGGCAGCTTATCCGGAGTGAAGTAGCTGAGAATTTTGTGAGAGTGGGCGACGCTGTGTTGCTGGTTGAAATAGCTTTTGACGAAGCCTTCCATATTTGGGGCGCGGTTCGGATTCTGCGCGGTGGTGACGCCGCCGAATATCTGAAGGTCAACGGCAGGGAAGTGATGGTCGGGGTCGGGGTCGAGCTGGCTTTGATACTCGGCGTCGGGAGAAACGGTGATGGGTTCGCCGGTTGAATCGAGATTGGTCTCGTGTCCGGTGAGACCATCGATTTGCGGATATTTAGTATGGAGCGCGCCTAACATGTGGTCGAAGGAGCGATTCTCCATCATGAGTACGACGACGTGCTTCAGGTTCTGAATGCCTGGCAGCGTTCTGTCCAGCATTTTCTGCCTCCGGAGGTATGGGGATGGGGAGCAAGCTTGCAGTCACCAAAGCGGGCCCGGTTACGACAGAGTTAGCAGGTTATGAGATTCGGAAATCATAGGGGCAAATAAGAAATTTGTCAGCAACTTTGTTTGCGATGGCGCGAGGACAGGATGTCCGGAATTTGGGCTAGAGTAGTGGGTTATTTGTTTGTGAAAGAACAGCCGCAGATCCTTCCCTTCGACTTTGCTCAGGGCAGGCTCTTCGTTTGGCCAGAAACGGGCCAAACTCCGCTCAGGATGACAAGTTCTTATTGCTGCGAATTTTTGACTCAGCATATTAGAGACAGAGTTTTGTTGCCGGGATTGTGGTTAGATAAATGCCGCGATCAGCAGAGTGAGGCCTAGTGCAACGAAAGAGATGATGGTTTCGCAGACGGACCAACTTTTTAGAGTGTCGGCTACGGACATATTGAAGTATTCCTTCACCAACCAGAAGCCGCCGTCGTTGACGTGAGAAAAGCCGAGCGATCCGGCGCCGGTGGCGATGGCAAGCAGCGCCGGGTGCGATCCGGGACTATGCGCTGCGATAGGGGCCACAATGGTAGCGGCGGTGGTCATGGCTACGGTGGCCGAGCCAGTGGAGATGCGAATGACGGTCGCCACTGTCCAGCCAAGCAGAAGCAGCGGCACATGAGCGTGGAGCGCGACCTGCACGATGGCTGCGGAAACCCCGCTGTCTTGCAGGATGCCGCCAAAGCCGCCGCCCGCGCCAACCAGCAGGGTTACGGTCGCGGTCGGGGCGAGGCACTCGTTGGAAAACTTAAGAATCGACTCTCGCGTAAAGCCACGCATGGTGCCGAGGGTGATGAAGCTGACGAGAACGCCGACTAACAGCGATATGTCGGCATTGCCGAGAAGGTGAAGAGTTGAATTCAACGCACTGTTGGGGGTGGAGATTTTGTTGGCCCAGCTTCCGAGCAGCATCAGGAGAACAGGAAACAGCACGGTCGCGACGGTCAGGCTGAAGCTGGGCAGGCTGCGCTCTTCACCGTGGTCGACAAATTGCGCGGCCATGGGGTTTTCTTCATCGAGCTTGATCCTGGGAGCGATGAATTTTGCGTAGAGCGGGCCGGCGATGATGGCGGTTGGAATGCCGATCAGTAGAGCGAAGAAGACAGTGCGGCCAAGGTCGGCGTTGTAGATAGCGACGGCAACCAGTGCCGCCGGATGCGGAGGCACAAGTCCGTGGACGACTGAGAGTCCGGCGACCATAGGCAGTCCGACCATCAACAGCGAGGTTTTGGTGCGGCGGGCGATGGTAAAGGCGATGGGAACAAGAAGAACGAAACCGACTTCAAAGAAGACCGGGAGGCCAACGATGAAGCCAATGGTAACCATCGCCCAATGGACGCGCTTCTCGCCGAAGAAGCGGATCAGAGTATAGGCGATGCGGTCTGCGCCGCCGGACTCGGCCATCATCTTGCCAAGCATGGTGCCCAGGCCCACCACGATGGCGATGTGCCCCATGGTGCCGCCGAGGCCCACTTCAAAGGAGTGGACGATGGCATGCATCGGCATGCCCGTGGCCACCGCCAGCGCCAGCGACGTGACAAAGAGGACAATAAACGGATTCAGCTTCGCGACCGCGACCAGAAGGATAAGTGCTACGACCGAGATAGCTGCTGAAGTAAGCAGAACGATCGAATGGTGATCGATCATAGGGCTGGAACCATATGGGGCCTTTTCATTTCAGGAGCGTGTGTTGAATCAGCGGGCAGGTGCTTTGTAGGCGACGCACTCAATCTCTACCTTGCAGTCGACGACCATGCTGGAGACGACGCAGGCGCGTGCTGGTGGATTTTCGCCAAAGTATTGGCGAAAGACGCCATTGAATGACTGGAAATCGCGAGGGTCGTCGAGCCAGACGCCGCAGCGAACTACATGCTCGGGGCCGTAGCCTGCTTCCTTAAGAATTGCGAGAAGGTTCTGGATAGCCTGATGGGATTGGGCGACGATGTTGCCTGAAGTGATTTCGCCATTCACCATGGGAACCTGACCGGAGACATACAGCCATCCGTCTGCTTCGACGGCGCGGGCAAAGGGAAGATGCTGACCTCCTGTTCCTTTACCGCCTTCTACGCCATAACGCTTGATGCTCATCTCTGTTGCTCCTTTGCTGCAAAATTGAGGTTGAATCTTAGTGTTGTGCCTGTCCGCGGAGAAGAAACCTTCCGGCGCGCTGCCCGGTCGGTTCGCCATTCTGATAGGAAAGCACACCGTTAACCCAGACGCCGAGGATGCCTTTCGCTGGACGAGCAGGATCGGTGAAAGTTGCAGTGTCCTCAACTGCTGCCGGGTCGAAGAGCACCAGGTCGGCGCTGTGGCCTTCCTTGATTCGACCGCGGTCGTTAAGTCCAAACCGCGCGGCCGGCATCCCGGTCATTTTGTGAATGGCCGTTGCGAGAGGAAACAGCTTCAGTTCACGGCTGTAACGGCCTAGCACTCGAGGGAACGTTCCCCAGAGGCGGGGGTGCGGTAACGGATCGTTGGGCAGACCATCGGAGCCGATCATGGTTGCCGGATGCTGGAGGATGCGGCGCATGTCGTCTTCTGAGATGCTGTGATAGATCGCGCCTGCAGGTTGCAACCGACGTGCGGCTTCGATTTGCTCTACATTCCAGATTTCCGCTATCTCCGCGACGGTTTTGCCTGCCATTTCAGGGTGAGGCTTGCACCACGTAATAGTAACTTTGACGCGTTCGTCTACCTGGCGCAGGTCGAGCGTGCTGGAACCGGCAGCATAGGGGTAGCAATCACAGCCGACGGGCTGTGAGCTGCGGGCGTGGTCGAGTGCATGTAAGACTTCTTCGCTACGCCCCCAATTGTCGATGCCTGCACACTTCAAATGTGAGATCACGATAGGGATGCGACATTCGCGTCCAATTCTGAATGCCTCGTTCATTGCATTCAGAATTGTCTCCGTCTCTGAGCGCATGTGCGTCGTGTAGATTGCGCCGTGCGTTGCCAATGGTTCGGCCAGGGAAAGAACTTCTTCGGTAGGAGCGGAGTTGGCAGAGAGATATGCGAGTCCTGAGCTTAGACCTAGCGCGCCATGATCGAGTGCTTCGGTTAGCTGCGTGCGCATTTGCTCAATCTCGGTTGCCGTCGCTGCGCGGTCCAGGCGGTCCATGTGGTTGTTGCGCAGTGCGGTATGGCCGACGAGAGCTGCGACGTTGATTGCAGGCGATGCGGACTGCACGGCTTCAACGTAGGAGGCAAACGTCGGATAACGGAACGCCTCTACTTCGCCCAGGAGATTCATGGGGTCGGGCGGCTCTCCATTGAGCCGTACTGGAGAGGCGCTGATGCCGCAGTTGCCTACGATGACGGTGGTGACGCCCTGCGATAGCTTGGGCAACATTCCGGGTGTGCGGATGACGCTCGTGTCGTCATGCGTATGCACATCGATGAAGCCTGGAGCCAGCACATTTCCATTCGCTTCAATAACTTCTCGGCCGGTGTACTCTGGAATCTGCCCAACGGCGCAGATGCGGCCACTGTCGAGCGCAACATCGCCGGTTACAGGCGCAGCGCCGCTGCCGTCGAGAATACTTGCATTACGGATAAGCGTGTCGCAGAGGGGCATATATCTTTTTTAGAGTAATGTCTGGCGATGCGCCAGAATACCATGATGGAAGAGTCTTTATCTTGCAGCGAAGATGGGGTTGATTTTTTTATGACGGAAAAGATGACGGAGATTGATCAGCGTATTAACCCGCTGAACAAAGGGCTGGGTAGTTTTGAACAGCTGCTGGATGCCAATGCAGTTGCCGCATCCAACTGGAACCTGCTGCGGGAAGATCTCAGCCTGCCGACTGCCGTGCTGTATCAGCAAAAGGTAATGCACAACCTCAACTGGATGCAGGATTTTATTAAGGCTTATGGTGTGAAGCTGGCGCCGCACGGCAAGACGACCATGGCGCCGAAACTGTTCGACATGCAACTGAAAGGTGGAGCGTGGGGCATTACGCTGGCCACCGCGCACCAGACACGTGTTGCTTATGCACATGGTGTGCGCCGTATTTTGATGGCGAACCAACTGGTTGGCAAACAGAATATGGCCATCATTTCGAAGCTGCTGGAAGACCCGGAATTTGAATTTTTCTGTCTGGTCGATTCCCCTCAGCTGGTCGAGCAGCTAGGCAAGTTCTTCAGCGCTCGAGGCCAGAGTCTGCAGGTACTGATTGAGTTGGGCGTGCAGGGGGGCCGTACCGGTGTCCGCGACGAGGAACAACTGCAGGCGGTGCTGAATGCTCTGGACAAATGGCGGGAGAATATTCGCCTGTGCGGGATTGAAATTTATGAAGGCGTTCTGGAGGACGAAACTTCGATCCGCAATTTTCTCCAGCGGGCAGTTGATGTTACGAACCGACTAAGAGAACGCTTTGAGCGCAAGCCGGCGATTCTTTCGGGTGCGGGCTCAGCCTGGTATGACGTGGTTGCGGAGGTCTTCGCGGGTGCGGGATTGGGAGACGCTGTTGATGTCGTTTTGCGCCCCGGCTGTTATCTGACGCATGATGTCGGGGTTTATCGTGTTGCACAGCAGCAGATTTTGGAGCGCAATCCGGTTGCTCATCGGATGCACACGAGCCTGCAACCGGCGCTGCAATTGTGGGCTTATGTGCAATCCATTCCGGAAGCAGAGAAGGCGATTATTGCTCTCGGTAAGCGAGATGCGGCCTTTGATGCCGGCTTGCCCACGCCTGCACTTCATTACCGACCGGGAGCGGATGCTCCGGTGGCTGCTCCGCAAGGCTGGCAGCTTACCAAGATGATGGACCAGCATGCCTACCTTCAGATCGGCAAAGGCGACGATATTCAGGTAGGCGACATGATCGGTTTTGACATTTCGCACCCATGCCTCACATTCGATAAGTGGAAGTATCTTCCAGTTTTGAATGCAGAGTACAAGGTTGTGGATGTTGTGCAGACGTTCTTCTGATCTTTAAATTTTGTTTGCCCCATTCATCGCGGCGATGGAGTTGGTGTGATGAATGGGGGACCCAGCATTCGAGATGAGTTGAAGAAAAATACAGGGTTCCTTCGACTTCGCGCTACGCGCTTCGCTCAGGATGACGTGAGTTGAAGTTGTGAGTGGGCACAGGCCTTCGGCCCTAAGATAAAAAACACGCCACTGCAAGATGCGTTGGCTCTAGGGAAGCTCTGATTAAGTATTCCCTCAGGGGCTAAAGCCCGGTTCAAGTTGGGTGCTTTACGGCGTGGCTGAAGCCACGCCCCTTCAAAACAAAGACTTATTAGAGTCTCCCTAGTGCTGTGGAGACCCGGCGTTGCCGGGACCGCCGACCGGTTGCAGACGCGGAATTCTCTCCTCAACGGGCGGCAGAGGTGGGAAAGGTGCGTGTGGTTCTGCCTGATACCAGTAGGCAACTGAATAGAAGTTGTCGGAGCGATGGTTTGCGTGGCCGTGCTCGATGGTTGCCTTGATGGACTTTGTGAAGGGAATCGGCGAGTCGAGGTGAAAACGGTAGACGCTGGAGCGGCTGCCCGCCAGCTCTTCTCCTACTACCGGAGCGCCGTAGAGCTGATAAGAGAACGGCTGGCCGCCGAAGTCCCACGCGCCCAGAAAGTAGTCTTCCGAGCCGGTGCCGGCGATTGACGGGCGCTTTGCTCCGTCGATGAAG
The DNA here is from genome assembly GCA_035656355.1 of Edaphobacter sp. Classification (GTDB taxonomy): domain Bacteria; phylum Acidobacteriota; class Terriglobia; order Terriglobales; family Acidobacteriaceae; genus Edaphobacter. Next base: position 41,596 of record DASRSR010000194.1, read on the forward strand.
AACATATCGTCGCCTTCGCCCCACCACGAGTCCTGATTTTGCAGAACGGACATGGTTACGCCGACGAACTGGCCATGGCCTTTTGCCTCCATCCAGACGTAGTTGTCTTTACCGTCGAGGTTGGCCTTGTTATTAACCAGCGGTGTGCCGTTGTTGGCCCAGTCATTGGTCCAGCCGTGGTTAGGAGTTGCCTGACGGTACTGTGCATGGAAGTACACGGTGTCGCTCGGCAGCGGCTGCGACATGGTGCGGTAGTCGATGTTGTAGTAGAGGCTGTTGATCCGGTCCTTACCCTCGTTGGTGATGGTAATGCGCGCATGATGCTGGAACGGCATTGGGAAGTAGCAGTTGAGTGCCTTGACGCTGCCGACGGAGAGCATCTCCGACTGCCAGTTGTGGTAGGTGCCCAGGCCGAGGCCGAAGAAGTCGCCGATGGGAGTTTCCACGCTCGGTGTCTGCTCTCCATCCCAATAGATGCGGAGCACGATGCGCTTGAGGTGGTACTGCTCGGGGTCGTTGATGGTGAACCAGATGTGCGAGATTACACCGGGACCGTCGGCGTCCAGAACAGTTTCGGTTGCGCCGGGGGCGACTGTGCGGAAGTCGGCATTACGCCCGGTGGGATCGGCGCTGGAGGCTCGGTGCTGTGTGTAGGTCTGCTGACGGGTGAGATCCGGCTGCCAATGTGAGATCTGTGCCGGAGCCACGGCTGTGAAGCTCGCGGCCAGTAAAAGAGTTGCAATTCGCATCATCGGAAAGGTCTCCTCAATAAATCAGGTTCATGCAAACAAGAATGTAGCCGGGCCTAGTCGATGCCCAAGCTGGTTTGCAGATGTTCCAGAGAGATGTTGCTGGTCTCCGGGTAGTAAAAAAGCACAAGAAAGAAGTCGATCACCATCATGACGGAGAAGAAGATAAACGGATATGCACCGGAAGAACTGGCCATCATAGGAAACACCAGCGAGATAACCGCGTTGGTGACCCAGTGCGAAGAGCTGCCCAGGCTTTGCCCTTTTGAGCGTACCCGTGTGGGAAAGACCTCGCTGATATAGACCCAGATGACTGCTCCCTGTGAGATAGCGAATAGGACGATATAGACGATCAAAAGCCAGACAAGCAGGTTGAGATGGCGATGGGTAAAGAAGACATAAGAGACTGCGGCCAAACACAGTGCAAGGCCTGCGGTGCCGACCAGCAGAAGTTTTTTGCGGCCGAATTTGTCGATCACCGACATGGCTACCAGAGTAGCGACCAGATTCGCAGCGCCGACGGCGACGGCCTGCAGATCGCCGGACATTTTGGTCGCGCCTGCGAGAGCAAAGATGTCATTCAGGTAATACAAGATTGCGTTGATGCCGGAGAGTTGGCAGAACATGCCGACTGTAATGGCGAGAAAGACAGGAAACCGGTAGCGTTTGGAAAAGAGTGAATCGACGGAACCGTGCTGTTCCAGATGAACAGAGGCTGTGATCTCATCGAGCGCTTCCTGAGGGTGTGGAATCCCGGTAAGTCGAAGGACTTCGAGCGCCTCATCCGATTTTGTCTGGGTGACCAGCCAGCGCGGGCTGCGCGGAATGGTATAAAGCGCCAGCAGAAAAAGAATTGCGGGAATGCCCGAGACGCCCAGTTGCCAGCGCCACTCGTGCGCGCCAAGATGCAAGGTCCCAAGCAGAAAATTGGAGACGTAGGCCAGCAGGATGCCGACAACTACATTGACTTGAAATGCGCCGACCAACCGGCCGCGCCATTCCGTCGGCGCGATTTCAGCGATATACATTGGCCCGAGCACGGAGGATCCTCCAATGCCAAGACCGCCGATGAAGCGGAAGAAGATGAGTGCCGACCAGTTCCAGGCAAAGGCGCAGCCCAGGGCCGAGATGACATAGAACGCTGCCATGACCCGGAGACTGTCGCGGCGGCCGAAGCGCTGTCCGGGAATGCCTGCCCCCATGGCTCCGATGACGGTTCCTACCAACGCGCTGGAGACGGTGACTCCGAGAAGCGTGGGAGAGAGATGATAGGTCTGGGTCAGGGCCTGAGTTGTTCCGGAGATGACTGCGGTATCGAACCCAAAGAGCAGTCCTCCGAGCGCGCCGACAATGGTGCTTTTAATTACGTGTGAGTTGATGGTCATTCAAGCTCCGGAACATTGCCTGCCATCTTACACAATCGGAGACGGGTCTCCCATTCACTTACTTATATCGTGTCCAGCTTACTGGCAATTTTCGGATATTGACTGAAATGCGTTTCAGTTGAGGTGCTGAAAGCGAGCGATGAGCTTTTCTGCCAAAGGTTCTCCAGACTCTGTCCAAAGGAGACGGCTGCTGATGCCGCAGTGTTTTTCCACAGAAAGGGTAAAGGCAAGCAGCATCTCGATGTTTTGCTGAATGTACTTCTGTGTTTCTTCATCAAGCTGCTCGGCAGTGTCATCCATAATCCAGGGAGTGTCGAGGCCAAAGTCAACGCGAATATGGCCGTTTTGTTCATAGCCTGCATCGTCGAATTCAGGCCCAAAGCCGAGGATGCGGACCGTCGCCGGTTGTCGTTTCCAGAGTGTGTCGAGTGAAAGAGCAGGATCGGTTGAGCCGCTGGATTCCGGCATCCAGAGCTTCCATTTCATCTCGAACTCATAGGCCATGTCATCGTGAAGCTGTTCGGTCGCTTCGGCAACCGCATTTTCTATCTGGGAGGCACCAGAGTCTTCGGCGCGGTCGTCATTGACGTAGATGCGCTGATACGTGGGAGATTCGGTAAATCCAATGGGATAAGCCGAAGCCGCGAAAACCCGTTTTTCTCCGCTGATAAGCGCGAACTGGCGTAACACCGAAACCAAAGCCGCAGGCAACGCTTCGAGACGGAAGTTTGGGAACCAGACGCTCAGATAAAGCTGATCGGCCATAGAGCTAGTTTATAGGGCAGGAGGGTCGCTGCGGGAGTCGCTGTGGAATGAGAAGATAAATTGGGCAAGATTGATGCGCGTTTCCATATCGATTGAAAGGCTCAGGAGATGGTTGCTGGCGGGCGCAGGCCTGCTGGTTGTAGTGATTGCTGCCTTTCTGGGATATGCTCATTACCGCGCAAACCGTTTTCTAACTGAGCTGCCGGCAAAGCTGGGTGCGGACATCCGGCAGGAGACAAATTCATTTACATACTCGCAATCGATGGGCGGAAAGACGATCTACACCATCCATGCGGCAAAGGCGTTGCAGCATAAGAATGGGAAGTATACGCTGCACGACGTCGGCATCGTGGTCTATGGACGTAAATCGGACCGGGCCGACCGAATCTACGGCAGTGAGTTTGAGTACGACCCCAAAGAAGGTGTGGCCCAGGCGATGGGCGAGGTGCAGCTCGATCTGCAGGCCCCTGCGCCGGAAGGTTCTGAGGCACAACGAAAGTATGCGGCTGGTGGGAGTGGAACACAAGATTCCCGGATGATTCATGTCAGGACCAGCGGATTGGTTTTCATGCAGAAGCTGGGCGTTGCCGCGACCGATCAGGCGATTGAATTTCAGTTCAATGGCATGACAGGCCATGCTATGGGGGCGGACTATGACTCCGACACCGGAGTTGTTGTGTTGCACTCGAATGTCGAGGTAAAGGGAGTGGAGCAGGGCCAGCCGGTAATGCTGACCGCTTCGCGAGCCGAACTAGACAGACCAAATAAACAGACTGTGCTAACCCAGGCGAAATATGTGCGTGGCGGGACTGGAGAAGAAGCCGAAGCTGGCCGGGCGGTCATTCACATGCGTGACGACGGTTCAGCGGAACGTCTGGACGCTGAAGGAGCAGTGACGCTGTCTGATGGCCATGGGGGAACCGTGGGGGCTCCTCGTGGAGAAGTTCTGCTGAATGCGAAAAGCCAGCCAAAATCTGCTGTATTAAGCGGCGGGTTGAGATATGTATCGAACGAAAAGATGCGGCAGGCACGCGGTGAAGCTGCGGAAGCCAAGGCAATATTTAGCGGCGACGGAAGGCTGCAGCATGTATCGATGACGGGCGGGGTAAACCTCCATGAGCAGGTTAGAACCACGGACGCTGCAACAGCCCGCTGGAGTACACGTAACCTTACCGCGAGTGCGCTCGATCTTTCCCTGACTCCAAACAGAAATGGCAAACCCCAACTGCAACTGGCAAAGACTATTGGGAATGCTCATTTGAGCGTGACGAATCCGGAGAAGAGCAAGTCCGGTAAGTCTGCGGGTACCAGTAGTGATCTGTCAGCGGATGTTCTGACAGCGCATTTTGCGCCTCTGAATGGTGGCGCGCCGCAGCTTTCAGTAGTGAATGGCGCGGGTCATACCGTGCTGCGTCAGGTGAACTCGAGCGGAGCGGTGAATACGAGCTCGGGTGATGCCGTTGAAGCTCACTTCAAACCAACGGGTAGCCGCGGGGGAACATCGGCAAATGAGATTGCATCGGCGGTGCAGGAAGGCAATGTCGTATTGACGCAGACGTCTGCGAAACAGCCAGGGAAGCAGGATAAGGCCACCGCAGCGCGAGCCGTCTATGATGGCGCGAGCCAGAAGCTGACTCTGACCGGTGACGTCCAGTTGACGGATGGACAAAGCGTTTTGTGGGCCAGTCGTGTTGTTATGGCCCAGGCGACGGGTGATGCGGAGGCAGATGGCGAGGTCAAGGCCAGCTACAGGCTTTCTGAAAACAATGGCGAGCCGGTGCATGTGCTGGCATCCCGTGCGGTGGTCAAACAGGCTTCTGGAGTAGCGACCTTTTATGGCGCCGCGGGTGCTTCGGCACGGCTTTGGCAGGGAAGCTCGCAGGTAGAGGCGCCGGAGATTGAGTTTGATCGTAAAGAAAAAGAGCTTATTGCTCAGGGAAGTGGGCAGGGAACTACAACACAGGTTCGCACTGTGTTGATGAGTGGAGGGGCCACTCCCGGTAAGAGCGAGTTGGTGCGCGTGCTAAGCCGGAAGCTGACTTACTCTGACGCTGCACGCCGGGCGGAGTTTACCGGCGGAGTCGAAGTTGTAAGCAAAGATGGCCGAATGACGGGCCAGCAGGCGGTCATTGATCTTGCTGCCGCTGCGAAAAATAGTGCGACTCCCCGGCAGAAGAGCGCCTCTAACTCTGCAAAGACTTCCCGGCAGGCCGGATTTATGGGCGGCGAGGTTGAGCGCATTGTAGCGTCCGGTCATATCGAGATTAACCAACCGGGTCGGCGCGCCACGGGAGAAAAGGTCGTCTACACAGCCAAGGATGGAACATTTGTCATGACGGGAACTGCGACGGCTCCGCCAAAGGTTGTGGACGATCTGCGTGGCACAGTTACGGGGGCGTCGCTTCGCTTCCGTACCGGAGACGAAAGTATCGTAGTCTCAAATGAGAGCCCGAATGGGACTGCTGGGAAACAACGCGTGCGTACAGAAACACACGTCAGGAAAGATTAGGAAAACAGCAAGCTCGAAGAAAGATAATGAAGACTTTATCGACGGAGGAGATCGGCAAGTCGTACGGCGGACGCCAGGTGGTGCGCGGCGTCAGCCTTCAGATTGAGCAGGGCGAAGTTGTCGGTTTGCTGGGTCCGAACGGCGCCGGGAAGACTACCAGCTTCTACATGATCGTGGGTCTGGTACGGCCAGATGCAGGTCGCATCCTCGTCGATGGAGAAGACATTAGCCGTCTACCAATGTATCTGCGGGCACGCAACCACGGCATCAGCTACCTGCCGCAGGAGCCGTCGATCTTCCGCAAACTGACGGTGCAGGACAACATCCTGGCGGTGCTGGAGGTACAGCAACTTAGCTGGGAGAGCCGGCGTACCCGTACCGAGAAGCTGATTGAACAATTGAATCTGGGCCATGTACGAAAGACCCGCGGCTATGCCCTTAGCGGCGGCGAGCGCAGGCGCGTGGAGATTGCACGCTGCCTGGCAATTGAACCGAAGTTTATTCTGCTGGACGAACCTTTCTCTGGCATTGACCCTATCGCCGTGCTCGATCTGCAACAGATTATCTTCGATCTGAAGAAGAGCGGAATCGGTGTCCTGATTACCGACCACAATGTGCGTGAGACTCTGTCAGTTACCGATCGTGCCTACATCATCAATGAGGGCCGTATCTTCCGCACCGGGACCCCGGCTGAGTTGGGGCGCGATCCTGATGTGAAGCGCATCTATCTAGGCGAAAATTTTTCCATGAGCTAGATTGATACAACTTCTGTTGTAAAAATCGGGCGCGGTTGGTGAAAGTCGCATTGCGATTCGCAGCGATAAACTTATACCGTGTATGCACGGAGCGTGTAGACTTTCCAACCGTGAGGTATGCACGCACTGGCAAGATGAGGGCCAAAGTGCTTTCATCACAGATAGAGTTCCTGAGAGGTTAAGATTTGCTGCTGCAACCCAAGCTGAACGTAAAAGTCTCCCAACGCCAGATCCTTACGCCTGGCCTGGTGCAGATGGTCAGCGTTTTGGCGCTGAATAAGCTCGAGTTGAAGGAGATGATCAACACCGAGATTGTGGAAAATCCGGTGCTTGAGGAACTTGAGGAGTCGGCTGTCTCGCTGGAAGAGCGGGCAGGGATGGAAGGCGACCGTGAGCGTTCTGCTGAAGAGATTGCGGCTGACAGCGAACGGGCGGAAAAGGACCCCTTCGACGAGATCGACTTCGGCAGTTATTTTCAGGACTATCTGGATCCCGGTTTCCGTACCAGCTCCAATTTTGAAGAGTACGATAAGCCTTCGTTCGAGAACTTTCTCTCACAACCCAGCACATTGAGTGATCACCTGCTCTGGCAACTGGGAACGCTGACGCTAAAGCCCGAAGTGCGTGCAGCAGCCGAACTGGTTGTCGGCAATCTCAACGAGAATGGCTACCTCATCGCCAGCGATGATGAGTTGGCAGACGGCCTGGTGCAGTTGGGGGTGCAGGTTTCCGCCGACGAGACGATTCCGTTTGAGCGGGGAAAAAGATCGGCGCAACCGGCGTTTTCTCCTGATGGGGCACTCAATAACAACGGGAACGTGGAAATGATCGCATCCCCGGGCAATGACTTACGTTCCGGGCTGCTTGCAGCGGTTGAAGAGGCACGGTCGATTATCAATTTTCTCGATCCGGTAGGTGTCGGTGCGCGCGACCTTCGTGAGTGTCTGCTGATTCAAATCTCGGCACAGCGGAACGAGGCGACGATGGTATTGAACCGTCGCGCCGAGACCGTGTCTGAAGAAGATTCCGAGGACAGAAAGCGCAGTGATGAAGCGGAGGGAGTTGGTGCGCAGGCGGTCGATGGTAATGGACGCGCCGATGTTTTCAGCGTCGCGACCCACATTGTGACGCACTGCCTGCAGCTTCTGCAGAAGAAAGATATGCGTGAGCTGACGCGAAACTGCGGACGCACGCCAGAGGAAGTCCATGCAGCAGTCGAGTTTATTAAGACGCTCGATCCTCGTCCCGGACAACGCTACAACCATAGCGAGGCTCGGCTGATTGAGCCTGATGTCGCTTTTGTAAAGCGTGACGATGATTATGTCGTCGTGGTGAATGACGAAGACCTGCCGACGCTGCGCTTGAATCAGAGCTATCGGAAGATGCTTCAGCAGAAGCAGACGGAAAAAGAAGTAAAGGAATACGTCAAGGAGCGGTACAAGTCTGCGATTCAGTTGCTGCGCAACATTGAGCAGCGAAAAAATACGATTGTCCGTACCTGCGAAGTCATTGTGCGGCGGCAGAGGGAGTTTCTGGAGCAGGGCGTTAATGCCCTAAGGCCGATGATGATTAAGGAGGTTGCCGAGGAGATCGGGGTGCATCCTTCAACGGTGAGCCGTGCGGTGGCGAATAAATATGTGCATACTCCACAGGGTGTTTTTGAGCTGCGCTTCTTCTTCTCTGAGAGCGTCAATGGCCCTGAAGGCGGAGACATGCCGCTGGTGCTGCTAAAGCGAAAGGTTAAGCAGTTGATCGAAGAAGAAGATGAGCGCAAGCCATTGACCGACGATCAACTGGCTGCCGAGCTGCAGCGTCAGGGAATCAAAGTAACGCGAAGAACAGTGGCAAAATACCGGGAAGATATGCAGATTCCAAGTACTCACCAACGCCGTGTACGGTGATTGCATCGAAGGAAACGAGGATCGATATGGACGTTGAATACACGGGCAGACAGATAAGTATTACGAAAAAGCTAAAGGAACTGACAGAAGCGGGCGTAGAACGAATCACAAAGATCGTAGGAAAGTCAGGCAACGTACATGTAATTTTGTCCACCGATAAATACCGCAAAAAAGCCGAAGTGACCGTGCAGACGAGAAATCAGAAACTGGTGGCGATCTGCGAATCGACGGATATGGTAACGGCTTTGCGGGAGGCATTGGTCAAGATTGAGCAGCAGGCGATTCGGCATAAGAAGCGGAAGATGTCGATCAAGCGTCATGGAAAGAATGACGTGGAAGCTGTGACTGCGGAGATTGAAATTCCTGTCCCTCCTGAAAAGCCTGTCACCAAAGTTTCTGCAAAGAGCAGCAATGGCAGGAAGGCTGTTCCCATGCTGGTGCACTCTTTTCCATCGCACTCTCCGTTAGCGGAGCCGCATGTGGTCCGCTCAGCCGACAGTGTGGCCATGCGCCCTATGTCGATTGAGGAGGCTGTGAAAGAGGCGGCATTCCGCGACCGCGATGTCTTTGTCTTCCGCGATCCAGGTGGTCAGGCCATGGTGCTGCACCGTAAACGCGATGGCAAAATGGAGTTGATTGAGGTTCCGTAGGCCCTCTTTGCCGGTATGGAGCCTACGTTTGCAGAGGAATGCTAGGATTTCTTCATGCCACGCAAGACAGCTAAAAAGACCCGGCGAAAATCAAGTAGAGCAGATAGCAACGGTGGTGAGCTGGTTATCCTGACAGGGTTATCGGGTTCAGGAAAGCTCTCTGCATTGAAGGCCTTTGAAGACCTTGGTTTCTATTCGGTAGATAACCTACCGTTGGATTTGGTGCCGCGCTTCGCCGATCTGGTGCGACAGTCGGCTGAGATCGAACGCGCTGCGCTGGTCGTGGATGTTCGCGAAGGTATACGCCTTGATGAATTTCCTACGATCCTCAAAAAAGTGCGCCGAGTGCTTCCGACACGGGTATTGTTTCTGGAAGCAAGCGAAGAAGCGCTGATCCGACGCTTTTCCGAGACGCGACGACCGCATCCGATGGGCCGTACAGATACAGTCGTCAAATCGATTCGGGCAGAGCGGAAACGGCTAGACCCAATACGGAATGTTGCCGACATTGTGTTGGATACAACAAAGTTCAATGTGCATGATCTTCGTGCGCACATTAACGCTCAGTTTGAACGTGAGGCTGGCGACCAGAACCTGACCATCTCTTCGATCAGCTTTGGCTTCAAAAACGGTGTGCCATCGGAGGCCGACCTTGTATTCGATGTGCGCTTTCTGCCTAATCCGCACTTTGTGCCGGAGTTCCGTAAGCTGACGGGCAGACATCCGAAGGTGGCAAAGTACGTCCGGGATTTTCCGCAGACAGCAGAGTTTCTGGATAAGACGACGGATATGCTCAAATTCCTTTTGCCGCACTACATCAAGGAAGGAAAGAGCTATCTGACGGTGGCATTTGGCTGCACTGGCGGTCAGCACCGGTCGGTATTCATTGCGGAAGAGATGAAGAAGCGGCTGACGGCAGCAGGCTATCGAGTGAAGACCTCCCATCGCGATATGCCGCGATAGTCCAATAGAATAGTGAGATGCGCATCGCAATGAAGATAGCCGGGAGAGTCGTGGCGTGAGGCGCATCTGGCGATTGCTGCTCTACGTGCGGCCTTATGTGCTGTACTCGCTGGTGTCGGTCGTTCTTATGGCCGTCGTAGGCGCGATGGCGGCGTTTCGCCTGTTGCTGGTCAAACCTATCTTCGACAACGTGCTGTCGCCACAGACCTCAAAAAATCCTCTGGTATTTCCAGTCCCTCATTTGGGCTGGACGGTTGATCTGAGCTTCCTTGTTCCGAGTCATTTTCACAACGCCTGGACCATCGTTGCCTATGCGCTGGTCGTCTCTGCGCTGCTGAAGTCGGTATGCGACTATACCGGCACTTACCTAGTGAATTATGCCGGGTTCGGCATGATTACCGACCTGCGCAACGATCTCTATGACGCCATTCTGCGACGCTCTATCGCGTTTTTCCAAAAGCACACGACCGGCACGCTGCTTTCGACACTAATTAATGACATTGAGCGCGTGCAGTATGCGATGTCTACGGTGTTGAGTGACTTTCTGCAACAACTGTTTACACTGCTCTTCACCATTGGGGTAGTAATCGTCGTCGGCGGAAGGCTTGCCTGGGTACTGCTGTTGTTTGTGCCAATTGTGATCTCGTCGGCGCGCCGCATTGGCCGCGGCGTTCGGCACACGACACGGAAAGGGCAGGACAAGCTGGCGGAGATTCAGAACATCCTTCACGAAACGATCACCGGCAATCGTATTGTGAAGGCTTTCGGAATGGAGCTGTGGGAGACGAACCGCTTCCGTCGCGCCGCGGAGCGCCTCTTCCAGGCGAACCTTAAATCGGTGAGCGTTCAGGCCATCAGCTCGCCGCTGATGGATGCTTTGGGTTCCGTTGGAATTGCATTGCTGCTGCTTTTTGGCCGCGAGCGCATTTTGCATCACGAGATGACGGCGGGCTCATTCGTCACTTTTCTGATTGCGGTCTTTACGCTCTATGATCCGGTCCGCAAATTTGCTCTCTTCTACAACAGCTTCCAGCAGGCGCTCGGCGCTAGCGAAGACATCTTCAAATTTATGGATGCTCAGGACGATGTGCAGGAGAAGAAGAGAGCGCACGTTCTTAAGAGCTTCAGCAAGGAAATCTGTTTTGAGCATGTAGGCTTCGCCTACGAAAGCGAAGGTGAGAAGGTACAGGTATTGCACGACATCAATTTCACTGTTTGTCCGGGTGAAGTTCTCGCCTTTGTCGGGCCAAGTGGAGCGGGGAAATCCTCGCTGGTGAACCTGATTCCACGGTTCTTCGATGTGAACGAAGGGCGGATTCTCATTGATGGATACGATCTTCGCGACGTAACGATCTCATCGCTGAGAAAGCAGATCGGTAAGGTTACGCAGGAGACGGTGCTGTTCAACGATACAGTGCGCAACAACATTGCTTATGGTCAGCCAGATGTTCCGATGAGCAAGGTGGAGGAAGCGGCGCGCATGGCGCTGGCGCATGATTTCATTATGAAGCTGCCCGAAGGCTACCAGACTCGCATTGGGGAAAAAGGAGTTCGGCTGAGCGGTGGCGAACGGCAACGGTTGGCGATTGCGCGGGCAATTCTGAAGAATGCGCCAATTCTGATTCTGGATGAAGCGACCTCCGCTTTGGACATGGAAAGCGAGCATCTGGTACAGGCCGCACTGGCGAACCTGATGAAAGGACGCACCGTGTTTGTGATTGCGCATCGGCTCTCTACGGTTCGCCGCGCCACGCGGATTGCCGTGCTGGAAAGTGGAAAAATCACAGAGATGGGGACGCACGAAGAGCTATTGCTGCAGTCCGGCACGTATCGGCGGCTTTATGATTTGCAGTTCAGCAACGAAGAGACACAGAGCGAAGCCGCATCAGCGGCGGAAGGAATGGCATGAGTGTTACCTATTCGATGACCGGATATGCCAGCCTGCGCGGCTCTACAAAGGAGCAACTGGGCTTTACTTTATCTATCAAAAGCGTTAATCATCGCTTCCTTGATCTTCAGTTCCGCATGCCATCGCTTTGCGATGGACTTGAGATGCAGCTACGACGTGTGCTGAAAGAAAAGCTGCAGCGCGGTCATGTGGACGTAACGCTTCAACTGGAGCGCAAGGGGAATGCTCAGGTTCAATTGAATGCGCCTCTGCTCGATGCATATCTCCGCGCCTTTCGTGAGGCTTCAGCAGAGCATGATCTAACCGGCGAACCGGACCTGAACTCTATATTGCGTTTGCCTGGCTTGATGGTCGCTGATAGCAGCTTGAATGAAGAGGCATTGGAAGGTCTGGATGAGTCGGTTCTGGCCTTGATTGATGAGCTTATCGAGCGGTTGAACGAAGGCCGCGCGAAAGAAGGCGAGGCTTTGGTTGCCGAGCTGCGGTGGTCGATGCAACGTTTGGAAGCGGCAGCAGCGGAGGTTGCGGAGCTGCGAAGCGAGGTGCGGCAAACCTTGTTCGATAGGCTTCGTGCGCGACTAGCTGAGCTGACGGAAAACACGTCGGTCACGGAGGAGAGGCTTCTTGCCGAAGCAGCGGTGCTGGCGGAAAAGAGCGATGTGGAGGAAGAGATTGTCCGGTTGCGGACGCACATCGGGCATTTTATTGCATTGCTGGATGCAGGCGGCGAATTAGGCAAACGTCTGGATTTTCTCCTGCAGGAGCTGAACCGCGAAGCGAATACGATGTTGTCGAAGACGAGCAGCGCTTCTGGAACCAATGGTCTGCGGATCACGGAGCTGGGGCTCGAGATGAAGGCAGAGATTGAGAAGGCGCGGGAGCAGGTTCAGAATCTGGAGTAAATAACGCTGCGTGGGCAGCGCGTTCGAGGACGGATGGCAGGCATACTTTTTATTATTTCGGCGCCTTCAGGCTCAGGAAAATCAACGCTGGTCAGCCAGTTGCGAACGCTGGTGGAGGGGCTGGATTTCTCCATTTCTTATACAACGCGCGCTCCTCGCGGGTCGGAGGAGAACGGACGCGAATACCACTTCACCAGTCGCCAGGAGTTTGAGCGCATGATTGCAGCGGGAGATTTTCTGGAGTGGGCCGAGGTTTTCGGTAACTACTATGGAACGGCGCTTTCCGCGTTGGACCGTGCACGGGAGGCCGGAAAGGACCTGCTGCTGGACATCGATGTGCAGGGCGCGCTACAGGTGATGAAAAAGCTGCCTGAAGCGGTGTCGATCTTCATTATGCCGCCAAGTCCGCAGGTGCTGGAGATGCGCTTGCGGAACCGCAGTGAAGCAGAGCATATGACCTCTGAGGCGGTGATTGAAGGCCGGTTGGCCGAAGCGCGCAATGAACTAAAACGCATCGGAGACTACAAATACGCGCTGGTCAATGATGTACTTGATCAGGCGGTAGCGGAGATGCGGGCAATCGTCCTGTTTGAGCGAGGAGTGCGCGACGGAGTGCAGGCGCTGGCCGAGAGCTGCCGAACCAATGCTGCCTCGCCCAGATTAAAAAGCGCGTTGAAGACATTTGGAGAATAATGGACGTGTTGGAGTAATCTTCCTGTTATTGCGATGCGGTAGATTTTCGAGGAGCGTCCGTTTTCCTTGAGAGAAAACGACCATGAGTCCTGAGGTCTTCCGAGACATCCACAGGAAATTGCTCTATCCACACATAATTTGTGTGGGCTACCAGGGCTGTGCTGAGTTAGATTCTGTTTACGGAGGAAGACGCATGACGGCTGACAACACTCTCCACAATAAATACAGTCTGGTAAAGGGCGCGGCACGGCGGGCTCGGCAGTTGCAGTCCGGGGCTTCGCCTCTGATCGTGGCCAAGTCGATGAAGGCTTGCCGCGTGGCTCAGCAGGAGATTGAGCAGGGGCATGTGAAGTTTGTTCTACCGGAAAAGCCAGAGACGCCAACGCTCGATCACACCCACTGACGACGCGATAGCATAGAGCCATGGCAGCAGATGCGCAGGACGAACTGCGGGCGTATGTCGAGTACCTCCGCGATATGGGCATTCGTGACTTCTATCGCCGTGGCGAACCGCTTGAGCCTATGGCGGCGACTCCAATCGTTGAGGTGGCATCTCCTCAGATGCCAGAGCTTCTTATTGTGCCGCCGCAGCCTCTTCCAGTGCCGGTTGCTCCACCTCCAGCTCCATCGCCGCTAAGCGGATTTCAGGAGAGTTCCATTCCCAAATTGATCAGTTTTGATGATCTTGCTCCTTTACCGCAGGAACGTATTCCGGTTTCTGAGAGAGCGGCCGCGTTGCAGGCTATCCATGAAGAGATTGGCGACTGCACACGGTGTCCGCTGGCCTACGCGGGGCGCCGCAACATTGTTTTTGGTGAAGGCGATCCGGGCGCGCGGCTGATGTTTGTCGGTGAAGGACCGGGCGCGGACGAGGATACGTCTGGGCGTCCGTTTGTAGGTAAGGCCGGACAGTTACTGAACAATATGATTACGGCGATGGGCCTGAAGCGGGAAGAGGTTTATATCGCCAATATTGTGAAGTGCCGTCCACCTGGGAACCGCGTTCCCGAACCGGTTGAGGCGAATACCTGCACTCAGTTTCTAGTGAAGCAGGTGGATGTAGTGCAGCCAGAGGTCATCGTGGCACTTGGGGCAACAGCAGCGACGTATTTGTTGGGGGTGAAGCGGTCGCTGGCGGCGCTGCGCGGCCATTGGCATAGTTGTCGCGGCGCGAAGCTGGCAGTAACCTACCATCCAGCTTTTCTGCTGCGCGATCCGAGACAGAAGGCAGAAGCCTGGAAGGACCTGCAGATGGTGATGAAGGAGATGGGACTGAAGACACCGGCAAAGGGGTAGGTCCCCTCCCCCGTACTTAAGTACCAAAGTCTTCAAAAAAGGTAAGTTAAGTCTGAACTTGGTAGTACCCTCAACCTGCGTTGGTGGGTTGTAACCTTCGATTGCCCAAATCAAGAGAAGAGTGCATGAGCTTCCGACGAACTCTTGAAAAGTGACTTTAGGAACACATTAGAGGTTGAGTCTCAGGAGTCTTGCATTCATCTTGGCGTCGGCGATGCGGCGTGCGCGCGCCTTGTCCTGCGCTGCTTTCCATCGCTCTCCCGACAGAATGAACGGGAGAAGCATGACTGCAAAAGATACGAAGATGCTTACAAAGATGGCTAGTGCCTTCATGTCAATCTCCTGCGAACAGTCCTTCTACTGTTTCCATTATAGCTGGTGGGACTATGTGAATCGTCACTTTGATGTTATGTGCTTGAAGGATTTAGAGGATGAAGGGGCTTGACAGGGTTAGGAGGCGCGCTTTCAGCGCTTGTACTTGTATAGGTTAGTCCCTGGGGTTTCGCGCCATTGGCGCTTACGGCTGTACTGGTTTGGTGGTTTGTTCATTCCCACCCATCGCGACGATGATGCTGTCGCGATGAATGGGGCATCCGGGCAGGAGTGGGATTAAAGACCAATGCAGATCCTCCCGCCTTCGGCGGAAAGATGACAACAAAAAGAGAGTAAGTCTTCCCGTTTAGTAGCGGAGAGTTATGGGGGAGGAATTCGGACGGTGTTGGCGCGGCAGGTGCGGATGGGGCCGCAAGCGACTGGTTTTAGTGATTTGTCCATACATACTTCGATGGCGGTGAGGTAGTTATTTCCGCAGCTCAGAGCGAGGCTGGCGCGGGGTAGAGAGGGATTGGCCTGAGTGAAGAGATCGAGTATTCGGTCAGGAGGCATGGAGGTCTGGTGGCGGAGTGAGGTGAGCTGCGCGGGAACAGCGATGCTGTGCACTGCCTTGCGGGCCAGATGGAAGAAGGCGTCGGGTGTGAGGCCGGAACAGGTTCCGTGAGTGCGCCACTCGTGCTCAAGCAGGCCGGTATCGGGATAGATGTCGGTGTACTGTGAGGGATCGGCAGGGCCGGAAGCAGGGGAACATTTCTCGGGATAAGTGCCGTTGAAGTTTTGCGGCCACAGGCCATGCAAGGTGAAGGCGCGGTGCTGAGCGCACTGGGTTGCATTCGGATGGCTGTAGCAAAACTCCGGCCACCAGGAGAGGTTGAGGAGATAGTAGTCGAAGGCTGGAGATTTCGCTTCGGTGGAGGGAAGGGCATGTGGATGCTGACGCGCAGACGATTGTGCGGGCTGTTGTTTGCAGCCACCAAGCATGATCAGCAGAATGGCGAATGATATTACTGCCGTTTTCTTCATTGCACTGGACAGCATAAACGAAATCACATAAGTTGCTGCTGATAGATAAAACTAGTTTTTAATGTTGTCTGTTTATCGTGGAGATCTATAAGGCGCGCTTTCAGCGCTTCGATTGGTGCGGTGTCGTGTACCTGGGGCTGCGCCCCAGGCTGGTATAAAACGGGCCTTCGGCCCTAAAAGACGAGCAAATATCTGTCAGGAAAATTGCTCAATGGAATTGAAAAAGCGTCGGTCAGTAAGAACTGTTCCTCAGGGGCTAAAGCCCCATTGGTTTTTCTCCTGGCTGCGGCACGGCTGAAGCCGTGCCCTTAACGAGAGATGTAAGTGAGACGTTAATGCCTATAGCTCAGGTCGCTGGGCTAGGTGTTCTTAACGAGAGGGGCTCAAGCAAAACATTAGTGGCACGGCTGAATTGAAAGCTGTAAAGCACCAAACTTTTCAATATCGCTAAAACGAGGAGGATTGAATGGCAGTCAGAGTTGATCGAAGGACTTTTATAAAGACAGCGAGCGTTGCAGTGGCAGGATCGCATTTACAGATGCTCGCTGAACCTTTGCAGGAAGCGGCTCGGCCAAGGTCAGCCAATGACCACATTCAGATTGCGCTAATCGGTGCGGGAATTCGCGGCCAGGCAGACGCAAAGGTTGCGGCACAGGTGCCGGGAGTGAAGATCGTTGCCGTTGCTGACTGTTACGATGGACGGCTGACGCACAGCAAAGAGCTGTGGGGCAGCGATGTGTTTACCACGCGCGACTATAGCCAGATTCTGTCGCGGAGCGATGTCGATGCAGTGATTATTGCGACGCCCGACCACTGGCATAAAAAAGCAGCCATTGATGCGATGAAGGCGGGCAAGGATGTTTATTGCGAGAAGCCGATGATTCATCTGTACTCCGATGGGCCGGAGATTATCGAGACGGCTCGCTCGACGAAACGAATTATTCAGATTGGAAGCCAGAGGGTCAGCTCGATTCTGTATGCGAAGGCAAAGGAGCGGCTGGCCGCGGGAGCGATTGGCGAACTGAACATGGTGACGGGGCGATGGGACCGGAACTCTTCGCTTGGCGCGTGGAACTACTCGGTGCCGCTGGATGCCAGCACAGAGACCTGCGACTGGCCGCGCTTTCTGGGGACGGCACCCAAGATTCCGTTCAACGCGGAACGGTTCTTCCAGTGGCGTAAGTGGACGGACTACGGCAGCGGAGCGGCGGGCGATCTGTTTGTGCATCTGTTCAGCGGAACCCACTTCGTGACCGGATCGCATGGCCCGACGCGGGCGATGGCGACGGGCGGCCTGCGCTTCTGGAAGGATGGGCGCAATGTTCCGGACGTGCTGCTGGCGCTGTTCGATTATCCCGAGGGCTTCAACCTGAGTCTGCGCGTGAACTTTGTGGATGGAGGCGCGGAGAGTGAAGGAATTCTGTTTACGGGTTCTGAGGGAACGATGGAGATTACCGGAAATGCGGTTGTCGTAAACCGAGTGCCGCGTCAGAAGGAGCCGGGTTACACGGTCAATACCTTTGCGGATGCGATGCAGAGGGAGTACATCGCAAAGTACCGGCAGAAGTATCCGGTAGAGCATCCGACAGGCGCGCCGCCGGTGGGTACGGAGAAGTTTGTCGCGCCTGATGGGTACAACGATACCTATGACCACTTCCGCAACTTCTTTGACGCGATGCGTACGCGCAGGCCGGTAGTAGAAGATGCGGAGTTCGGTTTTCGCGCGGCAGGAGCAGCGCTGTTGAGTAATCTGAGCATGGAAAAGGGAAGTGTGATTCACTGGGACCCGAACGCGATGAAGGTGGTGTCATGAAGAAGATTGCTGCTGTAAGTTTTTGTGCCGCTCTGCTGATGTTTGGGGTTGGTTTATCTGTTGCGCAGGACCCGAGCCATGCAACGGAGTTTCGTAAGCCGACGCCTGGCAACGGTCCGGATGGCAAGCCTCGGCTTGCGTTTCTGGCGCATCGGCTGGGGAATGACCATGCCGAGGGCATTACGGCGCTGGACATGAATGGCGATGGCTTCGACGATCTGCTGAGCGGAGCGTACTGGTATGAGAATCCCGGAGCGAAGGGCGGCGAGTGGAAGCGCCATCAGTTTCGCACGGTAGGGATTCATGAGGAGTTTGTCTCTGATTGCGGCGAGTGGACGATTGACGTAAACCATGACGGCGCTCCCGACCTGGTGACCACAGGTTGGATTTCGAACGGGTTGTGGTGGTACGAGAATCCTAAAAAGCCGGGTGTGATGTGGCAGAAGCACTTTATTACCGACAGCTACGACACGGAAGGCGGAGCGGAGGGCGACATCAACGGCGACGGCAAGCCGGACATCGCGCTGGCGCATTACAACCACTCCGGCGTGATCTGGGTAGATTTCTCCGGCGCGAAGCCGAAGGTGCATCACGTTGGCGGTAAGGGAGAGGATGGGCACGGCATCGGCATTGCTGATGTGAACGGCGACGATAAGGCGGATATTCTGACTCCGTTTGGCTGGTTCGAGAATGTCGATGCAGACCACGACAGGTGGATATGGCACGGCGAGTGGCGGCTTGGAGACACGGGGTTTCCGATCATTGGTTATGACGTGAATGGCGACGGCAAGCTTGATCTGATCTATGGCCAGGGCCACAGCTATGGTCTTTATTGGCTGGAGCAGGGAGGAACGGCTGCTCATCGCACATGGACGCGGCATATTATCGACGAATCGTTCTCGCAATCTCATGCGCTCCGGCTCGTGAATCTGGACGGCAATGGCGTTCCGGTGCTGGTGACGGGAAAACGGTACCGGGGGCACTCGGGCGGCGATCCGGGATCGTACGATCCGATTGTGATTTATGCCTATCGAATTGATCGCAAGACGGGAACGTTTACGCGGACGGCGATTTCGGCTAACGGAACGGCGAGTATTGGAACGCAGATCGTTGCCGAAGATCTGGACCATGACGGCGACATTGATCTGGCGACGGCGGGTAAGCTGGGCGTGCACTTTCTGGAGAACCTGAAGATCAATCATGTTCCCAAGGCGACACGCGAGGCGGAGCAGCCGCTGGAGCGGAAGTGGCCGTTCCCAGGTGAAGGGCAGGAGGTTCCGCAGGAGGACGGGCCGAAGTGAGAATCAGGCTGCGTGTTTCCTTTAAGCTGTAGAGATGCCTCTGTACTGCGATGTTGCGCTGCCGGTTTCTTTGGACCAGACATTTACCTATGCGGTGAATGGAGTGGTTCCAGCGGTTGGCGCGCGTGTGCTGGTGCCGTTCAGCGGGCAGCGGCTGATGGGCGTTGTGCTGCGTGTGCATGACGATACGCCGAACGAGTCGTTTGAGATAAAGCCGGTTCAGCAGGTACTGGATGACGCGGCGCTGTTGCCGGATGAATTGACGGAACTGGCGCGCTGGATTGCGGCGTACTATGTGGCTCCGCTGGGTGAGGTGCTGCGCGGGATGCTGCCGCTTGGCGCTGAGGTGAAGCGGCACTTCGTCTACAGGATTTCCGATGTTGGCCGGCGCGTTCTTTATGAAGGCGCGGCGAAGGGAGCTTCGCGGCGGTCGAAGTTGTCTGCAGAGGAGCAGAACCGCGAATATGCGGTGCTGAATTATCTGGAGACCGGAGATACCGCGAAGATGTCGGCGCTGCGCTCGGCAACGGGAGCGAATAAGACGCTATTGGAAGGCATGGTCCGGAAGAAATGGCTGACGCGCGAGGCGGTGGCCGAGGAGCGGGATGCGCGGCGGCTGGAGAAGGTGGCCGTCATTCAGGGAACAGGAAGCAGGGAACAGGGAACAGAAGAACAAAAACACGACCTCCGCTTGGCGAAGGATGACAAGTCAAAATCCGGCTCTCTGGGGCCGCGATTGCCGAAGCTGAATGAGAATCAGTTGGCGATTATGGGGGAGCTTGCGGCGGTGGGTGGACGGATGCGCGTGCGCGATCTTCGGCAGACGTTGACGTCTGTGCCGGAGTCCACGTTGGCGACGCTGGTGAAACGTGGGTTGGTAGCGATTGAGGAGGTTGCGCGCGAGTTCTGGATGGGGGGAGTAGGTGTGGAGGAAGATGTCGGCTCTGCCCACCTTAGCGACGATGAAGCCATCGCGAAGATGGGGTATCCGGTGCACCGTCTTCGGAAAAAGCATGCGCATGAGCACGCATTGAATGAGGCCCAGATGGAGGCGCTGAGCACGATTGCGGCGGCGATGTCGAAGAGCGGGTTTGCGCCACATCTGCTGTATGGCGTGACGGGTTCGGGCAAGACGACGGTTTATTTTGCAGCGATGCAGCGGGCGCTTGAGGCAGGCAAATCGGCTTTATTGCTGGTGCCGGAGATCGGACTGACTCCCGCGATGACAGGACAATTGGTCGCGGCGTTTGGCGGTGAGGTGGCATTGCTGCATTCGCAACTGACACCGGATGAGCGTGCCGAACAGTGGCACAGGATTCGGCGGGGCGAGGCACGCGTTGTGGTTGGGACGCGGTCGGCTGTGTTTGCGCCAATGCCGAAGCTGGGATTGATCATCGTCGATGAAGAGCACGATGGAAGCTATAAGCAGGAGGAGACTCCGCGCTATCACGGGCGTGATGTCGCGGTGATGCGGGCTAAGCTGAACAATGCTGTTGTTGTGCTGGGTTCGGCAACGCCCTCGCTTGAGAGCTGGGCGAACGCGGAGAAGGGCCGTTATGTGCGAGTGGAGATGCGGCAGCGAGTTGCGGACCGTCCATTGCCGGCGGTAGAGCTTGTGGATATGCGCGAGGAGTTTCGAGAGACGGGGCAGGAGCATATCTTTTCGCGCAGATTGATTGAGGAGACGCAGGCGACGCTGGACCGCGGAGAGCAGGCGATTGTTCTGCTGAACCGGCGCGGATACTCGTTTGTGGTGATGTGCCGAAGCTGCGGCGCGAAGATTGAGTGTGAAAACTGTGCGATCTCGATGACGTATCACAAGCCGGTGAGCGGCAATGACGCCATCGCGCAGCCGGGGCAGCGGCTGGAGTGCCATTATTGCGGGTACAGACGCGGAGTGCCGAAGAACTGTCCGAAGTGCGGGAGTGAGCATTTGTATTTTCTCGGCGCAGGTTCGCAGCAGGGCGAAGAGCGGCTGCAGGAGATATTTCCTTCAGCACGCATCGGTCGCATGGACCGCGATACTGTGCGTGGACGCAGCGATATGGAACGTTTGCTGTCGCGGCTCCATGCGGGCGAGATTAATCTGCTGGTTGGAACACAGATGATCGCCAAAGGACACGATATTCACGGGGTGACTCTGGTGGGTGTTGTCGGAGCTGACTTCGCACTCGGACTGCCAGATTTTCGCGCGGCGGAGAGAGTGTTTCAACTTTTGACGCAGGTTTCAGGCAGAGCGGGCAGAGGTGAGCTGCCGGGTAAGGTGCTGGTGCAGACCTATCATCCGGACCACTATGCGATTCAGTTTGCAGCGAAGCATGATTATCCGGGGTTTGTCGCGAAGGAGACACAGTACCGGCGATGGATGCACTATCCTCCGTATTCCGTGCTGGCGAATGTGTTGATCCAGAGTGAGAAGCTGGAGGAAGCGACGGGATGGTCGGCAGCGCTGGGGGGGTGGTTTGAGCGGGCACGACTGGACAAGGTCCGCGTGCTTGGCCCAGCGGCTGCGCCAATTTCAAGACTGAAGCGAATTTATCGCTACCACTTTGTGCTGAAGGCGGAGCGCAGACAGACGCTCAGCGAAGTATTGCGTGCAATGCTGCAATACGCGGAGACACAGGGCATTGCACGCCGCAATCTGATTGTCGACGTTGATGCCGTACATCTGATGTGAATCGGGCCTAGTTGCTACTCGAGCAAATGCAGTTCTTTGCCGGGCTTAAAGCGAACGGCCTTGCCGGGGGCAATGGCGACTTCAGCGCCTGTCCTCGGATTGCGACCGATGCCTGTCTTGCGCGGCTTAACGGTGAAGACGCCAAAACCGCGTAATTCGATGCGGTCACCGGCGATCAGATTTTGCTTCATGCTATCGAAGATGGCGTCTACGGCAGCCTCTGCTTTTGTTCTTGGCAGACCGGTACGCTCAACAACCCGTTGAATTAGATCCTGTTTAATCATTTTGGGCCGCCGTCCTTGGGCTGTAATTTGCAACTAAAACTTTTTTTGTTATCAACACATTACTGCCTGGGTTTAATTACCGTGATAGTAGAAACTCGAAACAAGATTGTCAATGCGGATACGCTACCGTAAGATGAAGAATCTAATGAGACAACAAAAACGGGAAGGTTGCCCGCTTTTGATTCCTCAAAAACTGTCATAACGTCAGACGCGAACAAAATACGAAGGGAAGCAGACCAGAGTGGCCATTAAAAGCGACCGTTGGATACGCCAGCAGGCGATCGAGCACGGCATGATTACTCCGTTTAGCGAAAAGCAGGTCAGGGAAGGCGTTATCTCTTACGGACTGTCGTCCTATGGATACGATCTCCGGGTCTCCGATGAGTTCAAGATCTTCACCAACGTCAACAGCGCAATTATCGATCCGAAGGCTTTCGATGAGCGCTCGTTTGTGTCGGTGCAGTCTGACAGTGTGATTGTGCCGCCAAACTCGTTTGCGTTGGCTCGCTCAATTGAATACTTCAAGATTCCGCGTGATGTGTTGACGATCTGTGTGGGCAAATCAACCTATGCACGCTGCGGCATCATTGTGAACGTAACCCCTTTTGAACCGGAGTGGGAGGGGTTTGTGACGCTGGAGATCTCAAACACGACGCCGCTGCCGGCGAAGGTCTATGCCAACGAAGGGTTGTGCCAGATTCTCTTCTTCCAGTCCGATGAGGTGTGCGAAGTAAGCTACGCTGACCGCAAAGGAAAATATCAAAACCAGCAGGGTATCGTTTTACCGAAGCTCTAACGATATTTCGCATCGCCTGCCTGATTTCACTGAGGAGTAAAGGTCTGCAAGCGTGACGAAAAAGAGCAAGTCCGAGGAGAATCCGCGGATCGGGCTGATTGCTACAGACCCGCTGCGGATTCTCGGTATTCAAACGATTTTTGCCGATGAAGGGTTCGAGATTGTTCCTTTGTCGGTGCCGGGGGCGCTGGATGATTCGGGCGTATCGCTCATCCTGATGGATGCCTCGTGCACCGATCATCTGTTCGAGCTGCTGGCTGCGTTTCATCGCTCTCGCCCGAAGCTGAAGGTGATTGTGATTGGAGCACGCGAAGACCATGAATACATTCAACAGGTGATTGGCGCGGGCGCTAAGGGTTATCTCACGCATTCCGCGAAAGAGAGCGAGATCAGGCTGGCAATTCAAATTGTGCAGGACGATTCGGTGTGGGCTCCGCGCAAAGTGCTGGCACGGCTGCTGGAGTCGTCCAAGACTCCAACGACGACTTCTCCAACCGTTGCGCCGAAGTTTACGGAACGCGAGACGCAGGTGCTGCGCCTGCTGGTGAACGGCAGCCCGAATCGCGATATTGCGCAGGCATTAGGGATCGATGCTGTAACGGTAAAGGCGCATGTTGGACGGATTATGCGTAAGGTGGGGGTGGAGAACCGGATTGCGCTGACAGTTGAAACATTGAAGCGAAACCTTCTTAAGACATAACCATATTTACTTATTAGTAAATATTTTGAGCGCAGAGGTATACAGACCTTCGTACCGTTGTGTACTCGCGTGATGTGGAGCAGAGTGTGAATAGCAACACAGACCTGGGAGAGGGGTTGTAGAGAGAGCGTTGCGCGGGGTGGTTCCCCGGCGCTATCTCTACAACCCCATTTTTTTGTTTTGTATGCCATGGTCGCATTCTCTCTGGTACAACTCATGTTAGGTTTCTTTCCATCTCATTCAGGTGTTGCACGAGGCCCTAAAAACTCAAGCTTAGAAAAGTGAAAGGCGCAAAACTTATGAAACGGATGACAGCGGTTGTATGTAGTTTGGCCATGGTGGCAGGTTCGGTTTCGGCATTCGCCGCATCGGATAAAGCGAAGCTGACGGAACGTTTGACTGATGCTCAGAAAGTAATTCAAGAGGTCATGGCAACACCGGACAAAGGCATTCCGCAGAGCATCCTTTCCGGCGCGTCGTGCGTGGTGGTGATTCCCAGCTACAAGAAGGCAGCCTTTGTTGTGGGTGGCCAGTATGGACAAGGAGTAGCAACCTGCCGTACACCGCGGGGCTGGAGCGCGCCGGTGTTCGTTCAACTGACGGGTGGCAGCTTCGGGTTCCAGATCGGCGGCCAGGCGACCGACCTGGTTCTGATTGCGATGAACAAGAACGGACTCCAGGACATGTTGAAGAACAAGTTCAAACTTGGCGGCGATGCCGCAGTGGCGGCCGGGCCAGTGGGACGGAATGCTCAGGCGGGGACCGACTGGAAGTTGAACGCAGAGTTCCTTTCCTACTCTCGCTCGAAGGGACTCTTTGCAGGCATTAACCTGGACGGCACGGTGCTTTCTCAGAACCAGGATGATACGCGGACGATGTATGGCAGCGATATTCCTTTCGAGACCATCCTGAAGGGCAACGAGGCAACTCCGCAGGCGGCACGTCCGTTTGTGCGGACCGTAGCGCATTATTTTGTAGCTTCGAAGAACCGATAAAAGTTGATTCGGAACAAGCAAGAAGGATTGGGCGGCCTGAGGGCCGCCTTTCTTTTGGAGATTCAGGATGATGAGGGACGAGTAGACTGTAGGCTTGAACGACAAAATACAATCCTCATCGCGACAGCGGGACGTGACCGCTCGTGAGCGGCTGGAGTACTGCCTGGTTCGCGTGTTTATCGCGTGCATTGGGGTGCTGCCGCGCCGATCTGCGCGGGTGGTGGGCGGATGGATTGCGGCATTGGCTTATCGTTTGCTGGGCAGGCTAAGGAAGGTTGGGCTTCGCAATCTGCAACTGGCATTTCCAGAGAAGACTGCAGCTGAACGCGAGACGATTCTGCGTGGCGTCTATCGAAACCTGGGGCATCTGCTGGCCGAGTTCTGCAAGATGTCCAGCTACACGCCAGAGCAGGCCAGCCGCTTTATTCGTTATGAAGGATTAGAAAATTACCTGACAGCCCGCGCGAGAGGCAAAGGGGTACTGGTGCTAACCGGGCATCTTGGGGCGTGGGAGCTGTCGAGCTTTTATCACTCGCTGATGGGTTATCCGATGGGAATGGTAATTCGACGGCTGGATAATCCTCTGGTGGACGAGTTTGTTAATCGGGTTCGTTGCCTGCATGGAAACCGCGTCATGCACAAGGATGACTTTGCGCGCGGTTTGATTGCCGCGATGCGTGCCGGTGAGACGGTGGGTATATTGATGGATACCAATATGACTCCGCCG
>DASRSR010000195.1:0-8963 GCA_035656355.1 Edaphobacter sp.
GAGGTGAATGGAGTGGTGCACTACTGTGTGACCAATATGCCGGCCGCTGTTCCCAATACATCGACGCTTGCGCTCACAAATGCCACGTTCCCTTATGTGTTGAAGCTTGCCCGATTGGGTGCCACAGCGGCTATTCGTGAGGACAAGGGGATCGCCGAAGGAGTCAATACCTACAATGGTGTGCTGACCTATGCTGCTGTTGCTGCCGCGCAGAAGCGGGACTCACAGCCGATTGCTTCACTGGTCAACTAAACTGAGGCTAAGTAAGAGTTTGGCGCGTGTCGCCAGATAACTGAGGAAGCACGGCCATGCCCGCCAATCCAACCCGGCGAAAGGTATTGAGCATCGCCCTTGGTGCGTGCTTCCTCGTTCTTCTGCTGGCCCTGGCTACGCTCAATGCGTTCAATTCGCCGAAGCTACCGCATCCTGTCAATCTTGAACAGATTTTCTTGTTTACCGGTCTGTCGGTGGTTGCATTTCTGCTGTTCATTGTTGTGCTGGTCCTGCTGGTTCGCAATATGCTCAAGCTATATGCGGACCAGCGGAGCCGCATTCTGGGTGCACGACTGCGGACGCGGATGCTTTGGGGAGCGGTACTGGTCAGCTTTGTTCCGATTGCATTCATGTTCGCTTTCAGCTATCTGCTGATGAACCGTGCCGTAGACCGGTGGTTTTCGCAGCCGGTGACACAGATGCGCGACGACAGTAACCGCATGGCCCTGGCGCTTGCACAGTACAGCACCGCCAACGCGCGGTCTGAGGCGGATTCCATTGCCGCAAGTATCGCAGCAGCTTCGGCACAACAGCCTTCTCCTGCGCCCTTTTCGCGCCCACCGGTACATCGTTCACGGCGCGACCGGCGGCAGCAACCCCATTCACCGGTCATAAAGGCTGCCGAGCCGCTGTCGCGAGATGCCCTGAATCGCATCTTGCGCCAGCACGAAACGACGCTTCAAGACGGATTTGCGATTATCTATCGTGATGGCCATGTAGTTGCATCTTTTCAGGTGCCGCAAGGGCGTGGCACTACTGCTCAGGTCAGGCCGTGGCTCTCTGGATTCCTGACGGATAGCGACTCTGCCGGTGAGCGGGAGACGGTAAGCAATCCGACGAATGCTACCATCCTTGCTGCTGCACGTCGAAGCGATTCGCCGGTCTTTTCTCTTGGACAAGTGGACTACGCGCTTGCTGCGGCGGTAGCTCAACAAGGCAATACCGTTGTTGTCGGTTTGCCGATGCCGCCCGGAATGGCAGCAACGATGGCGCGTCTTCGTCGGGAGGCTGATTCTTATTGGGTCCTTTTTCGCGAGCGCCGCCAGATCCGAAATCTTTACATGAGCCTGTTGCTCATGATGACCATCCTTGCGCTCTTCGCTTCGAGCTGGCTGGCGCTGCACATCTCCAAACAAGTGACCAAGCCGGTTGAGGCCCTCGGTGACGCTATGGAAGCTATTGCTGCGGGAGATTATGGACATCGCGTCGATGAAAGTTCTACCGAGGAGTTGGGAGACCTGGTGCGCAGCTTCAACCACATGGCGGCTGATCTTGAAGACAGCCGTCGTGCCGTTGAGCGTTCGACTGTGGAACTGAGCGCAGCGAACACCGCACTGGAGGCACGTCGCAGCGAGCTTGAAACCATGCTCGAGACGATTCCAAATGGTGTCGCTACTCTCGATGCAAATCGCCGTATCGTGCTTGCCAATCGCGCTCTGAGCGAGATGATGGATCCTGGAGGCCAGCGAGCGTTTTTCGGTCATACCGTGGAAGAGGTATTTCCTCAGGAAGTTTCCGAGGTGATTGACCATCTGGTGAAGCGCAGCCACCGCATGGGTGTTGCCTCTAGCGAAATTGAGATTGCAAGCAATGAGAGACTCGGTGGTCTGAATCTGCTGGCGACTGTCGCCCTGCTTGAGACCCCGGGACGTGCCGGACAGGACCGCGAGCATCGCGGCTATGTGCTTGTGCTGGAGAATGCGACGGAATTACTGCGCGCACAGAAGCAATCGGCATGGAAAGAGGTTGCCAGGCGCGTAGCACATGAGATCAAAAATCCGCTCACCCCGATCAGCCTCAGTGCTGAACAGATCCATCGGCATATTGATCGTGTTGTAATGACGATGACAGAACATAGTATTGATTCGCCCTCTCCAGCCATTATTCGCCGCTGCAGTGAGGTCATCAGCTCCTCTGTCGAGAGTATGCGATCGCTGGTGGATCAGTTTGCTGCACTTGCGGAGTTTCCTACGGCGCGTCCGCGTCCGGCCGACCTCAATACGATTGTCGAAAATGCGTTGGCGCTTTTTGCCGGGCGTTTACAGAACATTGCAATTATTAAAAAAATGCCGTTTGGACTGCCTCTGGTGATGGCCGATCCGGAGGCGCTTAAACGCGCCCTTTCGAACCTGATCGATAACGCTGCCGAGGCGATGCAAAATAGTTTGCTGCGCGAGCTTCGAATCAGTACCGGGCTGCTGGAGAATGGAATGGTGGAGTTGTCCGTTGCAGATACTGGTGCAGGCCTGACCGACGAGATGCGTGAGCGGCTCTTTCTGCCTTATTTCTCGACCAAACAACGGGGTACGGGGCTTGGGCTCGCTATTGCAGCCAAGATTATTCAGGAGCATCAGGGAACGATTCGTGCGGAAAAGAACTTTCCTGCTGGAGCCAAGTTCATCATCGAATTGAAGACTGCCGGGATTTCTGAATCTTCCAGTGGAACTGTGGCCAGTGCAAACAGCCACGGAGGTACTGCTTGAACCACGTTCTTATTGTTGATGATGAAGCCGAGATCCGCGAATCGCTCGAAGGCATTTTGCGCGAAGAGGGCTATCTTGTAACCACTAGCGGAACCGCTGCCGAAGCGCTGGAGTTGCTCCGTGATGCATCCTACGATGTGGTGTTGCTGGACATCTGGCTGCCGGACCGCGATGGTCTTGATGCGCTGGCTGAGATACGGTCTCTCGACAGCACCAATACGCCTGAGGTGGTCATTATCAGCGGCCACGGAACTATCGAATCTGCCGTGCGTGCAACCAAACTGGGGGCTTACGACTTTCTTGAGAAGCCGCTTTCGCTGGATCGCACTCTGATTGTTCTGAAGAACGCGATGAAGGCGCGGCAGATGCGCGAAGATAATGCCGAGTTTGCACGCCAGTTGTCAGTGAGGGGAGGCGTAACCGGACAGAGCGTGCCAATCAAGGCCTTACGCCAGCAGATACGGCTGATGGCTCCAACGAACGGCCGTGTGCTCATCTTTGGCGAATCGGGTACGGGAAAAGAGCTGATCGGGCGCTCGATCCATGCCGAGAGTCAACGCAAAGACCGTCCATTTATTGAGCTGAACTGCGCTGCTATTCCTGAGGACTACATCGAAAGCGAGCTCTTCGGTTATCGTCATGGAGCTGTGGCTGCAGGTTCTGGCAGTCCGAAGGAAAAGCGTGGGACTTTTGAGCGCGCAGATGGCGGCACCCTCTTTCTCGATGAAGTTGGCGATATGAGCCTCAAAACGCAGGCCAAGGTGTTGCGCGCTCTTGATGAGCAGCGGTTCCTTCCTGTTGGAGCATCGCATCCCATTCATGTCGATGTCAGGGTTATTGCCGCGACCAATAAAGATCTGGAAGATGAGATTGCGCGCGGTAATTTTCGTGAAGACCTCTTCTATCGGCTCAATGTCATTCCATTTTTTGTTCCACCGCTACGCGAGCGCAAGGAAGATATTCCGCTGCTGGTCAAAGAGTTTTTGCAGCAGTTCGGCCAGCAGTATGGCCGTCCCCATGTCGAGATGACGGAAGATGCCCTGGCCGCGCTGCGCCAGTATCACTGGCCCGGAAATGTCCGAGAGCTACGCAATTTGGTCGAGCGTGTGCTGATCCTCAATCCGAAGACACAGCGTATTGAGCGCAAGCATCTGCCGATGCTGGTCTACCGTGGCCCTGGCAAACTCACTGAGTCGGGCCGCCTGAACCGTGGCGAAGAGTTCTCTTCGCTGCTCGAAGCCAGGGAAGCTTATGAGCGTGATTACATCCTTAAGAAGCTGGATGAAAACCATGGCAACGTAAGCCGCACGGCGGAGAGTCTTGGACTCGAACGCAGCCATCTTTATCGCAAGATGAAGACACTTGGCGTGAGCGTAAAGGAATAAGGGCTGTGCCGCCTTCTGAGGTAACGTAGTTCACTGACGCACAAAGGCCATCCATTATGGATGGCCTTTATCTATGCAATGGAAGCTTTTCAGGAGGTTTTCTTCTTTTTTGATTTTGGTGCAGATGGTGCAGCGGTTTCTGCTTCTTCGGCCTGCTGACGTAATGCATGGATGACGACGCGGAGCATCTCTTCTTCGGGAGCAGGTTTGCCTGTCCATATCTCAAACTGGCGCGCGCCCTGCTGCACGAACATCTCCACGCCGGTAATGATGGGGATGCTTTGCTGACGGGCGAGGCGAATCAGAGGTGTTTCAATGGGGTTGTAGACCAGATCGAAGAGCAGCCTGGTGTTCAGGTCTTTGGCTTCGAGTAGCTGTGCGCCTTTGTGACCGGCCATGCCTAATGGCGTTGCATTAATAATGACGTCGAAGGAGGTTTTGGGAAGAGCTTCTTTCTTGATGCTCTTCGCTCCTGCCTGTCGAGCAAGTTTGTGGGCTGTCTCTGGAGTGCGATTGAGGATAAATACGTCCGCTCCCTTGTCGCGCACACCGAAAACTGCGGCACGTGCCGCTCCACCAGCGCCGAGGACCAGCACCTTTGTTCCGCGCAGTGAGAGACGCTTTTCCAGAGGACCGACGATGCCGGCGACGTCGGTATTGAAGCCATAGAGCTTGCCATCCTGCGCGCGAAGGACAGTATTGCAGGCGCCGATACGCGTGGAGAGCGGATCCGTCTTCTCCAGGTGCGCCATAATCTCCTGCTTGAGCGGCATGGTGACGCTGAGACCCTGTATGGGAATCTCCTGCACCAGCTTCAGCAGATCAGTTAGCTTGTTGGTCTGGAGTGCAAGATAAACCGCGTTGACGGTCTCTCGGCGGAAGGCCGCGTTCATCATTGCCGGAGAGAGAGAACTGCGGATGGGGTTGCCCGCGACGCCGTAGACCTTGGTGGCGGCATCCACCTGGTCGATACGGTAGGTGTCGATCAGAGTGCGGGCGGCGATCTGGCCGGGACCGGTCTCTTCGCCAGTGCTGGCGGCGGCGAAGGTAAAGGCGCTGCCGGCGCGCACGCCGAGCACGCGCGAGATGATGCCGGCGTCGCCCATACAGATGCCGATGATGTTGGAGTGGTCCTCCATGTGCTCAATGAACCGCATGAGCGTCACATTGTCGGTCAGCGTCTTCGCTGTGGGGACGATCTTATAGAAATCGGGATGGAAGGGCTGGATACGGTGATAGATGCCTTCCAGGTCTTTCGTCGAATGAAAGTCGTGATAGCTGATGATGATGGCGACGCCAGTATCCCGAAGTTTCTGGAGGTCAGCTTTCTTCAGAGATTCGGCGGATTCCAGTTCAAGGTCGACGATATGGAAGCCGCTGGATGCAGCTTTGATAAGGATTTCAAGTTCGGCGGCAAGAGAGCCGGTAAACTTTCCACCATTGGGCGCGCGACGACAGGTTGCGATGCCGGTAGCCGCGGTATTTTCCGCAAAAAAGTGCTTGAGTTTCGGCAGGGCGAGAAGCGGCTTTTCCAGGTAATCGAGGCGGAACTCGATGAATGGAGTATCTTTAACGACGGCGCTGGCTTTCTCGATCATTTCGGCTGCAGTGGCGCCAGTGATGGCGACGCAGACCTTGCCGATGCGGGAGCGGAGAAACTGAGGGGCTACGGTGGGCACGTTCACTCTCTTTGTCTACAATCGCGGTATATTACAATGCGCCGCAATTGGATGCAACTTTTGTTGAAATAAAAGGAGGTTAGCTGCACGATCTCCTTGCAGTTCTACAGGTACCGAGATTAGAGATTATCTGAATGGACATTGAAAAAAAAGAGCTTAGCCGAATATCGGTCCAGATTCCTCAATGGAGCGTCTATCCATGGCTGCGACATGGGTTTAGCACAAGGGCCGGAGGGGTTTCGACGACTTACGGACCAGATTCGCTAAACCTTGGGTGGACGAAGGAAGATGATCCGGCTTCTGTGACGGCCAATCGAAGGCGATTGATGAATGCCTGCTGGGGCAACAAGATTGAAGGTGTACCTCTGGTGACGGTAAGGCAGATTCACTCTGCAGTCGTCTGGCCGATTCGAGAACAGGATGGAGTCTGGGAAGGGAAGCTGCAAACTCCGGAAGGAAAAGCTGTGCTGGAAGGTGACGGGTTGATGACCGATGTTCCGGGGATCATGCTAGGGGTACAGACTGCCGATTGCGTTCCGGTGCTGATAGCCGACGTGAACCGCCGAGTCGTTGCAGCTTTCCATGCCGGGTGGCGCGGGACTGCGGCCGGGATTGTCGAACAGGGGGTCGCCAGAATGCGATCAGATTATGGCTCATGCTCCGAGGATTTGATTGCAGCAGTTGGGCCTTCAATTGGGGCGTGCTGCTACCCGGTTGGAGACGAAGTGCGAACATCGTTTATGGCGCGGTTTGATTATGCGGAGCAGTTATTTCGGACGAAAGAAGGAAAGACGTATCTGGACCTCTGGGAGGCAAACCGCCGACAACTGCTTGATGCCGGAGTGGCCAGCCGGAAGATTACTGTTGTTGGCGAATGCACAGCCTGCGGATGTGACGTGAACGGCGCAAGGAAATACTTCTCCCACCGAGCGGACCATGGGGTGACGGGGCGAATGATGAGTGTCGTCGGAGTGGAGCAGTCGCAGTAACCCAAATCTCGGCAGCTGACAATGCAGAATACATCTGACTCAGTCGTTGGCTGAATTAGTGAGAAGCAAGTATCGAGCCGTGTTCAGTTTTATATGCAAATCGCTTTTCTTTCCATTGTGCGATTGGCCCTTCAAAAAACTTCCATGAGAGTGAGGCCAGAAGAATAGAAATTACCAAAATCCCAGCAAGATACCTAGAGCGCGGCCAACATGAGCTACCATAAATTGCCGTATTGGATAGTGGATCAGATAAACGCAATAACTGATTTTTCCCATATAACGCAGAGCAGGGTTACGAAGCGCCCTCGCCAAACGACGAGAAGACCCACTATGGCTGACGGCAAGCAGAAGGAAGGAAGAAAACGCTACCAGGAGCATGTTGATTGATCAAGCCTGATTGGTATCATTCACTTAAGATTCTTTTTGCAGCTGTTTGGGATCGTCACGCTTCAGATCCAGCTTCAGAAGTGCATATGCAATGGCTTCGTTCGAGTGGCCGCGGCATAGAGAGGGGTACGTGCGACTTCCTTTTCCGGAAAGCATTCCTATTCGGTATGCGGTAGTTTTCGCTGGGCTGCTCTCCGCAGCGCAATTGCTGCAAGGAACACCTGCGTCTTTTTCACTTTATAGCTTTCTTTTTATTGTCATAGCTACTCTTGCTTTTAATGTGGCCGGAGGGTTTACCCGTCCTTCGGGAGGCTACGTTTTCTTTTATGCCGTACTTGCCATAATACTGGGTCTTTTCTGGAAAGCATTTCTAGGAGAACCGGCAGATTCTAATCTTCGGGCGCCTTTATTGACGATGCAGGCCAGCGTTGGCGGAGTCACTGGGATGCTTTTTGCCGCTTACGTCAGCCGTAAACTGACTCCTCGTCGTGCATTTCTGGAAAATATGATCCGAGGAAAGGACATGCGAAGTGCGGCCCTGGGATGCATGATAGTTGGGGTCATTATGTCCTTTGTTCTGAGTGTAATCCCGTACTCGAGCGGTTCGTTTCTTAGTGCACTCGCGCAATTGGATCGGTTTCTTCCTGTTGCGATGATTCTTGCCGTCATCTACCAAATCCGCAAAAGCGGAGGCACCAGCAGTATGAATGCCATCGTCTGGATTTCAGGTGGAGTGATTTTTCTTAGTGGACTCTTTGGCTTTTCCAAACAAGGCATGTTTACTCCGCCACTATGCTGGCTGGCTGCAGCAGCCTCACAGCGTTACAAAGTATCGGGATATCAAATCGCAGGTTTCATACTGCTTATGGGATCGATGGCTTATTATCTTGTCCCATATTCGCAATATGGCCGTTCCTTTATGGCGAATAATAATCTCAATCTGGAGAAATCGGAGATTATTGAGGCGAACATCGGCACTTCCATTCATTTTTTATCCGATCTGGGAGATGTTCGGCAGAAATATGAGCAAATGGCAGTTGCAGTAAGAAGCGACGTTGATCCTTTCTATTTTGATACGCCGCAAGGGTTATTCGATCGCCTCCAGATGATTTCCATGGACGATGCCCTTGTCAATTTAACCGAACAAAATGGATCTTTCGGATTTCTTCCAGTAATCATGGACTTTGAAAATCTTATTCCTCATTTCCTTTGGCCAGGGAAGCCAACTGTTCACTTTGGAAATCTGTACGCTCATGAATTAGGGATGCTTACCGATGAAGATATAACGACGGGAATCTCATTCAGTCCGATAGGAGAAGCTTTTCATCTAGGGCGCTGGATAGGAATATTTCTTGTCATGCCCGCTCTGTGGATCATGCTGTTTACGCTTATTGATTCACTTTGCGGCGATGTTCGTAAGTCTCCGTGGGGGCTGCTGGCTATTGTGCTTTTCGCCCATATCGCTCCAGAAGGGGGTATCGATGGTCCGATTTATATGCTGGGATACGGTGCGGCGGGCATCATTTTTGCGGCACTTGCTGCAGCTTATGTTATGCCGGTCCTTGGTTCTATTTTTGCGGGTGGGGGAGGGAGCGTTCTAAGGCGGTTACCTGCTACGAGGCCACCCCAAATTACGGAACGATAGGCGAATCCCATACACTGGTACTGCATGAATAAACTTGTCGTCGGCAATCTTGTCCATCGTCCTTTACGCTCACTCATCAGCGCCTTTGCTGTTGCGATGGAAGTCATCATGATTCTTTCTAT
>DASRSR010000196.1:0-9711 GCA_035656355.1 Edaphobacter sp.
GGATTTACCTTCAGGGCTGTCTTGAGGCGATGCAAAGTTCCGCGGCCTCGTTCTTTCAGGCCGATGCCAACGCCAAGAAGCAACAGGATGACTACCGTTATGGTCAACAGGCCGGAGTGCTCCGTCGCGATGCGATGTAAATTGTGGCGCATGTGGGACATCTTCTGTCGCAGAAGTTTGGCGTACATGCGGCTGAGTCTCGGGTCTTCCAACGAACGCTCCAGAGGGATTTTTCAATATTATCTTATAGTTACAAAGCTCTCTGGATGGCATAATCCTCTGCCACTATTATGGGATGCAATGCCTCAGTTCCAGGTCCAGACGCTTTCTCCTGCTTTGCAACAGGTTCGCGATTCAATCGTTAGTTGTGAGCGCTGCAGTCGGCTGCGTGAATACTGCCGTGGCATTGGCGAGACAAAACGCCGTGCTTACCGGGACCAAACTTATTGGGCACGTCCGGTACCCGGCTTTGGAGATAGTCGCGCCAAGGTCCTGATTTTAGGTCTGGCACCTGGGGCACATGGGGCAAATCGCACTGGCCGACCATTTACGGGCGATGGTTCCGGTGACTTTATGTATCCGGTGTTACACGAGCTGGGATTTGCGACACAGCCCACGGCTACATCGCAGGATGACAATCTGCGGCTTCGCGATGCATGGATATCTTCTGTGGTTCGGTGTGCTCCCCCTGGGGATAAGCCAACCCCAGAGGAGATTCGCAGTTGTGCCAACCACCTTACCGAGGAGATGCAGGCACTGACGCGAGTAAAGGTTGTGGTCTGCCTGGGCAAAATCGCATTCGATGGCTATCTCGCTTACCTTCTGGGAGCGGGCGTAATTGAAAAGAAATCGGCCTATAAGTTTGCCCATGGCGCCCAATATGAGCTGCCGAATGGCGTGTATCTTTTGGCCAGTTATCACCCCTCTTTGCGGAATACGAATACAGGTCTTCTGGATAGGGCAATGTTTGCACGTATTTTTCTACGGGCAAGGGAACTGGCAGGTTTGCGGATTTAGGACATGCTGTTAGCGATTAGAGGCGCTTTGGTTATAGCAGACAGGTAGAGCAGCAGATTTCTTCGCTGCGGAATGACAAGACAAATACAGGATCTCTCCACTACGGCCCTGTGGGCCTCCGGTCGAGATGACGTGAAATTGGAGGTTGTGCATCTCACTTCAAGGTGACGTGACAACTCAAGTGCTCTAGCGATTGGTGAGGACGGTTTTGCCGCCGGCGGTGGCGAGGACATGAACGGGGGCGAGGGATGAAAGTTCCGCGGTGCGCATTCGGGGTTTAAAGGTGAAGAGGAAGATGCGGCGGGGACCAGCCCAAAGCTGACGCAGGGTGGTTTCGGTTTCGAAGATCGGTGGTGTGTCGGGCCAGAAACTGCCGTACCACAGTCCATTGACTCGTCCGTTAACCAGATGTACCTGCTGCCGGGTGTAAAAGACGAGCGTGGAACCGGTGGTTAGCTCGCCGTCGATCAGGATGAGATCGCCGGGTTGGGGGTTCGTCTGCTGAACATGGTTAATCGCCTGAGCCAAAGCTTTCGAGCCAAGGATGGGATAGAAGCGCGCGAGTCCGGTGTGCGCAGCGAGCAGAGTGACAACCATTGCTGCGGCCAGGGTGAGATTGGCGGCATACGAGCGCCCCGTTCGCCGCAGCAGATAGCTGCCGGGGCCAGCGATGACCATGCCGACGGTGACGGCAATGAGAGGGCCACGAAAGAGACCCATTGCCGCACCGGTGAGATCGAAAAGATGGCCAAGGGAGAGGTTGTAGAACTGCGGATTTTCGGCAAGCAGAGATGCGATGTCAGTTCCGGGGGCAGGGTGAGGCGCCGCGATGGCGAAGTATCCGCAGACCGCGGCCAGCGCGACGGTGACTGGAACAAGGAAATAAAGGGACCAGGTGAGAGCGCTACGGATGGCGGCGGCCGCTTCGATGGTAGGAGTTGAGATAGCGGAGGTTCGTGCGCTGTCGGCACGTGTAAGCAGAGCGGCGGCCATTAATGCCAGTGCGGGCAGTGCTGGTAGACCGTAGTACTCCTGCCGGCTGGAGAAGGTGAAGAAGCCGAGGACAAGGGCTGTCCAGAGCAGCAATGAAAGGGCTGCTTCGTGTTGCCGTGCAGTTGCAGCGACTCTGCGGCGCAGGATACGAATCTGTTTCGCAATTGCACCAGGAAGAAAGGCTACCCAGGGCATGATCCAGATTGCAGTGAGCAGCCAGAAGAGTGGGATGGGTACCTGGCCGTAGTCGTGGGGGATGCGTTTGCCGAGAAAACGGGCGATGTGCTCGTTGTAGAGATAGAACCACGCCCAGCCGCCAGCGGCAGGCAGGCCTAGTCCTGAAGGAAATGGAATGGCAGGAGTACGGAGCGCCGCCAGAATATGCCACGGCGCTGCGATGGCGAGAAAGACTGCCGTGCTGGAGAAGAGATGAAAGCGTGACAGTAGGCGGAGTTCTCTTGTAACCGCGAGATAGAGCAGGACAAACGCGACGGGGAAGACCAGGCCGATGAGCCCTTTGGTCAGCACATTGAGCGCGGTGACAGCGGCGAAGCCGAGACAAGGGAGAAGAGCGCCGGTTTGCTGTGTGCGAATGCGCTCGTGTGCAATGAGAAACAGATGGATGGCGAGCGTCATCCACAGCGCGAGCAGAATGTCGGGGATATAGAAGCGGGTGTAGAGATAAGGCCCGATGCCGGTGGCGATAGCCAGCGCGGCATAGAAGCCGCCGCGGTCAGGATGCTCGGCGGGAGAGATCTCGCGGAAGAGCCGGATGCCTAATACATAAACGCTGATGAGTAGAACGAGAACGCAGAGTGCAAGAGGAAGGCGAGCGGCCCAATCGTGGACACCGAAGATGTGCATGGAGCCGGCAGCCATCCAGTACATGAGCGGGGGCTTGTCGAAGAAGCGGACACCATCGACATAGGGCGTAACGAAATCGTGGCGATGAAGCATCTCTCGCGCGATTTCGATATAGATGGAATCGACATCGTCGAGCAGGCCGGGCCGAAAGAGGCCGCCGATCTGAAGAACCATCCAGGCACCGACAAGGATAGCGACCGAGCGAAGGCTCCAGCAGCGGCAGCGTGTGGCGGATTGTGTGGCAGATACGGTCACAAGGATGTCTCTAAGACGTACTTAAAGTGCAGAGATCATTTCCCATCTGGCAGGCGGAGAGGCCGGTCGGTGTAGAGTGCTTTGCCGGAGGTTTCCTGCAGCAGGATTTTGTTGTTACCGAGCAACTGGTCTACGATGTCCCGCTTTTCAAGCGGCACAAAGAGCAGCTTGCGATCGCCTGTGCCCCACATCTTCAGCAGGTCGCTGTTGGTGAGAAAGATGTGCGGAGCGTCGGGAAAGTAGGAGCCGAAGAGCATGGAGGTAGAGCGACCTTCGACGAGATCGACCTGACGGCCCAGATAAAAGGGAATTGAGGAGCCATAGGCCTGGTCTCCATACATAAGAACCGTATTGTCACGGGAGATGGCGCCACTGGCCTCAAGGGCTTCGATTTTATCGGCGATCTTTTTGGACGAGAGCATCGGAGCGAAGCGGATGAAGGCGATGTGAGCAGCGATAAGAAAGACGCCTGACGTTAATGCGATGGCGGTTGTGGCTGCGACGTGGCGCTGCTTTGCACGAAGTATCCAGGCAACGGCAGGTCCAAGGCAGAAGGTGATAGCGGCGAGAGCGGCGGGCAGGCGCAGAGCAGCGAAGGATGCATCGGTAAGGTCGAAGAAGTGCGACATCGAGAGCGTGTAGTTGCCGACGTCACGATGCGCGAGCAAGTCTCCGATGTCGGGAACGAAGGCGAGGTGGCGCGAACTCCACAAGCCAGAGACGAGGGCGGCTGCTACGGCGAAGCCGATGACCATAAAGGCAATCTGTGCGAACGCGATCCAGCGGCGTGAGGAGTTGTCGGTGGTGAATGCGGCTTCGGCGCGGGTAAGCGCTACGGCTATGAGGATGAGAAGCGGAACGTACGCCGGGAAGGTGTAGTACTCCTGATTGGTGGAGATAGAGAAGAAGACGAGGACGAGAGCGGAGTAGAGGCCTAACAGCAACAGGGTTTGTTGAGGGAAATTCAAAAATTGCAGGGTAGCGCGAAGAGAGCCGTGGCGAGCCTTCCATCGCTTCCATGCGACGACCAGCGCCGCTGGAAAGAAGAGGCTCCAGGGAAAGAGCCAGACGATATGCAGACTCCAGAAGAGATAGCCGGGGAGCTTGTTGTAGTCCTTCGGAAAGCGCTTGCCGAGGAAGCGGAGGAAATGTTCGTTGACGAAATAGAACCAGAAGAAGCCGTGGCCATTCATACCATTGGTGTTGCGCAGGCCGGCGAGAATATGCCAGGGCGCCGCGATGGCGAGGAAGAGAATGGTTCCAGTGAAGGGTTTCAGACTGCGCCAGTTTTTATATTCTCCGGTGATCGCAAGGTAGACGATTGCGGTTCCGGCGAGAAATACAATCGCCACCAATCCTTTGGTGAGCACAGCAAGGGCGAGTGACGCCCACATAAGGTAGGCGTAGGTTGCGGGAGAAAAAAATACAGGGGTCTCTCCGCTACGGCTCTGCGGGCCTTCGGTCGAGATGACGTTTTTTTGACGCGGTGGTCCTAATGCCCGCAGAAGGCAGTAGAGCGAGAAGCATAGAAAAAGCGAGAGCAGGACTTCAGGAATATAAATTCGGGTGAAGAGAAAGACTCCAACAGAGGTAAGGACGCCGAGGCCGGTGTAGAAGGCGGCGCGGTTGCCGAAGGCGCGTTCGGCCCAGTGAAAACCGAGCAATGCAAGCAGGAGTACACCGATGGCTTCGGGCAGATGAGCGGCAAAGGTATTGAAGCCGAAGATGCGAAAGCTGAGAGCGTCGAGCCAGTAAGGAAGCGGAGCTTTTTCGAGGTAACGGATGCCATTGACATGCAATGTGACCAGATCGCCGGTGAGGGCCATATGTCGCGCAGCGTTGGCGTGGGTGGCGTCGGCATCGTCGAGCAGCGGCGGACTGAAGAGTGCGGCGAAGAAGATGACAATCCAAAGGCCGCACAGAATGGTGATTGCTGTGGAGCGGCGCGGGCTGCCGATGTTGCTGGACACGGTGAGAGGATCGTGAAGTGTGGGGTTGGTCATGAATTTAAGGTGCTTTAGTAAGCATAAATTGACCGGCGGCTGAATCTGACGCGATGTATCTTGCTAGAGGCGGAGATTTCCGCATCTGAGGTGGGTTGAGAGCGATGCCTATATTTGCCGCGGTGGACATTGGATCGAATTCGTGCCGGTTGAAGATTGCTTCGGTGCATATGCATCGGCTCAAGACTCTGCACGAAGACCGCGAGGTAACGCGACTGGGAGAAAGCGTCTTCCAGACGGGCTCGATCTCTCCGGAGGCAATGGCAGCGACGATTCGCGCACTGAAACGGTTTTACAAGGCAGTGCAGCTTCATGCAGCGGACAAGGTGCGTGTGGTTGCAACCAGCGCCATGCGCGACGCACGCAATGCCGATGCATTTACCGAGTGGGTGAAATCGGCGACAGGATGGAACGTTGAGGTGATCTCAGGGTTGGAAGAAGGGCGTCTGATTCACCTGGGCGTGGTGTCGCATGAGCCAGGAGCAAAGGGGAAGTGTCTGCTGATTGACCTGGGCGGCGGGAGCTGTGAAGTCACGGTTTCCGATGGAGGGCGCATCAAGTCGATGGTGAGCCTCGCCCTGGGCGCGGTCCGTCTCCAGCAGGAGTTTTTGCCGACCGATCCTCCGGCGAAAGAAGATGTAGCGCGTCTGAAGCAGTACATCGACCGAGAGCTGAAACGTGGAGAAAAGAAGCTGGGGGTGCCGCGAGTCAGCCTGGTGATTGCAACTTCGGGGACAGCGGCTGCGCTGACCGAAGCCGGGGTTGCAATGGCAAAGAAGTTGTCGGCGAAGAAGTCGGCTCCTAAAAAGCTTGCCCGATTGAAGCCGCACGAGGCAACAACCGGGGAGGTTCGCAGGCTGGCCGACAAGCTATTGAAGATGAACAATGCTGAGCGGGCAGCGATTCCCGGAATCGGGCCGCGGCGGTCGGAGATTATTGTTGGCGGCGCGCTGGTGTATGCGAATCTGCTGGAGCGTCTGGGATTGAAGGGATTTCGTTATTCCCCGCTGGGACTGCGCGATGGAATTCTGGCGCAGATGCTGGCGGAGGCCGATCTGCGTACCTCTGTCCATCAAAAGATGGAAAACGAGCGGTGGACTGGCGTGCTGGAGGTCTGTCGCAGATATGGTGTGCAACTGAAGAATGTCGAGCCGGTACGCGAACACGTAGTGCAGTTATTTGATTCGCTGGCGCGCGTGCATGAGCTTCCTGAGGAGTACAGGCTGTGGCTTGAAGCCGCGGCGATGATGCATGATGTGGGCAAGTTCATGAACCATCAAGGGCACTACCGGCATACGCAGTACATCATCGCGAACTCGGAGATGTTTGGGTTTTCGCCGGAGCAGCGCGCAATTGTAAGTGCGATTGCACGATATCTGGGCAAGACGCGGCCTGATGCAAGCGATCGGCCTATGCGGGCGATTCCTATTGAAGAGCATGAGCATGTGCGGCGCGCGGTTGTACTGCTGCGGCTTGCGGTGGCGTTGAATCAGGACCGTGCGAGCGCCGTAGTGCGGATGCGTGTGCATGTTTATCCCAAGAGGGTTGTGCTGGAGTTGGTGCCGGGGCGTGGTGGAGCGGAGCTTGAGGCGTGGTCTCTGCGCAAAGAAGCGAATTACTTCTTTGAAGCTTTTCGGCGGGAGCTCTTCGTCGAGGTGGCGTAGAGGGCACGGATAGTACGTGGATCGAGCAGCCACTGCAATGTTGCCGGACCACGAGTCAGCGAGAGGCGGGCGAGCGAGCCTTTGCGCAGCCGAACCTGCGCAGAGGTGTGGGCGGAAGTAGGAACCAGAAGCGATCCGAGAAAGCTATTGATGTTGGGATTGTGACCGACGACGAGCACATTTTCGCGGTCGCGGACCTGATGGATCAGGTGTTGAAACTCGTGCAGGGTGGCTTCGGGGGTCAAGGCTTTTGAGAGCAAAATTTCTGTCTCGTATCCCGTCTCGTTGCCAACCAGGGAGGCGGTTTGAATGCTGCGCTTCAGCGGGCTGGAGATGATGAGATCAAACTGAATCTTCATTGCGTTGAGCACATGGGCGAGCTGCAGGCAATGACGTTTGCCTTCTTTATCGAGCGGACGCTTCAGATCGAGAAGCGGATTGGCGCGGCGGGTCCCGGCGCTGGCATGACGAAGGATAAAGAGATTCATGGGTTTGGATTTCATTTCAGTTTACGAAAAAGCAATAAAGGCGATTGTGACAATCCGATGAATTGCGGAGGTCAAGGGAGGCTATCGGGCGGCGGCTTTACAGGGTCGTGGTGAAAGACGCCTGGGTCTGGCTCGTCGAGGGAAGGTACAACTGGTTCAGGATTGGGGATGGGATCGGGCGGTTCCTGGTTTTCAGACAGATCTGGATTCGACGTGCTCATTGTAGATGAGATGCGGTCTGAGGGAATGAGGGCTATTGTTTGAATTTGCCTTTGCTGCGCTGGGGAAAGACAAAGGCAAATACAGGGGTCTCTCCGCTGCGGCCCTTCGGGCTTCGGTCGAGATGACGTGAAATTTCAGGTTTGTGCAGTGCATTGGGATGCGTGAACAGATTGCGATGTATCCTATCGATACTTTCGTGTGATACAAAGAAAATTCGTGGTTCGACCAATTTGTTTGCAGCACGAACGATGGAGTTTTATATCAAAACGATGCCGGAAGTGCATCGGTACTGGAGAGATTGAGAATGTCTGAAGCGAGTTGCGATATTGGACTGATTGGCCTGGCAGTGATGGGCCAGAACCTCGTACTGAACATGAACGACCATGGCTACAAGG
Organism: Edaphobacter sp.; assembly: GCA_035656355.1. GTDB lineage: Bacteria > Acidobacteriota > Terriglobia > Terriglobales > Acidobacteriaceae > Edaphobacter. Next base: position 7,902 of record DASRSR010000196.1, read on the forward strand.
TTGCGGTGTATAACCGCACAGTTTCGAAGGTCGATGAGTTCATCAACAACGAGGCCAAAGGCACCCAGGTGGTTGGAGCACACTCTATTGAAGAGATGTGCAAGCTACTGAAACGACCGCGTCGCGTCATGATTATGGTGAAGGCGGGCAGCGTTGTCGACCAGACGATTGAGCAGATTCTGCCGTATCTGGAGAAGGGCGACATCATCATTGATGGCGGCAACTCACTGTTTACAGACTCCACACGGCGTACGAAAGACCTGGCAGCCAAGGGAATTCTGTTTATCGGCACGGGCGTAAGCGGTGGTGAAGAAGGCGCGCGCTTTGGTCCGTCGATTATGCCCGGCGGCAATAAAGAAGCGTGGCCGCACGTAAAAGAGATCTTCCAGGCGATTGCCGCGAAGGTCGAGGATGGCACTCCGTGCTGCGACTGGGTAGGTGAAGAAGGCGCTGGCCACTACGTCAAGATGGTGCACAACGGCATTGAGTATGGCGATATGCAGCTAATCTGCGAAGCTTACCAACTGCTTAAGGACGGTCTGAATCTTTCGGCAGATGAGTTTGCTGAGGTCTTCAGCGAGTGGAACAAGGGCGAGCTGGACAGCTTCCTTATCGAGATCTCGGCGCAGATTTTTGCCAAGAAGGATGACGATGGCCAGCCGATGGTGGACAAGATTCTGGACACTGCCGGTCAGAAGGGGACGGGCAAGTGGACGGCAATCTCCGCACTTGACCTTGGCCAGCCGGTGACGCTGATCGGTGAGAGCGTCTTTGCGCGTTGCCTGTCTGCACTGAAGGATGAGCGTGTTGCTGCTTCGAAGGTGCTGACCGGGCCGAAGAAGACGAAGACCGTCTCTGAGAAGAAGGAGTTTATCGAGGACGTTCGTCGCGCGCTCTACTGCTCGAAGATGATTAGCTATGCGCAGGGTTACATGCTGCTGCGCGCTGCCGAGAAGGAGATGGGCTGGAACCTGAACATGGGCGGCATCGCCCTGATGTGGCGCGGCGGCTGCATTATCCGCAGCGTCTTCCTGGGCAACATCAAGGCGGCTTTCGACAAGAACCCCAAACTCAGCAATCTTCTGCTTGACGACTTTTTCTCCAGCGCGCTGAACAAGTATGGCGCGTCATGGCGGAAGTGTGTGATTCACGCGATTGAGATCGGCGTACCGACGCCAGCCTTCTCTACTGCATTGGCCTTTTATGATGGCTATCGCACGGAACGGCTGCCGGCAAATCTGTTGCAGGCGCAGCGCGACTTCTTTGGCGCGCATACCTATGAGCGTGTCGACAAGCCGCGCGGTGAGTTCTTCCATACAAATTGGACTGGCCGTGGGGGCCGCGTCGCTTCGTCCACTTACAACGCATAACTTCGTTACAAGAAAATGGCCGGAGGCGAATTGCCTTCGGCCATTTTGTATTTAATCAATCAGTGAATGGCGGCTTTTTGTGCGCTTCAGAAAGCACACCGGCCTGTCCATGCGGACAAGGCCGGTGGGATGGTTGTAGTGAATCGCCAGTCTTCTACCGCAGATGCTGCCAGGCGTCATAGGTAAACAGACCCACGATGCCGATCGTGATCAGTGCGGCGGCGTAGCCGAAGAGATTGACAAGTGGCTTTAATTTATTAACCTTGCGGATGATTTCGGCTTGCTCATCCTGCTCGTTGGAATGATTGTCCGTCAAGAAGAGCTGGTCCTCCTCGTAACGGGTTAGCTGGCCGCGGTAGGCGAGTAGCGCCAGGAAACAGGCTGCGATAGCGGCCCAGACGATGAGCAAAACAGGTAAGTGGCTCATAACGTTGTTCCTC
>DASRSR010000197.1:0-5145 GCA_035656355.1 Edaphobacter sp.
CTGCTCCGTAGTCCCGATCTGGTAGGCGATCTCCTTGTTACGCATTCCACGAGTAATGCAGCTGATGATCGCCAGTTCTTTCTTCGAGAGCTTCGGTTGCACCTTAGGATCGGTGAGTGCCGCGGCCTGCGCACGATATGCGTCAATTACCCAGCTAATGGACTGATTATCGATCCAGGTCTCGCCATCGGCGATCTTACGCACGCACTTGACCAGCAAATCAGGAGAGATGGAGCGCGGCACAACACCGCGAACGCCGCGCCGGTACAGCTCAACTGTATTCGCCTCATCGGTCTCCGACACCTGCACGATCAGCTTCGCGCCAGGGGCCTGGCGAACCAGTTCTGGTATGGCGTCAATCGTGCCGGCGATCAGTTGACCTTCGAGCACAACGACGTCCGTAGGATAGCGCTCCAGCGCAAGATAGAGGTTATTGAGTGTCTCAACCTGTGCGACGACACGAATGTCGTCTTCCAAAGCAAAAATTTTACGAATACCTACACGGTAAATCGCCTGGGAATCGGCAAGGATGACGCGTATTCCCGGCGTAGATACGCTTTCGTCCAGCGTATCTTCCTCCGGCGCATCATCGGTGCCTCGAGTTTTATCAAAGTGAACAACCGTCATAACTCAAGCCTTTAAAAAATATTCATCAATCACAGCAGCAGCTTTATGTTCTCCACCTTCTTCGCAGTGGCGCACAATGCGTCCCTTACAGTGGACGGTAACGTCCTTGGCAGAGCCCATGATCGCTGAGGGCATACAGATGGTGAATTCAATTCTGCTGTTAATCTCTGGAAGATGGTCGCTTACAAAGAGCAGGCCATTTGCCGAGATATTTTCGGTGACTGCTTCAACATCTCCTTCGTCTGTGCGGATACGAAGAGACAACCTCATAGGAAAACGCACCGCATTGCGAACCGGATTATCTTCGGTTGGCTTAGGCCACTGACCCACACGACCTCCTTCATCGAACCTTGGAGCCCTTGAATTAGGTCCGCTAGCTGACATACAGGAGTCTATCGTACCCATCCCTACCACCTCCAGAGAATTTCTTCAGGTTACCTTTGAGGGATTTGCCCGCAGAAAAGAGGATATTCCTCGGAAGCGAACGCATCGCCCTCAGACCGACACTGTACTCTCTCAACAGCCAGTCTTGCCACCGCATCGACAATCCATTCAAAGTGAGCTTCACCAACAGAAAAACGGTCTGCGTCCGGAACCGGGTTCATAAAATCAATGGCATACGGCACGCCATCCGCAATCGCGAACTCTACCGTATTGATGTCATAGCCCAAAGCGTGACACAAGGTCAGAGCGTCCTTTTTCATTCGGCTAAGAATCTGATCATCACAATTTGGTGCATCGCATAGATAACACTCCCCATAAGGCCTCTGCGGATCGTAGGACATCACCAGGACCTCAGACCGGCCAACGACAAAACAGCGGAAATAGGTTTCATAGTGGATCGCAGATTGGAGAACCATGCAGAGATCCCGGGTCTGATCGTAGATGTCGAAAAACTCCTCGCAACTGTTCACCGCATACACGTAACGGCCGCCCCCTCCGTTGAAAGGTTTCAGATATGCCGGAAATCCAACGTAATCGAAGATCGCTTCCCAATCCAACGGATATTCAAGATTGCAAACGGATTGATCATTGATTCTGGGCGGAAACTGCTTATGCGGCAGCAATACGGTTGGAGGAACCGCAACTCCCAGTCTTGCAGCCAACGTGTAATTCAGAAACTTATCATCTGCTGAGGTCCGGAATGGATTATTGATGACCTGGGTCCCCGCCAGCATTGCAGTCTTCAGCCACGCCCGGTAAAAGGGCATCTCATGCGAAATCCTGTCGACCACCACCGAATATCGGGAAGGTTCATCGATCCGAACCCCGCCGACACGGGCGAACTCGGCCTGAATATCCTCAACTCGCATCGAGTTAATGCGATCCACCAAGGCCCCAGGAAAGGTGTTCTCCATACCGAACAGGACACCAATTTTCTTCAACGCACTTCTCCAGGTACTGCCTTCAAAACCCATGAGATGCTGAAATCACCTGGGATGGAAGAACAGGGGGGGCGCCTAGCTTGGCGTCTCCCATCCAGAGCCTCAATTTTCAGGCTCCAAATATTGCGAAAACCTGTGTTTTCAGCCATACTTAGGTGTTGGGCTATCTCGGTCGGGTTTCAGGAAGAAACTGCCCGGCGTCTGCTCAAAATAAAAAGATTCCGAAAGGCATTGCTTGTGTTGATGATTCGTTTGGCGCGCGTTGGAGCGCGCAAGCAGCCCCACTATCGCGTCGTTGTTATCGAAAAAGACCGTGCCCGCAACGGCCGTTCCATCGAAGTAGTGGGAACCTACAATCCGCGTACTAACCCCGCAACCGTTGACCTGAAGCGCGACCGCATCGATTACTGGGTCAGCAAGGGCGCGCAGCTCTCCGATCGCGTTGAGAAGCTCGCACAGGCACCCGCAGCGGTTGAAAACGCCCCTGCTGCTTAAGTCACGTTACTGCGAATCTTTGGGAACATCCCTATCGGTTCCCAAAGATTCTTGCTGCAACAGGTTCTCTATATCGCATCCCGCACATTGCTCACGTAGACTTTTCTTATGCACTGCCGTCCAATTGGCTGTGCAAATAGGAATGCTTAGGGACTTACGCCCAAGCCAGCTATGAACTATTTGTGCCGCTCGTTTATTAAGCACCGCTATGGAAGATGCTCACGCCAGATGAGACGCCAGGCTACGCAAGAGCGTCTCACGTGACTCCCAAGAGGTGTGTGTATGGATGTAGCCATGCAAGATGATGGTTCAATCACCAAGATGAGCAATCTGGTTGCGGAACTCGCCCGCGCCCTGGTAGATAGCCCAGACGAAGTCGTCGTGGAGGCTATCCCCGATGGCGACGGAACACTTCTGCGCCTGCATGTCGCCGCTGGCGACGTTGGCAAGGTTATCGGAAAGCAGGGCCGCACAGCGCGTTCTATCCGCACTGTGCTCAGCGCTGCCAGTATGAAGTTGAAACGGCGCTTCTCGCTCGATATCGTCGAAGAGGCAAGACCCTCCTAGTTACTCTCTTCAACTCTCCATGACCGCAGATCACTCCCGATGGATCGTATTAGCACATCTATTGCGGCCTCAGGGTCGCAAAGGAGAACTGCTCGCCGAGCTGTTTACCGACTTCCCCGATCGCTTCAATCAGCGCCAAGTCTTCCTCTCCTCTCCCGAATCTACTAACATTGCAGCAGGAGCACGTACTGCTGAAGTCACATCCTTCTGGTTACCCGTGGGCAGAAACGAAGGACGCATCGTCCTGAAGTTTGCTGGCGTAGATACGATTACTCAGGCCGAGGAACTGGCTGGTCTTGATGTCATTATTCCTGCTGAAGAGCGGGTACCGCTCGATGCCGATTCCACCTACATCAGTGACCTCGCTGGCTGCACTGTCTACGACGGCGGAGTCGCCGTTGGCGTTGTGACGGGCGTACAGTTCCCTTCTACCGCGGACGGCGGACGTCGTATCGAGGAAGCTGTTCCCCTGCTTGAGATCGAATCAGCCAGCGGAGACGAAATTCTGGTCCCTTTTGCGCGGGCCTTTCTCATCTACCTGGACACGAAGGCAAAGCGCATAGATATGGCGCTGCCTGTCGGTCTGACGAACATAAACCGGTCGCGAGAAACCTGAATACCTAATTCTTGTTCCTAAGCAGGATGGCGTAATTCATAATGGCGTCTGAGGATACTCATGTCAAAAAGAGAGATTGTGCTCCTTGCAAGCCGCGTCATCGCACTACTCCAGATCACCACTGCACTTATTGACTCTTTTATCAATCTGCCGGAGCAGGCATTACTACTTTCTCAACAGATCCGTTTGTACCATGCGGTTTCAGCCATACATATTCCTCCCTCTTCCATCCAGTGGATACCGATCACTTTTACGATCTTGCGAATAGCTCTCCTATGGTTGTTTGGTGTGTTGTTCTGGAGATGTGGACCCATGATTGAGCAGCTCTTCACGTTTGTGGGTGATAATCGGGAAGAAATCGGATAGACAACATCTCTGAGAATGGCTAGAAGCGATAGGCAAACCCCACAGAAATGATCGGATAGACCGGGAAACTGCTCAACGTGTCGTTGACGTCCTTGACCTCCTGCTTCAGATCGTTCTGGGTTTCAGGGTCAGTCGCCATATCGACACAGCCGTCTGTTGTGCAGGCCGTTCCGCTCAATTGGACGCTCGTTTTCATCGTGCCAACATACGCAACACCAATCTCAAACGGGACCGAGAAGTGCCGTCCGCTGCGCGGCAGCAGATTGCCAAAGCCGATCGTCAGCATGGGAGCAACCCGGTGCGGAACATGCACGACTGCCGAGCCGTGTACTGGATCGTTTACGCTGTTGACGAAGTTCTGGTCATTCAACTGAAAAGGCTGCCCCGGTGGGACCGTAGCCGCAGCGGTAATCGAGTTCTTGAAGTAAAGAATGCCCGGGCTTACATGAAATCCGTTATGCCACGGGAACCAGTCAAGTTGCATCCTGCCGGAACGAAAATCCAGCTCGGCGTTGTAATGCACGCCACTGGTTTCGAAGGGGTATCCATAAGCAAAGAAGTCTGCTCCACCCCGCAAATTGAAATCATGTGCAATCGGCGTTGCAACTTCAAATCCCGCACCCAAAGTATCCATCTTTACTCCGAGAGCGTAGCTTGAAAATGGCCGTGACGAGAGATGTTCCTTCAACGCGCGAGTTGTAGGTAGTGATCTAACCATCGACTCGCTTTCCGGCAGAGGGACCAATGTCACAGGCTCACGGCTCGAAGAAAACTCCTTTGGTTCCAGACTCGCAATTGCCGTTTCGGGCGTAGCCAGCATCTCCAGTTGAGTTGCCGGTCGAACAGTTTGCTGGGTTGATTGCGCAACGATGCCGGAACCGAAGATGGCCCACGGCATAATGAGTAGAGCTATAAATTTTGGGGAGGGCATGTCTGGCGCTTTCGTTTCGGCTGCATCGGGCCAGGATGTTACGTAATGCGTCCTCAGACTACATCACCGCCGGCGGCTTTTGAGAGGTCGGTTCGTTGTAGTCACGGTACAACTTAACGGTAAGCGGCTTCTGCTTCGTATTTGAATTCATCATGCGC
>DASRSR010000198.1:0-4024 GCA_035656355.1 Edaphobacter sp.
ATGAAGACGCACACCGTCGCGGAGCAGCAGCGCGCCATCGAGGCAATCCGAAAGCAGCAGCTCTATGTCCCCGCAGAATATGCCAATTTGCTGACAGGATTTCCCGCTGCGGAGACGCTGATTCGCTCGCTTTACCCCAGCGCCAACTTCAGCCGCGAGCACGGAACACCCTTTAACTACGCCAACATCACAGACGTGCCCTCATATTCGTGGTCGTATGCGTCTGTACTGGCATCGGCAGGAATCCATATTCTGCTCTCTGGCTGCAATAACTTCCGCGCTCCTGTGCTGGAACAGGGCCAGCTCAACCGTAACTCTCCTTTCTGGTGGCAGGGGCCAGATGGCCAGAAGGTCCTGTTCTGGTACTCGCGCATGTATCAGCACATGCAGATGCTCTTTGGTTTGCCTCCCGATATGAATGCGGCATATTACACATTGCCAATCTTTATGCAGCAGTATGAGCACGCCAATTACCATGGCGACGCTGTCGTTATGTACGGCACCCAAGTAGAGAACACCGACCTCTTTCCGCAGCAAGCCACCTTCGCCGGGGAATGGAACAGAAGCTACGCCTATCCGCGCCTGCAATACTCCGGCTTCTACGATGCAATGAAGAATGTCGCGCAGAGGTTCGGCAATGATATTCCCGTTGTTCGCGGCGATGGCGGACCTTATTGGGAGGATGGCATCGGCTCCGATGCTCTTTATGCCGCTATCGAGCGCAACGCCGAAGCGCGGGGACTCTCTGCGGAAAAGCTTGCGACATTAACCTCTCTGATTAACCCGAAGCTTGCGCCGAACAAAGACCGGCTGGACCACATGTGGACCAACATGTTGCTGATGGATGAACACACGTGGGACTCATACAACAGCGTCTCCGAACCAGCGAGCCAGGAAGCAGTACAGCAGCTGAAGATTAAGGACAGTTACGCAGTAAAAGCAGCCGCGCAAGCTGACTTCCTGACCCGCGACAGCATGGCGACACTAGCGAATTCCATTTCGGCGGGACAGAACAGCCTGATCGTCTTCAACGCTCTGAACTGGAGCCGCACCGGCCTGGTATCGCTCGATCTGAATCATGATCAGGAGATCTTCGATCCATCAACAGGCACAGTTATTCCGTATGAGGTGCTGGGCAATCATGGATCTTTCCTGCATGTGCGTTTTGTTGCGCAGAACATTCCTGCTGTGGGCTACAAAGTCTTCCAGATTCGTCATGAAGATTCTGCGCCGCCGCCCGCAGCAACCAGCCACACTACTGTTCTCGAAAGCCCGTATTATCGCGTGACGCTCGATCCTGAATCGGGCGCGGTATTGAGCATCTACGACAAGCAACTACAGCGCGAGCTGGTCAACCGGCAAAGCCCTTACCGCTTCGGGCAGTACCTATATGTAACCGGGGGCGATCATGGCCCGAACAAGATTCTGGCTTTCAGTCATGTGCATCCCGATGCGAAGCTTCAGGTCCATGCATCACACAGTGGCAAGCTGATCTCCGTTGAACGCACACCATACGGCTGGGTGGCGCGCATGAAGAGTACAGACACCAATACCCCTGAAATTACGACCGAGATTCAACTCTTCGATCATGAAAAGAAGATTGAGTTTGTCGAAGATGTCGATAAAAAAGAAGTAACAACGAAAGAGGGCGTTTACTTCGCTTTTCCGTTTGCTATGCAGCAGCCGCAGTTTCAGTATGAGATACAGACCGGCGTTGTCGATCCGGCGAAAGACATGTATCCCGGCGCAGGCCATGAGTGGTTCTCTGTGCAGCACTGGGTTTCGGCACAGCAGAACGGTGTATCGGCCACAGTCATGCCGCTCGATGCTCCGCTGGTAACGCTTGGCGATATTAACCGTGGACAATGGCCATCGCAGTTTGGTCAGCGGACAGGAACCATCTTCTCCTATGTGATGAATAACTACTGGAACACAAACTATCGCGCCGCCCAGGGAGGCCACTTCCGTTTCCGTTATGTCATCACCAGTACAACATCGACCAACGCTGCCGCTTTGAGCCGAATGGGTTGGGAAGAGATGACGCCGCTCGAGCACGACCAGATTACCTCGCAGGATAAAGCGCAGGATGTGCCCGGACCACTCAGTGGCAAACAGGACAGCTTTCTCCAGGTCAGCGACTCGAATGTGCTGCTCGATACCTGGAAAGCGGCTGAAGATGGCAACGGCATTGTCCTCCGATTTCTTGACTTGGGAGATACAACACGAACCGTCACAGTGCGTTCACCGCTGCTGCACGTCCAGCAGGTCTGGCAGACGGATGCAGTCGAGCGAAATCAAAAGCCGCTACCACATGCAGGAATTAACGGCTTCCAATTCACCATGCACCCGCATGAGATTGTAACTGTGAAAATTTTCTCACAAACCAAGAAAAATAAATGACGCGCCTCCCAATCTGGAACTACACTGGTTCGCAAACATCAATCCTGGATCATGTAGATGAGGTTCTATGAATCGGAGAAAATTTCTGGCAAGTGCGGGCGCATCGCTTGCTGTTACAAAGGCATCTTCCGCGCTCGGTGTTGTACGCAATCAGTCACTGAAGAAGCCTTCGCGCCCGAACATTATCGTCATCATCTGTGACGATCTGGGCTTTGGCGATCTCGGGTGCTATGGCTCCAAACTGCATACTCCGAACCTCGACCGAATGGCGGCAGAAGGGATTCGCTGCACCAACTACACAACACCTCATCCTGTCTGTTCTCCATCTCGCGCGGCACTGCTTACGGGAAAATATCCACAGCGCACCGGAGTCAACCGTGTGTACTTCCCGATGGATACGGTGGGCATGGCAACCGGAACCGATACTCTTGCCGATATGGTTGGCCGCGCCGGCTATCGCACCATGGCCATTGGCAAATGGCATCTGGGACACACGCCGGAACTTCTTCCGACCAGCCGCGGATTTCAGGAGTATCTCGGCGTTCCTTACAGCGTCGATATGGACCCGCTACCGCTATTGCGTAATGCGCACATCGAGCAGCCGGAAGCAGATCGAGATGAATTGACCGCAACGTATACCAAAGCGGCGGTGGATTTTATTCATCGCTCTGGAAATGAACCGTTCTTTTTGTACATGGCACACTCGTATCCGCATATTCCCATCCATGCCTCCTCGCGTTTTCGCGGAAAGTCGAAGGCTGGCATTTACGGGGACGCAGTCGGCGAGATCGACTGGAGCGTGGGCGAGGTTCTTGCCGCTCTCGAAAAACGAAAACTGCGCGAGAACACACTCGTCATCTTCACCAGCGATCACGGCCCGTGGTTTCAGGGCAGCACCGGCGGCTTACGCGGGCGCAAGGGAACGACCTACGAAGGTGGAGCCCGCATCGCATGTCTAATGTCGATGCCGTCTGCCCTTCCCCAGGGCGTGGTTCAGAACAATCTGCTCTCGCACATGGACATCGCGCCGACGCTAAGCGCTCTCTGCGGGGCAAAGCAGGCCAACGCCGCCTTCGATGGCACAGACGTATGGCAGGTGCTCACTGGAGAAGAGAGAACTCCCAAATCCAGAGTCCTGCTCAACTTCATGGACTGGGACCTGCAGTGCGCGCGCATGGACAACTGGAAGCTGCATATTTCCCGCTATAGCGACCCTCCGTATCTGCCTCCGCTGGCACATGGCCGCAAAAACTATTCGCTGCGCCATCCTGAGCTTTACGACCTTGCTATCGATCCGGCGGAAAGCTACGACGTCGCCGATCAGCACCCCGAGATCGTCGCAGCGATCCAGCAGCAGATTGCTGCCGAACTTACCACGCTGCCCCAACAGGTACGCACCGCTTACCGCAAAGCTCAGGAGACGCCCTCGAACGAATGGATGCCGCCGGGTAGCGGTCCAGAAGTGGGAAACGCTCATCCAGGTACAAGAGGATGGCTCGATAAAACCAAAGCTCCGGAAGCCTTAAAGATGTATCAATAATCGTTTCGCTAACAGGGTGAATCAGGAAGAAAGGCGGCTCAGATCTCAGCATGATAGGAGCCGCTTTTTCTGCGCTCGAATAAA
>DASRSR010000199.1:0-8826 GCA_035656355.1 Edaphobacter sp.
TCTCCGGTATTTCAGTTGAACCGCGTCGATGTCGTCTACACCGTCACTCCTCCCATTCCTCTTCCTGCAGGAGTATTTCCCAATCTGACCTTCCATCGCTTTGTCGAGATGAGGGCAATGCAGTGATGCTCAGAAATCGCAAGTTGTTTTGGGGGCTTCGCGGAGACCTGCAGGACGAGACCGCTTCAGCGCTTATCGAGACAGCGCTCTCTCTTATTGTTACCTTCCTGCTGGCGTTCGGACTCTTCGAGCTGTGCATGTTCAGTTACACCTGCATCGTGCTCAACGATGCGGCGCAGGAGGGTGTCCGTTACGCGATCATGCACGGAACAAACAGCAGCAATTGCAGCGGTCCTGACAATGGTTGCACCGATAAGAGCTACGACAACGTAAAAGCGGTTGTTAAGACGGCTGCTTCCGCCTCTCTTCACGACGTATCTGCGATGACGATCAACGTAACCTATGGCGATGCCACTGCCGCGCCGGGGCATCCTGTCTCGGTGAGCGTGGTCTACACCTACGTTCCCTATGTGAACTTTCCCGGCCTGGAGCGGACCATGACCTTTACCTCCGAGGGACGGACTATCTTTTGATCCACAAGCCGAAACCGGCCAGGAACGAACCAATGCAGGAAGCGAAAATAATCCGCAACAGCGAATCGGGCCAGGCATCGATACTGCTCATCATTATGCTGGCTACGTTTCTTCTCGGGTCGCTGGCCTTCTCGGTGGACTTCGGTTATCTCTGGTTTCGCCGTCAGGCGGCCCAGACGGCCGCCGATGCGGCCTGCCAGGCAGGCGCAATGGACATGCTCTACCTGGCCAGGGGAACCACTCCGCCGTCGATGGGATTTACTCCCGGAACCAGCAGCGACTGCACCTCGTCCTCGAACTCAACCATATGCTGGTATGCCAATCGAAACGGCTTCAACGGCGCGGGCTACACCGCAACGACAGCGGGCAGCAAGGTAAGCTGGACCTTTCCCGCCTCCACCTCCGTGACCGGCGTTCAGCCAGCAAGTGTTACCAATCCTTTTCTGAAAGTGACCGTCCAGGAGAATGTAAAGACCTGGTTTATGGCGCTCTTGGGAAAGGGTTACCAGGAAGTTGGGGCAAGCTGCACCTGTGGACTTATGCCAGGACCGGCAAACGCTCCGCTCATTATCCTGAACCCCACCGACCCCGGTACGCTGACTATCTCCGGTGGAACTGTGATTCAGATTTCCGGCGGTCCGACGACAAGTATTCAGATCAACTCCACCTATGGCAAGAATCAATCTTGCACAGGTTCTAGCTGCGCGCTCGCGTTCAATTGTTCCGGATCAGGCAAGATTGACACCAGTTCGGCGGGACCCAATGGCACTGGCGCCGATGTCAGTTTGTCGGGGGGACCAACCGCAGCTCCAGTCTGCGGCAGCACCAGCGCCTGGAGCGGGGGCACAACAGGGCATTGGAATGCGGGTGTTGCCGCAGTCGCGGATCCGTATAACGCGGTCCCGGCTCCTGCGAAACCCTTAACTATGGTTCCCGCAGCATCGACTCCTGTGCCCGGTTATACCCCAACGATCAATCCTACTTATGGCAACATCACCGGTACGTGGGTTGCGACTGGAGTAGATAGTTGCCCGAATACGAATCCAAAACAGCACTACCTCACATACAGCAGCACCTACGGAAATGTTTATGGGAACTGTCTGGAATTCAATCCTGGGTATTATCCAAATGGTATTGACACATCGAGTCTTGCTGGTTATAGCAGCGATGTTGTGATCTTCCAACCTGGGATTTATTACCTGAACGGTAACCTGAAGGTCGGCTCAAGCACCACCATTCGGAATGCATGGCCAGCTACCGAGCCTTCGACTCAGGGTGTCGTATTTTATTTTCTAAGCGGGGGGCCTCAGTTTGCCGGTGGATCGGGCGCTACCAGCAGCAATATCAAATCAGTTCCGTCGTATTACTTGAATTGCTCAGGCACTACAACCCCCAGCGGGATGCCATCTTCTCTTAGCGGAAATGTACTGGTATCGCAATGTAGCTCTGGCGGAACCTACGTTGGCTCAACGAGTACCGATACCTACTCGGCTTCGGGAATTAGAGGGCTGCTTTTCTTTCTGGACCATTCGAATTCGTTCAACGGCACTGTGGTTGGAGCGGGCGCATCGCTGGCTTTCTCCGGCGCATTTTATTTTCACAATACCAATTTCCAGGACCAGGTAAAGTGGAACGGCGCCGGCGTTTCGACGACATATGCAATCGGCAACATCGTAGTGGATAAACTGAATTTGAGCGGAAGTGGAACGATTAAGATGGGTTTGAATGGAAGCACGGCTGGCGGCCCCCCGCTGGTTGGCCTCTTCCAGTAGTTGGGCTTCAAGATAGAGCGAAATCTTCTAAGGTGCCCCTGAATGAGAACTAGATTATTCATTCCAGTTACTTAGATGGTGGAGGCTGCGGGAGTCGGGCAGGGCTCTGCCATGGCAAAATACGTACTTATTGATCCTACAATTTGCAAATCTGTCATGATTGTCACGATTTGTAAATCCAGCGTACAAACCGCGTACAGATTACGTACAAGTCAGCCCCGTCCAGAATCAAAACAGTGGCTGTTCGCGTTCTAGTAACAATCGACTGGTGGCGCGCATCGTAATCCCTCTCAACTCCCCGCCATCGCCAACATCTGCTGCTTCACAATCACATCGTCAAGGTAATTAATCCTTCGCCTGTGTGTGGAATACTTGATCAGAGAATTCGTAAATGAAAAAGCCTTTTGCCACGCTGGCTGTATTTCTGCTCGTTTTCAATGTGTTTCTCTTCTCATCACGATTACAGGCGGAAGGCCAGCTAGCGCTCTCTAACGGTTCTGCAGACTCAGAAATAGCGCTGATTCGCCATCGATATATCCTTTCCGTACTACCGGTCGATTCAGTTGCCATTGCAGACTTGAATACAAAAAGCGCAAGGTATGCTGCATCGCTTCAAGCTGACGGAACGTGGCCCGATATCGATTATGAGGCTTCCGGCCGCTCTATTTGGCGGAATATCGATCATCTGCAACGAACATTGCTGATGGCTAAATCGGCGCGGCTTAAACGCGATGCCAGTCGCCCCGACCCCAGGCTTGAGGCAAAGATCATTAGTGCTCTCAAGGTATGGACATCTCATGATTATCAAAACCCGAATTGGTGGTGGAATGAGATCGGCGTTCCCGAATTGACGGGGGAGATCGCTGCCCTGATGTTGCCACAACTTCCCGGCGATCAGCTTGCCAAGGTTGTGCAGATCATGAAGCGCAGCAATTGGCGCAGAGTTCCTTGGACTGGAGCGAATCTGACATGGGGCGTGGCGATTGAGATCGTTCGTGGGTGCCTGCAGAATAATCCGGATACAGTGTCCGAAGGATATGACCGGATGTATCAGGAGATCAAAATCGTCAGCCCTGCAGAAGAAGGGATACAGCAGGATGATTCATTTCATCAGCATGGATCACAACTCTACAATGGCGGATATGGGCTAGCCTACGCCAATGACGTCGGGCGATTTATCTCTTTTGCGTGGGGAACGCGCTTTCAGATTCCACCCGACCGGATGGCCATTTTCAGTTCATACCTTTTGGACGGCGAGCAGTGGATGATACGAGGAGGTGTCTTCGACTACAGTGCGGTTGGCCGGGAGATCACCCGGCAGGGAAAAGTAGCCGTTCCGCACGACTGGTCTGCCGGACCTATTTCTCCGGCAGGTTCGGCATACAGCCTGGGAAATGTCGTCGCAATGCTTGCGGCGGAACCAACTCCACGCCAGAAAGAATTCCAAGCATTTGCGGCGCGATTGCAAGGCCGAGCGGGTGCTCCCGAATTTGCAGGCAATAAACAATTTTGGTGCTCCGACTTTATGGCACATCGCAGAAAGAGCTTTTACACATCGGTAAAGATGCTGTCGAAGCGCATGCTGAACGGCGAACAGGTAAACAGTGAAGGGAAAAAGTCACAGCACCTGTCGGATGGGGTAAATTTCCTTTATCTGACCGGAGACGAATACAAAGATATTTTCCCTGTCTGGGATTGGACCAAGCTACCCGGCACCACTACGATTCAAGGAACTCTGCAAACAGGTGAAAAGAACCCCATAGGAGCCCGAGGCAAAACCACATTCACCGGTGGGGTTTCCGATGGAACCTATGGTATGGCAGCAATGGATTTGGTGCGTGGAAATCTGGTTGCAAAGAAGGCCTGGTTTTTCTTCGATGACAGCTATGCAGGACTTGGGGCGGCCATCACGCTCTCTGATGATTCCGAACATGACGTTGTAACCGATGTAAATCAACCGCGGCTTTTGGGAGATGTTTTTACCAGCCAAACCCAGCATTCCTTTAGGGGAGGTCTCCAAACTTTCAAAGCGGATAGGGGTACCTGGGTCTATCACAATCACGTCGGGTATATCTTTGGTCCCAACTCACAGGTCTCTTTATCAGTTGGCCCACAGACTGGAAGATGGTCAGATATTGGTACAGGATCGAATCAACTGGTTACGCTTCCGGTCTTCAATCTCTGGATCGATCATGGCCGCTCACCTCACGATGCCACTTATCAATATGTAGTTCTGCCTGACGTTTCGAAAAGGAAGACAGCAGAACGCTCCAGGCATCCGACGTTGGATGTGCTTTCAAACACCAGAGATGTTCAGGCGGTTTATAGCAGAAGTCTCAGACTGGTTGAGATCGCATTTCGAAGACCGGCCTTGCTAGTGACTCCGCTGGGTCGAATTGAGGTTGATCATTCGTGCCTTTTGATGGTCAAGCAGATGACCGGTGGCTGGAGGATCACTGCGTCAAACCCCGAAAATGAGCCATTGAACCTAAACGTGAATGCAAACGGAAAGCGAATAGCGATTCCGCTTCCCGGTGGAAATTTTGCAGGTTCTAGTGTGACGACTGAAGTCCGATAGAACTCTACCGTAGCAGTCTTTCAGCCAACGATTCGGTGCTTCACAAACCTTAAACTGGTTTCGTTGTATCGGAAGTTAATGAATGGGCAGCACCAAGATATCGTGCAAAGTGCGATGCATTGCTGCGCAAAACGATGTGCGGCGCGAGGCGCATGGTGGAGTTCGGGCGCATTCCTTCGACCAGAAAACGCAGCAATAACTCCGCAGCAGTTTTTCCTTGTGTAAAAGGTCTCTGATAGAGCGTTGCCAATACTTCTCCAGTCTCAAGCATCGGCAGCAGTTCCTCAAAAAGATCTGTTGTTATGATGCGGAGCCGTCCTAATTGCCCATGTTCGCGAACTGCGCGCAGGACAGGCAAGCTGTTCGCAGTGCTGATGTAGAGCCCTCGCAATTCGGGGTGGCTTTTTAGTAGATTCCGCGCCTGATGATAAGCTTCCTCTGGATTATCATGCGATTCGAGAACGGGAAGCAGCGAGAGATGAGGAGCAACCAGCGCTATTGTCGCGGCGAAACCGCGCAGCTTTTCGGCATGGTCAAGCGTGCGCAGAGCGCCAGTAATCGTAGCAACTGTTCCAGGGACGAGCAGAGTATGCGAAAGTAGTTCCGCCGCGAGCGAGCCGCTGATATAGCCGTCAATCGAAACGGAGGCCAATCGTTCACTACGCGGAGCATCCGATGCGACGCAGATAACCGCGGTTCCGTTGCGGCCAAGTTCGCGGATCATCGGATCGGCCTTTGCAGCGTCTCCGGGCGTGCAAATCAGGCCATCGTATTTTTCTTTTAGAGCTGCATGAAGCAGATCGATGTCTCCAGAACCAAGCCGGGGATACGTGCTGAAGTTTATATCGAGATCAACCCCAAACATAGCATCTGTTGCCGCCCGAATACCTTCTCCCAATGGATCAAAAAAGGACGCGATCTCTAGTGGCAATTGCACACCAATACGCAACCTGCGGTTCAATTTAAGAGCGCGAGCGGCAACATTGGGACGATAACCAAGTTTGGCTGCCATCTTGAGAATGCGATCGCGCGTGGTTGCATTTACGCCAGGCCGATTATGGAAGGCGCGATCGACTGTGGCAATTGAAATACCGAGCGCGCTGGCGATTTCCTTAATGCCCGGCGATTTGGCGGGTTGGTTTTGCACGCGGTTTTATAGTAGCTGATCTGGAAATCACATAGGCAATGAGGTTAGAACCCGTTTTCAATTGATGCCTCGAATTGCTCTCTGAGGTAACGTACACGCTTAGACAGCAATTCCACTCGCCAAAAAATTTATAAAATACAAATTTATTGCTTGACATTCGGTATTTCCCGCAAATACGATTCACCTCGTTTGAAAAACATAACGGTAACGTACCCGAAAAAGTTGCACTCTCAGGGGTGTGCCAGTCAGAGGAACTATTATGCAAAATTGCGCGTTTAGGACGGCTCGATGGCGGACACGGATAATCTTTCATGTGTTTGTGGTTTTTTTGAGTGTCGGCATCGTTGCTCATGCCCAGACGGACCAGGGGACGATGACGGGAACCGTCACCGATATCTTAGGTGCTGTTGTTCCGGGAGCAAAGGTAACTCTGACAAACATAGATACTGGCCTTACACTGACCAGACAAACCGACTCGTCGGGAATTTTCACTTTTTCTCCGATCAAGATCGGAAACTATCGCATCCTTGTAAGCGCACCTGGATTTACGCAGATGAAACGTGAAGGTATTCATCTCGATATTCAGCAGCGGCTGCAGGTGAATTTTGCATTGAAGCCAGGCGCGACCAGTGAGATGGTGGAGGTAACGTCCGCTGCTCCTCTGATGCAGACGGAAGATGCATCCACGGGACAGGTTATTTCGGCAAAGACAATTGACGCTACGCCACTGAATGGCCGCAATTGGGTCTTTATCGCGCAATTGTCAGCAGGTATAGCGCCGGCCAACGGTGCGCGCGGTGCGGGCAAGGGCGACTTCAATGCCAATGGCCAGCGTGCCGAGCAGAACAATTTCATTCTGGATGGTGTAGACAACAATACCAATGTTGTCGATTTCCTGAATGGGGCGAGTTTCGTTGTGCGACCTCCACCAGACGCACTTGCAGAGTTCAAGGTTCAAACTGGCGCTTATAGTGCTGAATTTGGACATTCCGCCGGTGCCGTTGTCAACGCCAGCATCAAGTCGGGTACAAACGATATTCATGGCGATTTATGGGAATACTGGCGCAACGACATACTCGATGCCAGAGATTACTTTGCGAAGTCGGTGCCGAAATATCGCCAGAACCAATTTGGCGCCACATTGGGACTTCCAATTTTCAAAAATAAATTGTTCTTCTTCGGGGACGTGGAAGCCAACAGGATTGTCTTTAATTCACCTAGCGCCAATTACAGTGTGCCTTCACTGCTTGAACGGCAGGGCAATTTCTCCGAACTGCTCAATCCCAGTCTTACCGGTTCGGCCCAGCCAATTCACCTATACCAGCCTGGAAGTGCAGATCCTGCGCAACCTCTTGTTTGCAATGGGCAGGAAAATGTCTTTTGCCCCAACCAGATTAATGCTGTAGCGCAGCATATCCTAAATCTCTATCCCTTACCCAACTCAGGAAACGGGGCGCTCTTCAACAACTATGCTTTTCAACGAAAGGTCACGGACAATACCTTTCAATGGGATACACGCCTGGATTGGATTATCAGTCATAAAGATCAGGCTTTCGCCCGCTTCAGCTATCTCAATGAACGATCTTTCTATCCTTCTCCGTTAGGCCCTATTCTCGACGGCGGAGGCTATGGCAGCGACGGCGATATCAAGAATTTTGGCAATAATTTCGCCTTGAGTGAAACACATGATTTTTCAGACAGCCTTATCAACGAATTCCGGTTCGGCTATAACTATGGTCACTTCAGCGATACTCAGCCCGGAGCGAATATTGACACGGCCTCCCAGGTTGGGCTGGGCGGTATTCCATTTGCGCCGCTCAACGGCGGCCTGCCGGCTACGTCTATCTCAGGCATTTCCAGCTTTGGGGCACCTCAGTATTATGCCGCTAACGAATACGAAAATGTCTTCCAGATACTCGACAACGTCACGAAGGTCATAAACAACCACACCCTAAAAGCTGGACTTAGTTTTCAGCACATCCGCTCTTATGTTCTTGCCCCAACAGCCCCTCGTGGCGCTTACAACTTCAACGGCAAGTACACGGGGCTTCCAGGAAAGAGCTTTACCGGTTCAGGTGTTGCCGATTTCCTGGCCAACTCGCAAAGCAGTTCATCACTGTCAAGTTTGGCGGGGGTGGACCAGGAGCGATGGAACAATGGATTCTATTTCCAGGATGACTGGAAAGCCCTACCGAATCTGACATTCAACCTGGGCCTTCGCTACGAATTTGTGCAGCCATTTCTCGAGCGCCATGATCGCCAGGCATCGTTTTATCCAACATCGACATTAGGCCCTGGCTCCGGCTCGGGAGTGTTCGTACTTCCCAAGAGTCAGTCAGGATTCCAGTTGCCGCAAGGTTTCCTCAACTTGCTTGCTAAGGACAATGTGCAGGTGGCCTATGACAACGACCGGCGACTCGTAACTGCGCAGCATACGAACTTTGCTCCGCGAATAGGCGTTTCTTATAGGTTGAATGACAGAACGGTTGTCCGTGCCGGGTATGGAATATTTTTTGGCGGAAATGAAAGCACTGGTGGCGCGCCGAATCTGGGCTTCAATTTCCCCTTCCAGTTCACATCAACCTTCCTGAGCGGCGATTGTTCGATCAATAATTGCCCGACAAATGGCATCACGCTTGAGAATGGGTTCTCCAGCCAGATCGCGGAAGGTTTGGTGAACTCCGTCGCTTCTCCTACGATTGTCGGCTCGCAGAGACACGAAAAGACCCCTTATAG
>DASRSR010000200.1:0-39780 GCA_035656355.1 Edaphobacter sp.
TTCCCCCATTGCGCAAAATTCCCCACTGCTGCCTCCCGTAGGAGTCTGGACCGTGTTTCAGTTCCAGTGTGTCCGTGCGCCCTCTCAGGCCGGATACAGATCATCGTCTTGGTGGGCCATTACCCCGCCAACTAACTAATCTGCCGCGAACTCCTCTCCAAGCGCATTGCTGCTTTGACTCGTAAGTGTTATGCGGTATTAGCTAAGATTTCTCTCAGTTATTCCCCACTCGGAGGTAGATAATTCACGTGTTACTCACCCGTGCGCCACTTTACTCATGGCCGAAGCCACTTTCTCGTGCGACTTGCATGTGTTAGGCACGCCGCCAGCGTTGATTCTGAGCCAGGATCAAACTCTCGTTTAATCTTGGTTTGCTTGCCGTCCATCGACAGGGGTCGGGACGGTTCAAGCGCCTCCGGATGCTCGAAAGATCCGAAGGATATAACTAGTGAGAATGACTAAACCAAATTTCGCATCATCTCACGACTGGCACGTTCAACCATGTTGTCAAAGATCCTGACTGCATCCACCTGAGCGGGCAGCTTTGGATCAAGGACGGAGTCGGCAAAAGCCCTACTCGTGTCCTCGAACTTGAGGCGCTGTTTTCGTCTGTAAATTTGCCACTTATCAAATGTGGCCCGCTGCTCGTTACCGGCTTCAATTCAGCCGTTTACCGTATCCGTCAGCAAGCGGTGACGTTTTAGCGAACTTTTTGAGATTATCGAAGTTTGAATCATCTGTCAACTTCTTTTTTCTGACCTTCTTGGGGCTCAACTCACACCCGAAAAACCAGCATCTCTTTCGCTCAGCGCAATCTGTCAAAACAACCTAACGACCACAAAATGATCGCGGGGCACTTGGCCCTCTTTTCAATTCAACTGCAGTGGCTTGGGCTTGGCTTCCGGATAAGTACTACCTTGAATCCGGTCAAACGCTTGGACTGCGCTTCATCATCCCTTGTTAGCAAGGTGCGAAGCTTGTTTGCCTATTCAGAGTATCGTGCTTTTCATCTTCCTGCAAGCACAACATCTCTGCGACTTCTTGAGAGTAGCAGTGACCCGCTCTCCGCGCAACTTTCAGGCTGTTGAAAACTCAAGTTTCCTGTTGAAAGCTATCAGAGGAGCAAGAAAATACGTACAAATTACCCCTTCGCATACCATCAATTCCCTTGCCTCATCTATTCCGGACGGAAACTTGAGGCCATTGCATTGAACGTCGAGTTCAGCAGCTCTGCATCCGGCTCCGGGCACACAAAAACCACATAACTCATATCTCCATCAGAGCGAGACACAGTCAGCAGACGGTCTCGCTCCGCCAACTGCCTGCCTCCTTGAGCCACAGGCGAGCGGCCACGCAGCTCCACGATATTCGCCGGCCTTCCATTGATGGTCAGCGTCCTGATCTGGCCCACCTGCTCCAGACCGCCGTTCTGCTGACTCAGCTTCTGCATCAGCGCTGCCGTTGCAGAGCGCAGCGAGGCCGCATCGGTAGCTCCATTGCCGCCAACTCCTATCACCGACACAATTGCCCCATAGGCCAGCCCCGCGGAGGTTGCACCATTTGCTGGCGCAAGAGTCACTCCATCAGACGCCTCACCGAGCTTCTGCCAGCTTTGCGGATAATCAATGGAGAACCGCGGCCCCTGGTATCTAACCATGCGGCCACCAATTCCAAGTGCCTTTTTATCAAGCCTCGGAGCCGTTCCCTGGGCCGCTCCACCTGATTGGCTGGCCGGTAGCGGCACCTGACCAGCGCCAGCCCCCGGCCCCGAAGCATATAAGCCGCTCTGACGCCATGCGCCCGACTGAATCTCTTTAGCGGGAAGCGCCTTCTCCTTCATCGCAATCGCATGAACGCGCTTGAACTCCGGCGTCGTTACAATCGGGTGCGTCAGGCGCGGCAGCGTGGCAATCTCCGCATTCACATACTGCGTTCGATTGCCGGGATTCGGATGGTCACTCAGAAACTGCGCCCCGCCGGAACCATACTTCGCCTGAATCGTCTCAAAGAACTGCGGCAGACCACGCGGATCGAACCCGGCATCATACATAATTCCTGCACCCAAAAGGTCGGCCTGCTTTTCGTCTTCACGCGACATATGCAGAAAATCGAGACTCTGCACGCTGCCAATCGCCGCCTGGCTAAGCTGTCCTGCAGTCCCGTTGCCCAGCAGAATCGCCGAAGCAATACTCCCCAGCCCATACCAAAGACTCTTCGACTGCTGCGCTGTCAGGTTACAGGTCGAGTGCCGCATCACCACGTGCGAGATCTCATGCGCCATCACTCCCGCCAATTGCGCTTCGGTCTCCGCTGCCTGCACCGTTCCCAGGTTTACAAAGATCGAGCCACCCGGCAGTGCAAAGGCGTTGATGTCTTCACTCGCTACAACATGGAAGTTATAGGGCCACTTGTATCCTGGCGCATGCGCCACCAGCTTAGCGCCAAGGTCCCGGACATACTTTGAAACAGGATCGCTGTCCGGCAGCACGGGCATCTGCTTATAAACCTGCGCCGCTACCTTCTGACCTTCAGTAATCTCCTGCTGCTGCGTAAACGCATTCTTGCAGGTGGGCGGCTGAAACCGCGCCCACGCCGGAGCGCACATCGCTCCCAGAACCAGTATCCCGGACAGAAAATGCCGCAATGATCTTTTAATGTGACCCACGTGGTCCTCCATTCACCAATCAAATGTCGAAGACTCAACCTGTCAGATGCTCAGGCTTCCACATGTGTTTGTATTTATGAAAACTGGTTCAGATTCAGGCCCAGCGGATAAGTCTCTCCATGGGCCAGCAGATCCTCCCATGTCACCTCACGCTTCTGATAGCCCGCCATCCGGCCCAACATGCAGCTTTGTGCGCTCTCCACACCATCGGCAATCTGGTTATGAAAACGACCCGACGTGATGCTCTCGATAAAGCTGCGTGTCTTCTCGCGATCAGCCAGCGCAAGATTGTCATTGAAGGCGCCGTTTGCGGCAAATGTACCTGAAGTTATTGTGCTCGGTGCACCCGATCCATCCTGCCAGGTCCACTTCGTCTCACCAGTAATGCGAATCGGCCCGGCATATGGAGCCTCTGCCATTCCCTTCGCGCCAAAAATGAGCACTCCCGCACTGAATGCGGATTTTCCAAACTGCGTGGATGCAAAGCTGACATGCACGTCATTCGGATAGGTATAGATCACCTGATAGTTGTCCCAGCAGTCTCCCGGATGCGTCAGAATATTTCGACCGCCAGTCGCCATCGCCTTTAGCGGATGCGCGCCGAGCACCCAATTACACAGATCGATGATGTGGATGTTCTGCTCCACAAGGATGTCGCCCGAGAGCGCACGATCCCATAGCCAGTTCCGCAGCCGCCACTCATCGTGCGAAGGGCCCTTCACCGGCTTTTCTGTCGAAGCCGGAGCGTAGTAGTTCCCTGAAAGCGACGCAATTTTTCCCAGAGCGCCGCCCCTCACCTTCTCCATGATTGCGGCAATTGGCGGCGCGCTCCGAACCTCAAAGCCGACATCGACACTCAAGTTCTTCACCTTACTTGCAATCTCCAATGCCTTCTTCGCCTGCGCTACATCCACGCCGACCGGCTTTTCGCAGTAGACATGCTTGCCACCATTCACTGCGGCTTCCAGATGCTCGACATGGAACCAGGGAGGCGTAGATATCTGCACCATATCGACACCTTTGGCGTGCGCAAGCTCCTGAAAGGCATCATGCCCATGGAAGAGCAGGTTCTCTTCAATCGCGGATTGACCTAGGCTCTGGTTCAACTGGTCAAAATGCGCTTTGCCCGCGGCCAGCTTGTCAGGAAAGATGTCGCCAAGCGCCACAACACGTGCACCGGCATACTTCGCAAACGAGTTTGCCACCGTCGTGCCGCGATTGCCACAGCCCAGCAAACCCATCCGCACCGCAGAGTTCGCTTCATATCCAAATGCAGTCTTCGACTTCAAAAGCAGCAGTCCCGATGCCGCCGCGCCTGTCTTCACAAAATCCCGCCGATCCATCTGTCCCATGCTCTCCCCTTAAGGGCACGGCTTCAGCCGTGCCGTAATTGCTTCCCCATCCGCTCTGCGGCTTTGCAGATTGCGGAAAGCCGCTTCCGGTTTCGGTTAAGGGCACGGCTTTAGCCGTGCCGTAAGCTCCTTGATTGCATCCGGGGCTTTAGGTCCCGGGGCACTGTTTTTATCACGCTGCTATCTCTTTATGTGGCCTCTCCTAGCCGATAACCTGTTTTAAGACCTTCTCCAGATACAGCTTCTCCTGCCGAACATCGGCGATCTGCTGAGGCCCGGAGGTTTCGCGCTCAATCGTCACGACTCCGCTGTATCCCAGATGATGCAGCTTGGTAAATACTTTATGGAAGTCGACCAGTCCGGTGCCGATCAGCACCTCTTCGCCCAACTTGTCCGGGTTTGTCGGCCAACGGCCGTCTTTCGCATGAATGCTCTTTACATGCGGCCCAATAATATCCACCGCATCTACCGGGTTCGCTTTTCCATACATAATGAGGTTCGCGGTATCCAGTCCCACGCCAAGGTTCGGCTGTGCCGCATCACGCAACATCCGCGACATGGTCGTCGGCGTCTCCTGCCCCGTCTCCATCAGAAAGTCCTGGCCATTTCCAGCGCAATGTTTCGCGACCGTTTGTATCGCCTTCACCGCTTCCGCATAGAGCGGCTCAGAAGGATTCTCCGGAATAAAGCCGCAGTGCGTCTGCACCTGTCCGACACCCAGCAATTTCGCAAAATCCGAAACCTGTCGCAGCGCGTCAATTCTCGCTGACCGTGTGGCCTCTGGCACCACCCCGATGGTCGATGGCCCCTGCATAAAATCCCACACCAGCTTCCCTGGCCCTACTACCTCGACTGTCGTAAGCGTCAGGCCATATCGGTCCAGCAGTCCGCGCATCTGCTTCGCCAGCGCGGGCGTAAATTTCCCAATGTAGCTATCAAGCGAGAAAAAGGTGTTGGAAAACCCTAAATCATGCACCCGCCGAATCGTCGTCTCCGGGTCACGTCCGGGCGAGACCTTCAGGCCCAGCTCCATCCCGGGCTTTCCCATTCGTACCGGAGTCCCCATCGCCGGCTCCGCAGAAGGAACCATTCCTTCCATCACGCCACTTGTCCCTGCCAGGGCCGCAGCCGTCGCCAGTCCCAGAAAATCCCTTCGCCGCATTCTTCCCTCCACTCAGATACTCCTGAAATTCAAAGCCAGCAACGCCGACAAATTATCGGCCCTGCCAACATAACAGAGTCTGCACAGGAAAATGATTATCTTGAGAAGCGGCTTACGATCAGAGCAACCGGTAGACCGACAAAGCAGATGTGAATAATAAGCTGAATCAGAAATGCCTTCATCGAAAACACGCGCCGGGGAGCGCGCGATAACGGAACGACAATGCGGCTCATCACGAGATGAACCACCACACCATAAATGATGCCGCAAAAAATCGGCTTTGCGATCAGCACCATCAGAGAACGGCTGACAGCAAAGTAAACACTCGCAACCGTCAATGCAATCACAAAGTGAAACACCAGCCCCACAGCAGCGGTTCCCTTGCCGCCTTTGAAAGCCGACTCGCCCAAAGCTCCGCTGGCAATGCCCTGCCAGAGCCTCTCGACCGAGAGACCCTGGAAAGACATGAGCGTTGTTGTAGCGGTTATATCCAATGCACCCGCCAGCAAACCAGCAGACACAATCGTTCCGAATGCTGTCATCTGATTCTTCCTCAGCGATACACGGAGCAGAATAAAAATATTACTTCGCGTGATTCTTGGTTCCGACTTGATAGGTTCCTGGAGGTACCCGTGCAGCGATACAGAGCCGGTTCCATACGTTGATCATCGCAATCGCTACACTCAGATTCGAGATTTCTTTTTCGTTGAACTGCTTCTGCACTTCGTTGTAGACGGCATCCGGAACGTGATCTTCCGATACCCGCGTCAGCGCTTCAGCCCAGGCCAGTGCCGCACGCTCGCGGTCCGTGAACCAGGGACACTCGCGCCATGCATCGAGCGTATACAACCGCTGCTCTTCTTCGCCGCTTGCTCGCAGGTCCTTTGAATGCATGTCCAGACAGAATGCGCAGCCATTAATCTGCGAGACGCGCATCTTAATCAGATGAAGCAGTTTTTTCTCCAGCCCACACTGGTGCAGATACGCCTCGACACTGCTTAACGCTTTATAGGCTTCCGGCGCAGCAGCGTAAAAATTAAAGCGCTGTTCCATGAATATCTCTCCTTGGGTTCTTTGGATGATGCGGAAAAGACCTGTGCTTCAAAGAAAGAGTTAGTTGCGCGATTAGCGCTTTTGACTCCGTCCTGCACAAACGCTCGGGTGCCCCATTCATCGCAACAGTTTTATCGTTGCGATGAGTGAGGTGAACAAAGTTTGATCAACAAGCGCCACCGACGCGACATATACCAGCCCGGGGCGAGTCGGGGTCCCCGGCGTGCGCCTTTGCACGCTGGGGTGAGAAGCCCCAGGTAAGCGACCAATAAAAGCATGAAAGGGCTGAAAGCCCGCTTCATAAATGATTGGCCTCTCTAACGTTTTACACCCATCGCCTCAAGCTTTTTCGCCAGCTCAGGACTGAATAGAAACGTCTCGCCCTTCTGACGAGCGCAGTCGTTGTATGCCGCAAGCAAGCTCGTTGGATCATCCATCGCTGCAAGAACACCAGCCTTGCCGCGAACTTCCTCGATCACGTATAAGAGTCTTGCTCCCGTTGCATGGTAGCCCTCGCCTAGAAAGTCGGAACTGGCGGTCTCATAAGCCGCCGAAGTCATCGTTCCATCCATCGACCGCTGCAAAATTTCTTGAGACTCCGATAACAACGTTGGCAAACGGGCCAGGTCTGCTTGAATATGCTGCTGCTCCTCCAAATCGGCCCAGCTTCCATGCCCATTGATCAGCAATGTCGCGCTTCCTTCCATCAAAATATCGGTCAGAAAATTCCACGCTTGGAGCTGGCCTCCTTCTAGATGGAGTCGCTCGCGTTTCTGGTCCAGGATTCTTCCATAGCCGATGTGATGTGTCTCATGGGCCAGAAACTCAACCATCTGCTCCTCAGTCATCGGACTGGAGTGCCCCTTCGAGCGCCAGAGGTCGGCCAGCAGGTCGATATAAATTCCTTGCTCCGATGCAGCTGCTCCGGCCCGCCCTCCCATCACGAAGTACAGCTTTGGCGACAATTTAATTGGCTCCGGTAGATTTTTGAGCGCAAGCGGAGCCACCTGATCAAAACTTTCATTCGCCTCTGCAAATTTAAGGCGCTTTTGCAGTATGGCTACATTTTGCTTTCCCCAGATCAGCGAAGGAGCAACATCATTCATCAGCCCCTGCACCCCTTTTTCCGCTTTCGTACCAGCTTCTGAAGGCTTGATATGCGCAACTTGCCCCTTACACGCAGCGGTAAGCACTATTCGATATTGCGCTGCTGTAATCCGGCGAGAGATGTTCTGCTGGGCAATGATGAGCTCCGTTCCAGATAACCCCATCAACCGGTCGATGTCCTGTGCCGACGTCAAATCTGCATTGCATTTTTGTAAAAATGCAATCATCGCCTGTGCTTGGGTAGTGTCTACAGTGTTCTTCGCATAGCTGGGAACAGCGTAGAACAGGACACAACAAGCCGAAAAAGCTGTCAGGATTCGGACGCAAACCATGCTTCACTGTACGTTCGTTCCGCGAGTCAAGTTCGAGAGAATGGAAGAAAAAGACCCCTCACTCGTCCTCTCCGTTCCATAAGCCCAACTCATCCTCCGGCAGCGGTTCAAAGAACGCATCCGTCAAAGCAAACTCCGGCGTCTCAAGAGCGCCAAGCCTTTTCTCCCTAACCACCCGATTCGGCTCCATCTTTATCACCAGGGCATCGTCTTCCAATCCCATCAAGATAATCTCTTTTCTGGCTTTCTACTTTTTCTTTGTCAATCCCAAAACCATCTAACTCAAACAAAACACAATACATATCTCTGCCGATTTATACCCATCCATCTGTTATCCTTAAGATAATCGATGGATAAGCACATCAACACATTATTCAGGATAAGCCCTATCAATTGAATAGTTTGCAAATAAGTTCTCTGAAATCAATACTTTACCGGTACGCTCTCAGACCAAAGTCTTTATATATCAAGGCTTTAGGTACTTAGGTACGGGGCGGGGTACCTTGCTATGGCTTGGCGATTACACCCAGATCAACCAGCCCGTTCACAAAATACTGCACCGCAAGCGCTACCAGCAGAAGGCCCATAATACGCACCAAAATGCGCACACCAGTCTCGCCCATTGCCCGTGCCACACGGTCAGAATTACCCAGCACTAGATAGCAGATTGCCGCCGTAATAAAGATGGAGATCAGAATCGCAGCCATCTGCCACTTCGTCTGCGCCTGCCCTACCAGCACCATCACGCTGGTAATCGCTCCCGGTCCGGCCAGCATCGGGATGCCCAGCGGCACAATGCCTGCATCGTCTTTCGTTGCTGCTTCGGTCGTCTCTTCGGTGGACTCCTGTGTCGGAGAGCGCTTCGCCTCCAGCATGTCCAACCCAATCAGCAGAAGAATAATGCCGCCCGCAATCTCGAACGCAGGCAGTGTGATTCCGAACATCCGAAAGATGTACTGACCGGCAATTGCAAATACCGACAGAAAGATAAATGCCGTCAGCGAAGCCTTCCATGCCATTCGACGCTGGTGTTGTTTGTCTGAGCCAGCCGTTACCGCCAGGAACGTCGGCAGCGCGGCAAATGGATCCACCAGAAAAAAGATAGAGCTGAGCGCAAGCACGGAAAACCGCACATATGCCGAACGTTCCAGCACCGCAAGGCTCATCGAATGGGGGTCAAGCATCACGCTCCATTCTCCCACGGCCCTGTGAATCCACGGCTATAATTAAATCTCAGCCTTCAGGAGCGAATCGCATGGCCCTTCAAACCACAAATAATATCTGGCATAACGGAAAACTTATCCCCTGGGACAAAGCGCAAATCCATGTCATGTCCCACGTCGTTCATTACGGGTCCTCCGTCTTTGAAGGCATCCGCTGTTATGCCCAACCAAATGCAACTGGAGTCTTCCGTCTGCAGGAACACATGCAGCGTCTGCTGGATTCAGCAAAGATCTACCGTATGCCGCTACCTTACACCGTCGATCAGCTTTGCTCCGCTGTCGTCGATGTCGTCGAAGCCAACGGCGTCGCTCCTTGCTACATCCGTCCCATCGCCTTCCGCGGTTACGGCGAAGCGGGTGTCAATCCCCTCAAGAATCCCGTCGAGGTCTATATCGCCAACTTCCCCTGGGGCAAGTACGTCTCCGGTAATGAGGGTGCTGACGTCTGCATTTCCAGTTGGAATCGTCTGGCGCCAAACACGATGCCCTCGCTTGCCAAGGCAGGAGCGAACTACATGAACTCGCAACTCATCCGCATGGAGGCCGACATCAACGGTTACTCGGAAGGGATTGCGCTTGACGTCAATGGCTATCTGTCTGAGGGTTCCGGCGAAAATCTCTTCCTCGTCCGTGGGGGCGTACTCTACACAACGCCGCTTGCCAACTCCGTACTCAGCGGCATCACCCGCAACTCTGTTATCACATTGGCCAAGCAGCTTGGCATCGAGGTGGTTGAGCAGGCGCTGCCACGCGAGATGCTCTACATCGCCGACGAAGCCTTCTTCACTGGCACTGCGGCCGAAGTCACTCACCTGCGCTCGGTCGATCGCATCCTTGTAGGCGACGGCAAAATGGGTCCGGTCACGCGCGCGATTCATGATGAGTTTTTCAGCATCGTCAATGGTCAGAAGCCCGACCGCTACAACTGGCTGACGCCGGTCAACGTTAAGGCCGCTGAACCCGTGGGTGCATAGAGAACCGTTTGGTTACGACCAGCACAAAGGGGCAGAATCGTTGATTCTGCCCCTTACATTTTAATAACCCAGATAACTAAGCGTGCAGATTCTTCGAAGGATTCCGCAGCCCCAGCACATGGAAGTCCTTCAAACGGCCCTTCAGCACATAGACCAGCTTGTTGTTGCCGTTGGGATCGGTCGGCATCATGAAGAAGCCGTCCTTGAGAACATAATCTGAGGTGTTGCTGATAATGCCTTCGATCATCTCGTTGTCATGGAAATAGACACGCACCCAAAGTCCCTGGGTAACAGGAGCATGCTCGTGAAAGTGCAATGCTCTGTGTTTGAGATCGCCCTCGAAGGTTTTGACAAAGAAGATTGCCTTCGCGCTATCGGTAGGAAGCTCTTCAATTTCCTCCGAATCCAAAAGTCGAAGGCGGATTGAATCCAAAGGATGTTGCTGAGAGGTATGCAGCAACTGCTCAATCGTACCCAGCTCATCTGCGTCAGCAAATCCGCGTACAGTCCGGTCTTCATAACGCACCACGACCCGGTGCATCTCAGGAGTATTTCCGTCGCCCTTTTGCGTCACTGAGTCTGGCTCCGTGGAGAAAGGTCATATTGTTTGATTTTGTACAGAAGCGCCTTGTAGCTGATCTGGAGATCGTTTGCCGCGGCTTTACGGTTCCATCCCGTGCCTTCAAGCACACGCGCAATCGCCATTGCCTCGGCATTGCCCTTCAGTCCACGCACCATCGCCTTCAGGCCAGCGCCAGAGGGAGCCTCTGACCCGAGGTCGGAAACGCTGGAATGACTGATCGAAGGCGAAAGTTCTTCCAGAATCGCACGCTCCTCGCCGAGAACAAGGTAACGATTTACGACGTTTTCCAGCTCGCGCAGATTTCCGGGCCAGGGATGCTCCATCAGAGCATTCATCAGCTTCGGCGAAAAAGGCAGCGGATCGCGTCCATAGCGCTTGGCACCCTTGCGCATAAAGTATTCCGAAAGCACCGGAATCTCTTCGCGACGCTCGCGCAGCGGCGGAATATTCAAGGTGAACCCGTTGAGACGATAGTAGAGGTCCTCACGGAAAGTCTTCTGCGCCATTGCCTCTTTCATATTGATATTGGTTGCGGCAATTACGCGCACATCCACCTTCATTGGCGAACGGCTGCCCAGGCGCGAGAACGTACCGTCCTGCAAAACCTGCAGCAGCTTGGCTTGCAGGATCGCCGGCATTTCACCAATCTCGTCCAGGAAGATGGTTCCTCCTGAGCAAATCTCAAACTTGCCAGGCTTGGTCTTGACCGCGCCGGTAAATGCGCCCTGCTCATAGCCGAAGAGTTCGCTCTCCAGCAGCTCCGCAGGAACGGCCGCGCAGTTCACCTTCAGAAAGATGTGCTGGCTGCGCGCCGACATCATGTGCGTGTACAGGGCCAGAATCTCTTTGCCTGTACCGCTCTCACCCAGAATGAGCAGAGGAATATCGGCGCGGGCAACCAGCGCAGCCTGCGATTCAAGATCGCGCATCCGCTTGCTGGAGCGAACGAAGGAATGAGTCTCATCCAGCGGGATCTCTTTGGGCGCATTCGCTGTAGACGCTGGTTTATCCGAAGCCAGCGCCAGATGCTCTTCGATAGTCGCCTCAACGTCACAACCAACGAAAGGCTTCATCACAATGGCTTTGACGCCCAACCGGATAACCATCTCGATGTCGCGAAGATCCGACGAGCAGGAGAGCACGATAACTGGAAGCTGAGGTTTGGTGCATCGGATTTGCGTCAGCAGCGGAACAGGGTCACGATCATTATGTAAAGCCAGAAGAAGGAGATCAGGATTATTCGGCTGCTCGATGCGTTCCAGCAGCGTCTTTTCCTCAGAAAAGAGACTTAAGGCATATTTGCTTCCCAGAGTGGCCTTGAGATAGTCGAGCACTGCAAGATCCGGCTCCATGATAAGAATCTGGGCCCGTTGCTTCGATGTGGATTTTGACGAAGCGGCCGGATAAGACAATGTAGTAGCTGACATAGACAACCCTCGTTTGCAGATAAGGCCTGCTTGCCTATCTTGCAATCCCATCTGGATCTAAACCCTGATCCAGTCCACCTGTTGCCTTGCATCTGTTCCCCGGAAACGTCTCTCGGTCACAGCCCCTGCAAGAAAACCCCGACAGAAAAAATGTTAACAACTTTGCCGACAAAAGTGACAAAGGTTTTCCTATTTTCTTTCGTCGACAGCTTTAGCTTACATGCAACTTAGGTTGTAGAAAAAGAGAAATTGTCATTTTTTTGCGGATTACTTTGGTAAACATTTTCCCAGTGACTACCAAATAAGTCCCAAAAGAACGAATTTTTGAAATCTTCTTTGAAAATTCTTCCAAATCAAAGTTGACAGGTGAAAACCCTTTCTCTGAGGTGGAGAGATTGGTTATTTACGTGCTAAGAAAAGCAGTAATGTGTAATTTTTGCACCTCTTGCAGTCGATAAGGAAAATTCTCTTGGGCTACCACGCTGAATCCGTTGCTGCACTTAATCTGCCGCCCCTCGATATCCTCTTCGGGAAGACTGCTGCAATGCAGGCTGTCCGAAATAAACTGGAACGTGTTGCAGAGACCGATGTACCTGTTCTGATTCAAGGAGAAAGTGGTACAGGAAAAGAAGTCTGTGTCCGCCTGCTTCATGCTCTCTCGAAACGCGCAAGTGGTTCTCTTGTCAAAGTAAGCTGTCCCGCAATTCCACACTCTCTGCTTGAAACCGAACTTTTCGGTTATGAAAAAGGCGCCTTCACCGGGGCTATGTCGACCAAACAGGGACGTGTGGAACAGGCCCACATGGGAACGCTGTTCCTCGATGAAGTTGGGAGCCTGGATCTAGCCGTTCAGGCAAAGCTTCTACAGGTACTGCAGGATGGAACCTTCACGCGCGTCGGCGGCCATGAACCTCGTTCCATTACGACCCGTCTGATTTCCGCAGCAAACTGCGACCTTCGAAATCAGGTGGAAGACGGTACCTTCCGACTCGATTTCCTATTTAGAATCAATGCGGTAACGATCAATCTTCCGCCTTTGCGCCAGCGTATCGCCGACCTGCCTATCCTGATCGATTACTTCATCGATCACTATGCAAAAATTTTCCACCATACACCGGAACTGCTCTCCAAGAGCGCCGTTCGCCTGATGCAGAACTATCATTGGCCGGGCAATATTCGGCAACTGGAGAACCTCATTCGCAGCTATGTGCTCATCGGCAGCGAAGATGCTCTGGTCGCCGAGCTGATGCCGGAGACGCCCCGCAGTGGCATCACCACTGAAATCGATCTTAGTGAGCCGGTCTCGCTCAAAAACATTACCAAGAAAGCTACTCAGGATCTGGAACGTCAGATCATCCTGAAAGTTCTGCAGGAGAACAGTTGGAATCGCCAGAAGACGGCCAAGTGGCTCCAGATCAGTTATCGTTCACTGCTCTATAAGCTGAGCGAAGTAGGAATGCCTGAGGTTCCATCGCGGCCACTGCGGATTCCCGGACTGACCAAGAAGATGCCGGAGAGAACGCTGAAACCGTCGCTCTCCTCCCGCAGCAAAGTTTATTAGCTCTCCTTCACTCCAAATACAAAGGTCCTGGCAAGCCAGGGCCTTTCGTGTTTTGCTCAACTTTTCGGCTCTTCTTTATTGCGCTCCGCGGCGCCGAATGATTGTCTTGATGGTCTCGAACATAATTAGCAGGTCCAGTCCAAGAGTCATGTGCTTGATGTAATAGAGATCGTACTCAAGCTTTTCGCGGCTCTGCTCCAATGTGGCACCGTATCCATAACGAACTTGTGCCCATCCGGTAAGGCCCGGACGGATCATATGGCGAAGCTCAAAGTATGGGATCTGCTCGGCCAACCAGGGAACAAACTCCGGCCGCTCCGGACGAGGGCCAACGAAGCCCATATCGCCGCGCAGTACATTCCAAAGCTGCGGAATCTCATCGAGCCGCGTCTTGCGCATGAACATGCCCAAGCGGGTTACGCGCGGATCATTTTTCGTGGCCCATTTCGCGCCTGACGCTTCGGCATCCTGGCGCATTGTGCGGAACTTGTAGACGGTAAAGTTACGCCCGCCCATTCCAACCCGGGTCTGGCGAAAAAAGATTGGCCCCGGCGATGAGAGTCGTACCGCGAGGATTACAAATGGGAAAAACGGCAGGAAGATCAGCAGCCCTATCAGTGCGGTCAGCGTCGAGACCATACGACGGGCTATCTGTTGCGAAGGCCTGACCCGGAATCCTTCGCTATAGATAAAGTTGCTGGGGCGAAGGCCATCGAGATAAAGCTTGCCAGTTAGTCTCTCCAGCAATGCTCCGGATTCTTCAATAACAACGCCATTGAAGCGCAACTTGAGCATCTCGCGCAGAGGCAACGAACCGCGCCGGTCCTCGAGCGCGACCACCACGCGATCAATGTGATGTTCTCTACCTTCTGTATCTGCGAGCGCAGCGGCAAATACCTTGTTCTGCGCGTCTCCATTGAATGAAAAGTTATCGCAGCCAACGACCTCCATGCCGGCGTCCTTACGGTTGCGAAGCAGATCGGCAACCATATGCGCACGTTCTCCATTTCCCAGAATGAAGACGCGTTCGCGGAAAGCATCTCTGCCGATAATCCATTCATACGCGCTGCGCCAGATCACCAGCGCAAACGTCAGAAAAATCAGACCCAGCAGAAGAACAGAGTGAGCAATGTCGGCAGCCGGATAAACATAGATGACCGCCGAGAGAAAAAATGACAGAAATCCAAGTACCAGGAGCAGCCGGAAGTAAATCTCCCAGTGCTCGGACATGCGCTGAGGCTCATAGAGATCGAAGTAGTAGGAGCAGAGCAGGGTTAGAGCGACAAGGATAAATATCTTTATCCAGCCATACTCATAGTTGAGAACAAGTGTGGTATCGGGGCCGGTAAGAATGACAGTAGCCAGCAG
Organism: Edaphobacter sp.; assembly: GCA_035656355.1. Taxonomy (GTDB): domain Bacteria; phylum Acidobacteriota; class Terriglobia; order Terriglobales; family Acidobacteriaceae; genus Edaphobacter. The sequence continues at coordinate 14,808 of DASRSR010000200.1, forward strand.
GAAGCAAGCACCGATAATGAGTGCCTCGCATAACAACAGGACGATGGTCCGCGTTGGATAGTACACATTGAATAACCGGATCATTGCGTCGGGCGCTCTCTCCTCGAATCTGTTGAAAACCTCGCAGAAAACAACATTATTGAAGCGGTGTTACCGCCAGCGTACCTGGGCAAACAATTTTAATAACAAAACAATAAGTATTCAGATATGCTTCAAACTTCTATCGTAAAAATTTGGACACAGCTTTGATTACTCAATGTTTGCGTCATATCCGTAATAGCTGCCAATCTGAGGAACTTCCTGAACGGCATTGAGTACAAAACCCAGAACCTTAGCTGCCTTCAATTCGCTTTGCGCGCGCTGCGCGATTGGGTATTTGGTAACCCCACTGCGTGCGACCAGAAGAACACCATCGCAGTAGCGGGCGAGGTTTACCGCATCCGAAACCGGAAGAACCGGAGAGGAGTCCACTATAATCCAGTCGAAATAGGGCGCAACCCGATCCAGAAGCTCGCCGAAGCGCGGGCTGCCGGAAAGGTCCGCAGCTCGGTCGCCACCATTGCCCCCAGCAATGAAGGTCAGATTCGGCAGAACAGGCTGTTTTGAGTCAAACGCTTCGGGCAGGGGTTCGGCCCGCTGCATGATCTCAATCATGTTGGCTTTTCCTGCAAGATAGTCAGCGAGACCAGGCTGCGATTCGCAACCAAGAATCTGGTGCATGGTGTAACGACGCATGTCACCGTCGATCAGAAGTACCTTGCTATTTTTATGGCGCGCCAGACTTAGCGCCAGATTCGATGAAACGAAACTCTTGCCTTCCTGGGGCATGCCACTGCTAATGAGGATCGACTTCAGAGGACTGGCATCGCGAAGTTCAAAGATGCGGGAACGCAGGCTGCGAAACTGTTCGACGCCTGGCCCACGCTGTAATAACGCCGGAAGCTGGTCGAAAGCAGGACTCCAGGGTCTCCGCGGAATCCCGTTGAGATCGAGTCCATTGGAGGTTGATGTGGGGGCGGCTGATACGGAAGGGACCCGGGCAGCAGAAGCATGTGCCGAGATAGCGGGAAGTTCATATTCCTGCTCGATAACTGCCGTCGGCGCAACAGCTTCAGCCTGGACAGGGTGATCGGCGCGTAGCGGCTGAGGGTCGCTCTTTTCGTCCTTTTTGCCGCGTTTTTCCGGGCCGCGCTCGGATTCTGCCTTTTGAAGTGCTTCGTAAATACGGCTCATCGGTCTTGCCTTCCCGTGGGTTCACCAAAAGCTGATCTGAAATTGAATGCATCTGCGGCACTGGAAGAGGACATGGAACCTCCGCCCATCGCAGCTGAAGATACGAGAAATGGCTGGCTCTCCAACTCGAGCTCAATGGCTACGCCTTCTACGATCTCCGGGGTAATCTGTTCGGATTGTTCGACGTATCCCACAATCAGTGAGTGTTCGCACAACAGATTGATAACGCGCGGAATGCCACGGCTGTAACGATGGATAAGATCCAACGCCGCAGGGGTGAATAAGGGGCGTGTCGCACCAGCGATACGCAGGCGTTCCGTTACATAAGCGTGTGTCTGGCTTTCGCTCAGCGGCTGCGTGCGGCACCACAGCGAAACTCGTTGCCGTAACTGACGCACACTCGGGTGGCGTAGCTTTTCTTCGAGCTCCGGCTGGCCGGAAAGCACGATCTGCAATAGCTTCTCTGATGAAGTTTCGAGGTTCGTTAGTAGACGAATTTCTTCCAGCAACTCCCAGGAAAGGTTCTGGGCCTCATCCACAACGACGACGCATGTCTCTTCCATGCGAAAACGCTCGATCAGCCAGCGATTCAGTTGCAGGAGCATGCCGGACTTGGTACGGTTCGCCGGAGTGATGCCAAAATCGGTAAGCACGAACTCCAGAAAATCGAGCGTCTCCAATCTTGGATTGAAGACAAATGAGGTAGATACGCGGCGGCCGTTCAGCGAGCTAAGGGCGCGACGCAAGAGGGTTGTTTTCCCGGTGCCGACTTCCCCGGTAAGCACGGTAAATCCCTTGCGGGCCGAGATGCCATACTCCAGGCATGCAAGGGCCTCTCGCGTGTGCGGCATCATATAGAGAAACCGCGGGTCGGGGCTTGTGCCGAATGGATTGCTTTGCAGTTTGTAGAAGCCTTTGTACATTAGTTACCTGCATTCATCAGCGGCTTCGCACCCGCTGCGATATCTGGCCCTTTACGCCGGAACGGCCATCTCCGTTTAGATTCCGGTTCGTCCGTTTCGCTATTTAATCCAATGACAGCGAGAGTAGGCAGTTTGGTAAAGGCCCATATGTCTTCTTCGCTTCGTACCGCAGTATCACGATACTCGAGGAAGGCCGCAATAAGAAGACCTAAAGCCAATCCACCTGCAAATCCAGCAGCAGCAAACGCGATCCGATTGGGGAAGGTCGGCTTTTCCGGCAGGTTCGGTTCGTCCATGACGCGGAAGTTCTCGCCTTGCTGGCGTTTTTCAAGGTCCGTTGCCATCTTGGATGAGTTCATCTTATTGAGGAGATCATCATAAAAATTCTGCGCTGTCTGATGGTCGCGGGTGATCTTCTTATATTGCTCCTGCACCGCAGGGGTCGAGGAGATGCGACCCTGATAGCTTCGGATTTGCGCCGTCAACTGGGCCTGATCGCGCTGCTTTTGCGCGATTCCCTGCTGGAGTGCACGGAGCTGAGCACGAAGCTGTTGAACGCTGAGAGAGTCGTTACGGTTGGGAGCTGAACTCACTGAAGAAGGCGCAGCGGGAGCAGGCGATTTCGCCATCTGATCGCGCAACTCCTTAATCTTGCGCTTTACTGCGACCACATCGGGATAATCGTCTGTATAGCGTGCGGTGAGCTCGGCCTCCTGCGCCTCAAGTTTCTCCAATTGCTGCTGTTGCGCGCCGGGAGCCATGCTGGAACCAGAACCTGAACTTTGCGCAGCAGTTTGCTGAGCAAGCATTGCTTCCTCGTAGCTCTTGTCCTGCTCCATCCGCGATAATGCCTGCGTTGTGGCATCCAGTTGCGTATTCAGGGTGGTCAACATATTCAGGTTGGCCCCCTCCTCGCCAGGCAGGCGACCAGCATACTCCTCCTGGAAGCGGGCCAACTGCGCGTCCTGATCGTCAAGCTTTGCCTTGGCGTCAGCGAGCTGGGCCTGCAGGAAAGCAGTCGTGCCTTCTGCTGACGCGGTGCGATCACTCAGGTTTTCGCTGATGAAGAGTGACGTGATTTCGCCGCAGACAAGCTGTGCCGTACGAGGATCGCTCGCCTGATAGGAGATCGTAAAGCCGGGCAGACCGCCGGTCCGTGAGATCGTCGATTCAATTGGGCGTACTTCGATATTCTTGCGAACCGCGTCGATGCGGTCGTCCATGGACATTTTGTCATTACCGTAAAGGTTGAAGCGCTCAATGATCGGCTGCAAACGCGAGCGGCTGAGGATCTGCTCCTTCATTGTGGCGAGGCGCCCGCTGAGGTCCTCAGTGACTACAGGCTTAACATAGTTGTCGGGGACTTTCTGTTGCTCTACAAGCACCAGTGTCTGCGAAACATACCGTGGCGGCACCAGATGACTAATTCCATAGGTAACGAACGGAAGAATAATCGCGGGAATGACGATGATCCATGCCCGTCGCTTCAGAATAGTGACGTAATCCTGCAGTTTCAGAGTGCGATGACCCAGCATAATAACTCCTTAAAACATCCCCAAACGCGTGGCACGGGGCGAGTACGTAATCCCGAATCCGAATATGTGCGATGTGCCGCTGAAGGCATTCTGCGACTCCAGGATGTAGGTGCTCGACTGATGTTGAATGTTGTAACTGCCATAGGCCGAAAGCGATCCAGTAAGACGGCGTGAGACCTGCAGGCCACCATAAACACTATTGCTATTACCGCCGGAATAGAGCCGCGCTTCCGGACCGGTAAGTACCCCTGTAACTGCGCCTGGATTGAGCAAGCCGTTCGTACGCGTATAGTTTGCCGTGAGCGAAGCCATCCATTCGCGACCATAACTGCGCCCGATCATGGCATTGACGTTATCTGAGATCGCGCCCGGCTGCACGCCGGAGCCGCCATTGACGCCTCGGTTGTAACTCAGGCTGGCGCTGGTCAACTCGCGAACATAGGTCAACGACCCATTGGCTGAAACAGTTGTCGTCGCAGGCATTAGAACTTTGTTGGAACTGTTGATCCACATCGGGCCAGCCGAAACGCTAAGGCTCAATGTGTGACTGAGGACCCTTTGAAAAGAACCATTGATGCCTCTCGTCTGCATCGTCAGATCAATTCCACTGCCATAGCTGAAGGTTGAGTAGCTGACACCTCCACTCACTGTGTCTCGCGCATCAAGACGATGGTTCAATCCCACCTGCCCCATGTACGACGTATTGTCGAGACCAAAGAAGCTATCGGGATAGCGCAGAATCGTCCAGGCACCCGTCCCGCTGATCGAGGTCAGGGCAGTAAGCCGCCGCTCGACATTGCCGCTCAATGAGTTACTGACGCTGGTCATATTGCTGGAAATTACGCCACCCGCAGGCCCCGAACCCGGCCCTTGGGTCGGGTATGGTCCAAGATCTCCGACGCCCGGGATTCCTGAAAGTCCCAGAGTTGGGGATTGCGGCAGATAACTGACCGAATCGGCGACTCCGAACAGCCACGCTCCTTTAACAAGTCCTTGAGAAAGCGCGAGATTCTGAAAGGTCGTAGCTGTACTGCTATACTGATTTCCCATCATCAGACCACCGGCATAAACCATACTGAACGGGTGAACCTGACTCTCTGAGTTGTACCCGGCGTTTCCGGAGAGCACTGTTGTAGCGCCTACTCCAGATCCGCGGTATCCGGTCTGAATCAATTCAGATCCGCTTAGTGAATAATGGAAGATGCCGTCGATGGTTGGGATAGAAGGTCCTACCGTCGGAGAAAGTGAACTGGCGGCAGGCGTAGCCTGCCCATAGGCAACTCCACAGATCAGTGGAGCGCTGGCCAGAAGCAATGCGCGAACACAAACCCTGATAGAACTCATCATGGAACCACAATCGTATCGCCAGGAAGGAGCGAGACGTCCTGTTTGCTGTCACCTTTCAATGCTGCTTTGTAGTTGAAGGGTATTTTTTGCTGACTAGCTCCCGTTCCACGCAAGATATAGATCTTCTTGGAGTTAGCAAACGGGGTCAAGCCTCCGGCAGCGGCAATTGCCTGCAGAGGAGTCATTCCCGCAGTCATTGGAATCGCGCCTGCATGGCCGACTTCGCCTATAAGATAGATTCGCTGACTATTCACCGCGAGAACAATGACCGAAACGGTAGGATCCTGAATATATTTCTTAAGGCGGTCGGCGATATTCGCGCTTAACTTCATTGGTGTCAATCCGGCAGCCTGTACATCTCCGAGCAGCACCATTGAGATTTTGCCATCAGGGCGCACCGGCACTGTGCCGGAGAGCGTTGGCTCTCTCCAGACCGTAATCTGCAGGGAGTCCTCGGGTCCGATAATGTAGTGTTCTGTATCACTTTTGTCCGTTGTCGAGGCAGCAGGCGCGCTTTGCGTTGAAGTCGCCTGGGGGGCCGATCCGGACGTTGACGCTGGCTTCGTGGATGCAGGTTGCATCTGCTGCGCGACTCCGGCGCAGGGAATGGCAAGAAGCAACGCTATCAGCAAAACCAGGAAGCGATTCATTGGCAAACTCCCTTTTTTGATGGAACCCGGAAGCAAATTCCTGTCCCTGAATTCGGGGCTTCTTTGGTGGAGACGCTTTACCGCAAACGCCCGGTAGCATCGCACCTGCGGACGGGCAAAAAACAAGTGATCTTTACCTTCTGTCATAAAGTCTGCAATCATGAGGGTCCTTTAGCAATACACATTTCGATGCAAAACAGTTGCCAAACCGCAGCCGCAGAGTCCACTTTTTTGAATGTCGCAACTTCTTGCCTGTTCAAGCCCATAGATTGCACACGATATACTTCCTCCGGCGATTCGAAGAGTGAGGCGGGTTGCCTTACAGCAACTTATGGTACGCAAATCAGCAACAGATATAGGAAATGATTTTCCCACGCAATGGACTATTCCCTTCCATTTGCGCTCCGGCAAGAGTCTAAACGAGGGAAAACGGCTATTATCTCCGGCATGGGACTGCGGCAAACAAATTGCATACAGGTGACATGTGAAGTATAACGTCCTACAAATGACAGGCAGCACCCAAGCCAAACCTTTGCCTTCCGAGCCCCTTTCCGGATCAGAAGGCGATTTTCTGCGCCCCAGCCGATTGGGCAATTACGGTTGGCTGCCTTACGCCATTATCGCCGCCCTTCTGGTTGCCATTTATTGGCGAATCGCGGGAAAACTCGTCTACGACTGGTACACGATCCCGGATTATTCGCATGGCTTTCTGGTGCCGCTCTTCTCCGCCTATCTGATATGGGATAAGCGGAAGGCATTAAGCCAAACCCCGGTCAAGGGGACCTGGAGCGGTCTGCCCCTGATCGTCTTTTCGATCATCCTGCTTATTCTTGGGGTTTATGGAGTTGAGCTATTCACGACTCGCATGTCATTCATCTTCCTGATGGGTGGGTTGATCTGGACCTTCTTTGGCAGGCAGATGCTTCGCGAGTTGCGCTTCCCGCTTCTGGTACTTATTTTGGCAATTCCGATTCCGGCCATCATCTTCAACCACATTACCTTTCCCCTGCAACTGATGGCCTCACGCATCGCCAGCGATATTCTTCCGATGCTGGGCGTACCAGTGCTCCAGGAGGGTAACGTTATCCAGTTGCCGATTATGAAGCTGGAGGTCGCAGAAGCATGTAGCGGAATCCGCTCACTGATGAGCCTGTTCGCACTCGCTGTCTTCTATGGATACTTTCTGGAACGCTCGACGAAACGGCGCGTCATTCTGGCGCTGGCCAGCATTCCCATCGCAGTTGCTGCCAATGTAGTTCGCATTGTCGGCACTGGCCTTTGCGTGCAGTATTGGAATCCGGACAAAGCCGTTGGGTTCTTCCATGAGTTCTCCGGCTGGGTTATGTTTGTTATCTCGCTCTTCTGCCTCTATCTGGTACATCGCGCCATGCAGCTTATCTCGCCGGCGTCTGGGAAAAAAGCATGAAATCACCTCGTTTCTGGACGGTCGTCCTTCTCCTTGCTGTAACTGCATTCGTTCTATATAGTCGCGGAGACTCCGACCGCGTGGTGCCGAGTGAACCCCTGAGCCAGATGCCCGAGCAGATCGGTCAATGGACAGGGCAGGACCTGCCAATCGGTGAAGACATTCTTGCCGTACTCGGCAAAGGCGAGTTCCTCAACCGCGTGTACACGAGCTCTCAACCAATTCATGTCAGCCAGATGGGACCATCGACTGGCTCCAATTTGCCCATCGGCCTTTTTATCGGGTACTTCCCCAGCCAACGCACAGGACAGTCCATCCATTCACCGCAGAACTGCCTGCCAGGGGCGGGTTGGACGTTTGATTCGCACCGCTATGTCACCCTGAAAGATGTCGATGGGAAAAACTTCCGCGTTGGCGAATACCTTATCAGCAATGGCGAGTCGCGTCAGTTCGTCATCTACTGGTATCAGGCGCATGGACGCAGTATTCCTAATGAATATGTGGCCAGAGCCTATATGGTTGCGGACGCAATCCGCATGGATCGCACCGACGGCGCACTGGTTCGCGTGATCACCCAGATTGCTCCAACAGAAACGGTAGCCGATGCGCGAAACCGGGTGGTCCGCTTTACCGGTCTGATGATGCCCATGTTGTCCCGGTTTATTCCCAATTAGAAAAATTCGGCCATTCAATTGCTTCTCAACGTGAGGTAGTATCAAGCACCTGAGAACCACGAAACAGATAGAGTCGTTGAAAGAGGAAGGCAATGAAGAAAATAGTGAGTCCGGCAGCATATAAGAGTTCCGTGGTGCTGGGTCTGGCACTTGTGCTTGGCCTGAATATGGGTTGCAAGCGCGACCCCAATAAGCTGAAACATCGCTACCTCGACAGCGGCAAGCATTACGAAGAGCAGGGCAAGCTGAAAGAAGCGTCCATTCAGTTCTCGAACGCGCTCAAGGTAGACCACAACTTTGGCGATGCACATTACGAGCTGGCAAAGGTATACCTCAAGCAGGGCGCGGTAATGCAGGGCTATGCAGAACTGATGCGCACGGTCGACCTGCAACCCAACAACCTTCAGGCACGAATCGACCTGGGCAATTTGCTGCTTGCCGGTCACCAAACTGACCGTGCTACTGACCAGGCAAAGGCTGTTCTCGCTATCGATAGCAACAATGCCGATGCATATGCTTTACTTTCCAGCATTGCGGCCAGTAAAAATGATCGCGCCGAGGCGCTGAAGCAGATCCAAAGAGCCCTGAGCATCGACCCCAACCGCGCCGGCTTCCATGCTTCGCTTGGTCTGCTGGAAGCTTCTGACCCCGCCAAAGGCGCAGATGCCGAAGCTGAACTTCGCAAGGCAGTGTCACTGGACGGAAAAAATGTAACCGCTCATCTTGTTCTGGCCTCCATGCTCGGAAAGAAGGGTGACATGCAGGGCGCGGAAGACCAGCTCAAAGCTGCGGTCAAGGCCGACCCGAAGAACCTGGTTGCGCGCGGCACGCTGGCGAATCTATATCTACGGCAAGGCAATAACGCCAAAGCAGAAGAAACTTTGCGGCAGGCGACTGAAGACTTAAACGACACAGATAACGGCGCCGACCTGCTTGCCACCTATTACATTCGCACCCATCAGTTGGACCAGGGCGCTTCAGTCTATTCCAACCTGGTCTCGAAGTATCCGAAGAGTGCCCCTCTCAAGCTGGCCTATGCGCAAATTCTGCTGCTGAAGCACGACATTCCCAAAGTGAGAGAGATTGCTGCTGAGTTGACAAAGACAGATAGCGGTCTTCCGCAGGTGGCAGTGCTCAATAGCATGTTGCTGCTCAACGACGGCAAGACCGACGAGGCAGTGACGACGCTGCAGAAGGCTGCGAAGGCGAATCCAGAGGACCTTCAGGTTAAGCTCTGGCTGGGCCGAGCGGCCTTAGCCAAAGGCGACACTTCAACCGCGCAGAAGGCCTTTCGTGACGCTACCCGAATTAATCCACGAAGCATGGATGCACAGAGCGGTCTTGCTCAGGTTTCGATGCAGTTGCACGATAATACAACTCTGGCGCAGGTAGCCGAAGCGGCGATGGCGATTGCTCCACAGTCCGCAATTCCCTATCTGTGGCGCGGCATGGCCGAGGGCAATCAAAAGCTGTGGGACAAGGCCGATGCGGACTTCCGTGAAGCGATCAAGCTCGATCCGAAAAATGCTGATGCCTATTTCGAGTTAGCGCAACTCCGTCTGTACCAGAAGAAAATCCCAGAGGCGACCTCTCTGCTGGAGCAATCCCTGGCAAACAACCCTAACTCTGCGCGCGCATTGGCTCTTCTGGTGACGCTGGATCTATCACAGAAGCAATCGGCCAAGGCTCTATCTCGCGTTCAGGCGCAGATCGCTAAGGCACCCCAGAACAGCGATATGTACGATCTCCTGTCGCAGCTTCAGCTCCAGACCGGTGATGCGAAAGATGCTGCAGCCTCTGCGCAAAAGGCAATGCAGCTTAATCCGAAAGACAGCTCCGCTGTCATGTCCTATGCCCGGGCGCAGATTGCAACCGGAAATACTGCTCAGGCCATCGCGACCTGGCAGCAGTGGACCAAGGACCATCCAAACGATGCGCAGGCATACACCGTTCTTGGCACACTTCAGGAGGCACAGGGCGACCGCAACGGCGCTACTGCCTCTTATAAGAAAGCGTTGTCGATTCAACCGGATCAGGCAGTCGCCTCAAACAATCTTGCATATCTGATGACGGAGACCGGAGGGAATCTCGATGTTGCGCTCTCGCTGGCACAAACAGCACGCCGCCTGATGCCGAACTCTCCCGACACCGCAGATACGCTGGCGTGGATCTATTACCAGAGGGGCAACTATGATTCAGGCCGCGATCTGCTGGAAGATGCATTGAAGAACGCTCCCAACAATGCCTCTATGCAATACCACCTGGGCATGATCTACAGCAAGCTCTCGGATAAAGCCAACGCTCAGCTTCACCTGAAGAAAGCTGCTGAGCTCGCTCCCAACACCGATACCGCAAAAGAAGCCCAGGATGCGTTGAACCATCTGGGCTAATCCACTGCAATATAAAGCGCGCCCGCAAGAAGCAGCCAGAAAATTGGCTGCTTCTTGCGGGCTTACCTTTTGCTCAATTAGCGACAGGTTGAGTAGCGTGTGTTGTACCGTCCGCTTCCAGCATATTGCTGCATCAACGCCGCTGTCTCTGCGACAGTGTCCGTTGCGCCTACATTGGGAGTGGTCGAACGAGGAACGGCATAACCTAGTGTAGGCAGATAGGCAAAGCGATCAGGCATCTGGCACACGGCTGATGGAACTGTTCGAGTGGCGCTGATCTTACTGCTGAGCATCCACGTGGTCTGGTTGAAGGGGATTGTGCTGGCAGTGTGGATGCTTGCTGTATCGAAGCCCACTACGTGTGCGCTAAGCGGCAAGCTGTTCTGGTAGACGTTTGCATCTGTGTGGACGCTCCATCCTGTGCCGTTGCCACCCGCCAGCACATCACTGCCCCAGTTTGATGGAAGCATATTGCCGCCGCCGATTCCGATAAATGCCGAACTGTTGTTCCACTGGAAGGGCAGCTTGCTTGTATCGTCCATCCAGACAATATTGTTATAGGCCTGAACGGTCGGGAACTCTGCCTGCGGGAAGGAAGCACCACTGCCGGCAGTGGTATCGAACAGTGTCCAATTGCCGGAGCAACCAGAGCACGGTTTCTGATAGAACGTGTTGTTATACCAGTACAGAGAACCCTTGCGTCCAAGCTCTCCGCCCGCAGTATCCATCGAGAAATGGATTGGAGCTGAAGACGTGCTGTTCAGGTATATATTTCCGTAGACGAAATGCGAGTGCCACGCTTCCTGTTCCGCAGCAATCTGATCGACAGGATAAGTATCGGATGGATGAAGCGCATGAAATGAGTTTGCTCCGCCACTTAGATACCCGCTGAAAGACATATAGGCCGGAGCATCCTTTACATCCACCAGATCCAGTTCTCGCTGAGCGCCATCGCCAAGGTAGTTGTAGCGGATAACATCTTGCAGGCCACGCGATTTGATGTTGGCACCCAACGCTCCTGAGGTGTAGTTCGTGATGCGATTGAACTGAACAACGTTATTCCATGACTGCAGATACATTTGATGGCCAGCATTTGATCCAGCAACTCCGTTGTTGTGGATGTAATTGCTGTCCCACAGGAGATTGAGATCAGATGCACCCCAACCTTTGCTGCTGTCAAATTCCGTTACGACGCCATTGCTGCAATTTCCAATATCATTCCCGGCGAAGACAACATTCTGGGCTTCATCTACCTTGATGCAGGCCGAAGAATTTAGCCATTGCTTCGTTGAACCATCGGAAACCCTATAGCTGTTAGCAGGATTGGCATTGCGGAATGCGATGCCTTCTACCACGATGTACTGTGGTCCTGTGAAATTAGGCCAGTTGGCAGAGTCATTCGCACGATGAAGCGTGAGCAGACCTTCTCCCGCCGTGCTCACATCGTTCGAAGCGGTTGCATTCGCTCCATCGATGATTGGAAGATTGCCGGATTTGTCTGGAACGCCGCAAAGACGAATCGGCTGTTCGGCTGTTCCGGCTTGCGAGATCTGTACATATTCGTTATATGGTTGGCCTTCGTTATGCAACCTCACCGTGGAGCCTGGAACCATTGTCGCAAAAGGCACTGAGGAAAGTGTCTTGAATGTCTGTGACGGCCCCACTTCATATACCTGGCCCAGCATCGCCGGATCGACACTGCAATCGATCGGCTGATTCGCATTGGCAACACGATACGGCATCTTGTTGCCGGTCACATACATGATCGCTGTCGCGCTCTTAGTTGTGTCTGCCGCACTGACTGCCGTGAGTTCATAACGCCCCCGAACCGTCGCGGTGAATACCGTGTCACGCGATGTTGAATCGGTCAAGCTACCGTCACCGCCCGTTGGCTGCGATGTAATCGCCCAATGAACGTTGGGGTTCGTCGAACCGGTTACAAAGCTCTGCACATCTGCCGGCTGGTTGGCATAAAGCGTGCGATAGAACGGAACGATGGATACCTCAACCGTTGGGCTGCAAACGTTGAAAGTAACATCGGTCTTCTTGGTTGGATCGTCAACCGAAGTGGCTTCAACCGTAAATTGTGTTGACGAGACCACAGCGTAGTTGGGGCTGCTTCCTGTAACTGTGCAGGAAGAACCTTTGGTTGGCGCTGTTACATCGATCCACGGCCCAGAATTCGACGAGATCTTCGCACCGCCGGATTTCACTGCCCAGGTAACCTGGTTTGTGTTGCCATTCGAGACAGTGGCAAATATCCGCCGTACTGATCCCGGAATCACATTGAACCCATAGTGAGGCTGGCTGATCGCAACAGACACAGACTTTACCGGCGGTGGATCAGTTGCTGGCGGACTCGTCGAACCAGTTGATCCCGATCCTGTTGAGGGATTCGTATCCGGAGGTGTCGTTATTGGCGGTGGTGTTGTAATGGGAGGAGGCGTGACCCCATTGATCGTCAAAGCGATCTGGCTTGAAACCCCCGCAGCATAATTCGTATCTCCGGGATAAGACGCAGTTACGTTGTAGGAACCTTGAGGCAGCGATGATACCGAAAGTGTCGCCACGCCGGAGCTATTCAACGTAGCCACACCAAGCACGTTTGTCCCATTCATAAACGAGACAGTACCGGTCGGAACTACATTGCCGATTGCGAGCAGCGAAGCTGTTATTGATATTACCTGTCCTGCATTCGTTGTAGTTGGCGTCGCACTCAATGAGATCGTCGGGGTGGTTGGTACGGGAGCAGCAGAGCTTCCGTCATACTGAATTGCACCTAATGAGATCAGCCCCGATCGCGTCAGCCCAAGGATATCGGTCATCAAGTCCGGAATGAGAGATCCTGCCCCAATTGCCGGACTGTTGCTGGCAAGATTGAAATTGAAGTTATCGAGTACAGTCTCGTCTGAAATTGTCAGCGGGGGCTCACTTACAAATTTCGGATCGACACAGATTTCTCCCGAGGTCAGAGGAGGACAGCCGTGTCGAAATCCAAAATAGAGGTTGTGATCCCGAATAGTCCAGCCTTGGTTTGGAGGCAATATCTGGCTCGTATAAAAGAGACCCGGTGCCTGGCCGGCGTTATAGTTAGAATTCGTAATCCCGACATTGATATTGTTCTCAAATATTGACTTTGTACTAGGGCAGTTATCCCATCCTCCGGTACAGGTCATATCGAATGATGTTGCGCCGTATCCGACATAAGTGTTGTTTTGGAAGACGTCAGTTCCTTGACCATCAAAGGCAATTGCAATCCCATCTCCGGCGGCTCGGCAGAGAGCAACTCCCGGAACAATCGCACTCGATGGCTCATCGCCAATCGTCTGTCCAATACGAGCGCAGTTATGCAGGGTTAGATTGTTCTGGAATAAAACCGTCTTGCCAGAGCCTATCTTAAATTGTTGTCCGTCATTGCCATAACTGATGGAATTTGTAACTGAGAGGCTGTTCATGCCTGAATGAAGCAGGTCAAGACCGTCCTGGAAGTTATAGCGCCAGATGTCGTGGTCAAACACCCAGTCGCCGGTTGCGCTGGCTGTTCCCAATCCGTCCCCGTAGCCCCCCGTCTGTTGATCCCGGCATTCGATATAGGGATAATTATGAGTCACTGGATACTCTTCAACGCATCCTGAGAATTCCGTAATGGAGTTCTTCAGAGTAAATCCACCCGCTACCGAGATATTTCCAATCTGCCAGGGCGCATCGTCCATATCGATACCAGCATCTGGCATAGCCCGGATGTGAACACCATCTGCAACTACTCCAGCACCAGTTGCACCATGAATGCCAGCGTGCGCCAGACCATGAATAAAAAGATCAGTGTAATTAACTGAAGCTGTAAGAGCACTTTGAAGAATTCCATACGAAGCTCCGCTGGAACTTCCGCTCTGGCAGCTATTCGTAAAATTTCCACCCCCGCAAGCCGCCTTGTCGGTGATCTCAAAGCACGACACATCGACGAACTGAGAATCTGTTGTATTCAGAACCGCATATTCACTCCATGTCCCCACCAAAAGCGTCTTCGCGTTATCGGAACTGCAGCTCCCATAATTTTCGCCAAGAATGCGTGTATGATGGGCTGCCGTTCCCGATGGAATCGTAGGCATATAACAGTTTCCGCCAGCGCCTCGGCAATTAACCGGCAGCGTACCTGCACTGTTGTCCGGCCCCATCGTGTATCCATCGGGATTCTGCCGGACAATCACTGTATCTCCACCTGAGATAATCCATTGCTCTCTGTACCAGGTCGCCTCGTCAGTCCAAAGGTATCGTATGTTTCCCAAGGCACATGGCTGATTTACACCAGAACCCGGATAATCAGCATCATGTTTGCCATCACACTGTCCTGCGGGAGTAGTTGCAGCATTAATGTAAGGAGTTCCACCCTTGGGACGGACATACCAGGTCTGCGAACCTGCTCCACCTGAGACAATATTGAGCGTAATTACATTTCCAGGAGATACCCAGCCCGGAGTACTACTACTGCCAAAAACACCGTCCCCCGCATGATTGCAGGTAATATTTACCGTTCCTGGATTGATCGCAGTTACCAACCCCATCCTGTTTACAGTAGCTTTTGTAGTATCTGAACTTGTCCAGCTACACGCATCCTGAAAAGGATTTCCAGTTGCGGCTCCGGAATTGTTGACAACAATACCCGAACCTATAGTGACCGTCGAACCCACAACCACATTCAAGGGAAACTGAGTCGCCAATGGCTCAGTCGTTGTTTTGTAGATACGGTAATCAGGAGTCATGTACTGATAAAAGACATCTCCGGGATGCTGAATGTACACACCAGCGCGATCAGACAAACCACCTGCACTAACCAGGACAAAGCCGCCGATAGTCGCTCCAAGTCCCGGATCTTTAACCGCTTTCACAATACCCGTATTATCAACTGTAAGTGCCGCTCTGGAAGTACTCCACGTTACGCCGCCGACTGTATTGCAATTATCTGTCGTCGAGTCTGAATATGTGCAGGTTGCACTAAACCCCAGTGTGCTACCGCTCTGAAGAGTTGCACCCTGAGGAGCAATCGAAATGGAACTCAATGTCTTTGAGTAAGCAAGTGTGGAGCTAAACAAAATAACTATCAATACAAGGCGCTTCAAAATACTCTCTCCATTCACGATGAAGCCGTTCCAGAGACACAGAACCACTCCGCCGCAGTCACACGAATATTTCCGGGTGAGCGTTATCAGCGTTACATTAGCGCAGCAGTGGTTCGATACCACTTTTGAACCATAACCGTTTGGGTTATTTGTCTGTAACCATTCGGGTTATTGACTGCACAATCTCAGATTTAGAAAGACGCGACTGCATTGGGCGCAGGACAGCACCGAGAGCATCAATTAGCCCTATACAGCAAGTCAACATCAGAGGGCCTGGTTTATGACTTAACTTGAAATACTCACATTTGCCTCGAAGATATATAAATCTCTTTTGTCTACGAGAGGTCAAGGCAGAGTAAAAAAGTGAATGCCTCCTGCCGGGAGCAGAACATTCCAAATGCTGCGAAAGCAGCAAACTTTCTCTGTTTATACCACAATGGGAAAGAGGAAAAGATGGTAGATGGACTATTCGCAAGGCTTATGTTTCCAATGTAAGCCTGCTTTCCATCCTTTATGCGCCAGACTTTATAACTCCACTCTTCCAGTAACTCCTCACATTGTTTCGGTTACAGAAATATAGCCTTAATCAACAGCAGGGTACGAATATATTTTTACAACTCCATTTTGCACCATAGTGGTACACAAAAGTGGTATATAAAAGCCGGCGCAAAAGGAAAATATCAAATAATCCCCGAGTGCTGATCGGTCTTCAGAGCAGCCACATATACATCGACCGTCTTCTCTGCTATCGCAGACCAGGAATTGTCTCCGAAGTTCATCTCGCGAATTTTACTTGCGAACTTCTCACGTAGTGCTTGATTTTGTATCAGCTCTATCAAATTTTTTCCAAATTCTTCCGCGTCTTTTGGATCGATAAGCAATGCATTCTCGCCATGTATCAGTAATTCCCGAAAGACCGGCAGATCGCTGGCGACGATGGTCTTACCCAATGCAAGTCCTGTTGCCAGTGCTCCGCTGGTAGTGATCGCGCGATATGGATAAATGACAATCGCAGCAGCACGGTATAGGGCTACCAGTTCTTCGGTGCTTATGAAGCGGAAGTGCTTAATGACATGCGACAGGCCAAGTCGTTCGATTTGTTGACTGATCTGCTCCAGCAACTCCGGTGCACCCGTCCCGGCGATTACCAGACAGGCATCACTGTTAGCCGCCTCCACCTTCTGCCATGCTGCCAGCAACAGATCGATTCCCTTGTAAGGAAAGATGATCCCTTGCCAAAGGACTATTGGCTGATTTGGATCAATCTTCAAATCACGCAGAACTGCTTTATCTCCACAATCGGGTAGATCATAAAAGAACGGCCCATGTGGAATAACTGCGATCCTCTCACCAGGAACAGAGAACTCCGCTTCCAGCCTGGCTTTAATGTGGTCGGAGTGGCATATGATTTTGTCCACTGCGTGATAGAGCTTGTAGAAGGTCTGCTTGTATGTATCAGCGGTATCATGCGGAAGTAAGTCATGAACTGTCAGAACGATTTTTGATCCCCGCTTACGGCAAAGCTCCAGAAACCAGAAATCCAGCGGCAGCCGCCACTTCAGCATCGGCAGATACTGCACATGAATGACATCTGGCGGCGAAATGAGAAAGCGCACAGTAAGTGCCATCAGGTTCAACAAGGCTTCTATCAATTTCAGTACCCGTCGCGGCAGGCGCGGCAAAGCAAACTTGCCTACGACATCCAGAAGGCCCGGATCGACTTTAATACCGCGACTAGAAAAGCAAGACGGGTCCAGATAGTAGGTAATAGAACCTACGGTAAGGTCAACACCCTGGCCCAGAAGCGCCTTTGAAAGATAGGCAGTGTAGTACGGGACAGTAGCCCACAGGTCCACCATAAAGACCTTCGGCTGTCGCAAAACCTTGCTCACCGCGCCACCTTTTCGCCGTGTGTAGTATTCAACGAAGACTGCGATTTTTCTGCAATTACCTTTTCATAAACGCGGAGATATTCCTTTGCCATCCGCCCGGCAGAAAACTCATCGCGAACCACTTCCCTGCCCGCAGCGCCAAATTGCTTTCTCAATTCAGGATTCTGAAGTAATTTCGTAATCCCATCGGCAATAGACTCCACATCTTCCGACCGAGTAAGAAATCCTGTCGAACCCTCCCGCACCAGGGTGGAAACGTCGCCTACTGCAGTCGCCACCAGAGGCAGCCCGCTAGCCATTCCCTCTAGAATCGCCATGGGCAATCCTTCCTGACGGGAAGAAGAAACCATCACATCCAGAGACGCATACACTGCTGGCATGTCCTGCCTTCGCCCTGCAAAGGTCACGCTCTCTTCGATTGCCAACTCCTTTGCCAGCATCTTCAGCATCTCTAAATCGGGCCCATCGCCAACCAGAATGAAACGCGCATCAGGACATTCCGTTAACACACGCTGCGCGGCGCGCAGAAAAATGTCTGGCCCTTTTTCATTCGAGAGCCGGCCGATCCAGCCCACTGTTAGCCTGTCATCGGTCCGAAGCGACGGAATGGCGTTCGCGAACGGTCGAAGATCGATGCCATTCCGAATTAGCGCGATCTTCTTCTCGTTCACCCCTGCGCTCACCAGGCGCACCTTTACCGCATCGGAGACGGCAATGACTCCCGCATAGCTACGCAGTATGAATCGATCAGCATTGCCATAAAGAACAACTGAAAGATTGTCGTCAATCCAGTTATGACAGGTGGAGACAAAAGGTGTCTTCGTTTTCCGCAAAGCAAAATAGGTATAAACATCCGCTTTATACCCATGCGCATGCACCACATCCGCTCCGGTCGAGTTCACTAACTCTCGAATGCTTCGGGTTACAGTTCTATCAATTTGGCCATTGCATGAAATCAGATGCGACTCGATTCCTTCCTGCTGCGCTGCTTCATGCAATTGCAGGTTAGGGTTCGGCGAATTCGCAAACACCGCAAGCATACTGGAGTGCCCACTTTCGTTGTGTGCCCGCGACAGGTTCAGAATCACGGCCTCTGCGCCGTACATTCCTCCACTGCTGATGATGTGCAGCACTTTCATTCTGCCGCAGCCTCGCTACCCTCGACATCTGGTTCCTTCCCATTCAGGAGGGCCCAGACCTTCTCATACAAGCGATCTCCCAGCATCGTCTTCGCGGTTTCTTTCCATTTGTACTGCCTGCCCAGAGAAGCCAGTACCCCACTCTTTGGATTCAGCAGCTTAGTCAACCATTCTGGCGTCATATCTCCACGAATGTTGAGCCGTCCCACCATACTTCCGGACACGCTTGGTTCTGATCGCGGAATTGAAGTAAATATCTGCGTATAGCCTGCCTGCTCACAGGCACCCAGGACACGACGGTTATAGCGACCACCAGGAAGAGACATCGTCGTCACCGCGGATCCCAGCCTGTCTTCAAGTTCCTTCCGAGCGCCATCCAGTTCCGTGCGCAACTGGCGCGCATCGCAGTGGGTCAGCAGGGTATGGCTCCATCCATGTGCGCCAATCGTGTGCCCAGCCCTTTGTATTGACCGCAACTCATCCCGCCCCATATAGCCCGGCCTGCTCCCCGTCCAACCTGCCGTAATAAAAAAATGCGCCTTCAGATTGTGCGACTCCAGAATGGGAAGTGCATATTCAAAGTTCGAACTGTGTCCATCATCAAACGTAAGCTCTGGATACAAGGCGTTGGAGTTTTCCCGTAATTGCACAAAAAGCTCTATATGCTTCGTAAATAGCTCATTTTCAATTGCATAGGAGTATTTACTGCCATGTGGACGTAGTTCATGATAAAGAAGATAGAGCTTGCGTCGGGGTTGTGCCGTCTGGTCCTTCGACATTGTCTCAACGCTCAAAGCTTTTCGCTCTCACCTGAAAGATTGATTCAATTGCACCAACTGAATCAGGATAATAGACGAGGCCAGCATCATTGACTATGCCACGAAAGGTAAACCAGATTGAATTCTGTAAACGAGGCCCCAGGCGGTAATCAGGCTCTTGACCGGGTCAGCATCATTATTCCTGCCTACAACGCCGCTCCTTATATTAAGGACACGCTCGAGTCTGTCTTTGCCCAGACTTACCCCTCTATTGAGGTCATTGTAGTCAACGACGGCTCTCCCGATACTGTACTCCTCGAACAGATTCTCGAACCCTATCGCAATCGTATCGTTTACCTTCAACAGGAAAACCGTGGCCTCAGTGGAGCACGCAATACCGGCCTTCGGGCAGCAACTGGAAGTATGGTCGCACTCCTCGATGCCGATGACATCTGGATGCCGAACTATCTCGAGGAGCAAACCAGATTTCTCCGCGAGCACCCCGAGTATGATCTCGTTTACTGCAACGCTCGTTTCTTCGGCGACTCCATCTACGATGGCAAGGAATACATGGATGTTTGCCTCTCCGATGGGGAAGCGACCTCAGCCGCCATCATCTCCCGCCGCTGCCATGTGTTCGTTTCCGTCACCGCGCGCACTGAAGTACTCAAACAGTTCGGTTTTGATGAGTCTCTCCGTTCCTGCGAAGACTTTGACTGCTGGCTTCGCTTCACCGCCGCCGGCCACCGGATCGGCTACCATCGCAAAGTGCTTGTCCGCTATCGAAAACATGGGGCTAGTCTCTCCGCAAATCCAACCTGGATGGCGGACTACAACTTGCGTGTCCTCAACAATTCTCTAAATCTCTGGCCGCAAGACTCAGAAGAATCCCGATTGCTACACGAAGCAATTGCTTCTAAAACTGCCGATCTCGAGATAATTCGCGGTAAACTCTCTTTGCGTAATGGCAAGACACCCGCAGCGATTGATCATTTTCGTGAAGCCAATCGTTACTATAAAAGCAAAAAAATTGCCGCAGTTATCTTTATGCTTAAACTGGCACCATCGATTGTCTCAGGCGCGGTGCGCCTGCGCGAATCATTTTTTCGCGCACACCGCGGCATCTGAATTCTAGTGCCGACAAGGAGACTGAATTGACGCCCAAGCTCTGGCAAATATTGCGGGCCGATCTTTACCGCTATCGCGGCAGCACCGACAAACGAGCCTTATTCAGTTCTTATCTGCACGATCCTGGCTTTCGCTTTACCTATTATCTTCGCAAGGTCGCTTACTACAGTAAAAGAAAGCGCTCATTCGCTATCCTTTGCTACATTTACTACCGGATTATGTTCAACCACTATCGATTCCATTACGGCTTCGATATCTCACCCACGACGCATATCGGTCCCGGCCTATATATAGGCCACTTCGGAGGCGTAGTCATCAGCCCTTACGCCGTTCTGGGCTCCAATATCAACATCGCCCAGGGAGTTACGATTGGGGCCGCGAGTCGCGGTGCACGCACCGGCGCGCCAACCCTCGAAGATCGCGTCTGGGTCGGAGCAAATGCAATTATTGTCGGGAAGGTTACCATCGGTCGCGAGGCCCTCATTGCTCCAGGAGCCTATGTTAACTTCGATGTTCCTCCGCAGGCCGTTGTGCTTGGCAATCCTGGCCAGATCGTTTCGCACTCCGGCTCGCGCGGCTATGTTAATCGAATACTCGATGAAGTCGATGCGGAAGCAATGACCTGAAACAAGAATCACTGTAAGCAAGCTTCAGGGTTGGTACTGGTAAGCCCCAATGTCCTCTGCGCCGTTCACAGGACGGCCTTTGCCATCAAAATCATTCTTCAATCCCTGCACCGATACGCCCGCTCCACGCGCTGGACTTCCACTGGTCAGATGGAAATTCAGAGCATCGAGACTCGCTTCTCCAGTCCATTCCGGCATATTGACGATCTTTGGATTAATGCAATGTTCTGAAAAACCTGAAGGACACGTCCTCATCCTGTAATAAATATTGTGATCACGCGCTGCGAATGGATTTTTTGGCAATCCCGACATATAGAAGATACCTGGCAATTGACCGCCTACGGGATCCTTATACCCGATGTGCAGATTGTTCTGGAAGATGATATTTGCCTTTGAGCAGTGTCCCGAGCAAGTGATGTCGTAGGTCGTCGCACCATAACCCGCGAAACTATTGTTTCGCAGAGTGTAATTTCCATCATCGTTTACCAACATTCCAAATCCATCTCCAGCAGCTCTGCAAAAGAGAGACAAATACCGGTGGTATCCCTCCGGCGCACCTGCCATAGCGGCAGACATGCGTCGACAATTATGCACTGTCACATTGTTTTCAAACAGCACCTTGCGCATCGCGCCCATCTTCCATTGTTGTCCCATATTGCCGTATGAGATGGAATTGGTAATGGAGATCAGGCTCCCGCGAACGTGCAGCAGATCAAGGCCGTCCTGCGTGTTGTAGCGAAACGTGCAATGATCGCAGGAAAAATTCAATGACGTCCCTGGCGTTCCCACACCATCACCGTATCCTCCGCTATTTTGATCAAAACAACTAAACGCTGGGATGCGATGAGTAATCGGATACTCTTCGTTACACCCATTCCACTCTACCGTCAGATATGTAGCGTGCACCGATGCATTGGGTGTGCTTTCTGTTCCGCGGCCATCATCAAAGTCCCATCCCGCGCCGCCATTGAATGCAATTCGCACATGATCCACTGTTACATTGCCACCAATCGCACCGATAATGCCTCGGGATGTCAGGCCGTGAATATCCAGATTCTTCAGAACAATATCGGAGGTGTCAGCATTCGTCGATATACCTGAACCTGCATAATCAGATAAAGGAAAATCTCCATGACATCCCTCCGAAGCCGGATGTCCGGCTCCCATGCGCGTACATTGACTATGATCGGTAAGTTCAAGGCACTCAACATCGATATTTTTTGAACCGGATAAATTGACAATCGTACTCAGTGCATACCCGCCAAATAGTTGTGTCTTCTTATTGCAACTCTGGTAGTTTTCGCCAAGCAATCGAGTCGGATGATCAGATGTTCCAGAAGGCAAGGGAGGCATGGAGCAGCCGTAAGGATCGCCAGGACATGATCCCCACATATCCTTCGCTTCTGGTCCTTTATATCCCATTCGATATGGACCACCGCGAATAATGATCGTATCGCCGCCTTGAACCACCCATCCCTTATTGTTGTACTCGCCAGTGGTAAATAGATAGTACGGATGCTTGAAAGCACAGGGCTGATGCGATCCATGGCCACGATATGCAGCGTCTGCCGTTCCGGTGCACTGCTTGCGATCACCTCCGTCAGCACGAACATACCAGGTCTTCACACCCGCGCTCGCCTCGGCCTTCACCTGTGCGTGCCTGGTTTCATTCCGGCTATATCCAAAGACAAAAGGAGGAACCAGCAGCAGAAGACAGAAGACGCCTACAGACCAGGATCGATTCATCATCGTTGCAAGCTCCAATCAAGAATGGAATCCGAAACTGCGATCGATACTTAACCTATTCTATTGGTAACATCCCGGATAAGGGCTGAATAAAGACGGAATCAGATCTGCGGCTCTGCCTTCCGCCTTCCGCGAAGCCGCCACTCTACCTCTCGCACGGTCGCCGCCAGCAGTGCTCTCGTCTTGCTGCCCACGTTATCCAGCAGCACCGGCGCACGAAATGCCTCTATCGCTGCCTTGCGTGATCCGACAAAGTCGCCCTGTTTTCTTAGATGATAGGCAATATCCTGATATCGTCTACCCTTCTCCGCTCGTACCAGTCGATGCCATTTTGCAGGCACCACACTCTCGATATGCTCGTAAAAACGCGCGTCCGTCTGATACCAGTACAGATTGCCCTTGCTCATAATCGCGCTACCCGGAGTCAGCATATAATCGGCCATCGTCCGGTCCAGCAGAACAATATCGCCCGTGAGTGCACCCAGCACATAGATTGGCCAGTCTGTCGTCGGAGCAAGATCGAAATACCACTCTGGCAGCTTGCGCTGAATTCCATTGCGATAGACGACCGATGGAGATGGCAAAAAGTCGTGGCGCAGAATCTCATCCGGTCCATAGCGGCCAGCGGCAATCGAAGGATATCGCTCCCGTTTAACTTCCCCTTCGGGGCTTACCCATCGGGCCAAATGCCCACAAATCATTACCGTCGGGTCTGCCTCCAGCGTCGCAATCTGAATTGTCAGCTTCTCCGGATCAGTCCAGTAATCGTCCGCATCAAGCCATGCAATGTATTTGCCACGGCATTGCTCGAAGATGTCGTAGTAGTTACGTTGAATTCCCAGGTTCTTCGCACGCTCCAGCACGCGAATCATCTCCGGATGTCGATCCCGGTACGATCTCGCGACCGCAACTGTACCATCCTTCGAGCAGTCGTCGCCGATCACAATCTCAACCGAAAACTCCGTTCTCTGCATCAAAACGCTGTCTAGCGCTCGGGCCAGCCATCTCTCAGAGTTGTAGGCTGTCATCGCAACGCTGACCAGAGGAACGGACTCAGCCCCGGCGCTCATCGCATTACATCCTCGTAGGCCCTGGTCATATCCGCTACATATCCCTCGCGCGAGTAGTGCTCACGAACATGCCTGCGCGCCGACTCTCCCAGAGCCCGAGTTTTTACCGGGTTTTCGATCAGCGCATTAATCGCGTCCGCCAGCTCTTTGCTGTTGCCGTGGCCGTGCAGGTATCCGGTCACCTCCGGAATCACAATCTCCGGAATGCCTCCCACCGAGGTTGCGATGACAGGTTTGCCCATCGCCATTACTTCCAAAATGCTCAGCGGAAAGCCTTCGCGATGCGTGCAGAGCACGCAGATATCCATTGCAGCAATAAGCCGGGGAACGTCGCGGCGATGCCCTGTAAAGATGAAGCGGTCCTCGATTCCCAACTCCCGCAGCCGCTTCGCTACTTCCTGGTAGTGCTTGCGGTTCAGGTCCACCAGCGAGTTATCACCGGCGATAAAGAATTTCGCCTCGGGATGCTTCGCCAGCACCTCCACGGCAGCCGTCGCCAGCGTAAAGTAATCCTTCTGCGCCGATACACGCGCGACCATGCCCACCACGGGCGACTCCATCGGAATCCCAAACTCGCGTCGCACCTCGGCATTGCTCGCCTGGTGGTCCACCTTCGGCACCTCAACCGCGTCGTAAATTACTCTCGTCTTGCGCTCCGGCAGCGACATCGCAAAGGTGTCCTTCGCCTCCTTCGACACGAAGATGAAACTGTCGACAGGCAAAAGGCAGAGCCGCTGCCTCCATTCGAGAGATGGGTAGCTCACGCGAAGATGGCAGACGTTCCGCGTCCCTGCAAGGAACGCCGCCAGACTATTGTGGTTCGCCGCCTTTTCGTCGGAGAAGTGAACGATATCCGCGCCCGAATCTTTAATCTGCTTCGCCACTCTGCGTGATTCTTTATAGAACCTTGCGCCATGCCGCAAGCTCGGCGTCGGCGGCACGTACGTCACCGTCTCAATACCCATCTTCTGGAATGACTCCTTCAGCTCAACCGCGTCCTCCAGGCAAAACGCCACGTTGCGGTAGGAGTCCTTGATCGCATCGGCCAGCCGCAACGTTGCAATCTCCACGCCGCCCATTCCGCTCCACGGCATAAAGTGCGCAATTGTCAGCTTTCTGCCGTTTCCCTCATTACAATCAATTTTTTTCACGCGCTCTCCTTTTTAAAGGGGTATCAGCGGCTTTGCAATTGCAGAAATAGCGATTTCACCCTGGGAAGAATTTGCCTCTTCACCGCATCGCGGAACACTAAGGCTCCCATGCCGAAAAAGATCGGCAGCAGCGCCAGTGTCTGCAGAAAAAATACAGCGATGTTATGT
>DASRSR010000201.1:0-6300 GCA_035656355.1 Edaphobacter sp.
ACGCGATCGTGCGCATCCATAACCGAAACTCCATTAGGAGCAGCGCTCGGCATCTGTACGTTCACCTCGACCACGCCCGAACGCTGCCACGCCAGAGGGTTGAACACCATCACGGGAACGCCACTGACGGTGTGCGTATCAACCCTTGCCGAGAGTGTGCGTAACGCCTTTGAGGAGATTTCATTGGTCGACCAGTGGACACGGTCGTAGTCTTTCTGGGCGTCCTTGTAGATGATGCCAATACCCGATCCGGCGGCAAGGTCGTGGAAGTCATTGAAGGTGATCAGCTTCCAATCTTCGTTGAATTCTTTGCCGGGATAGGTGTTGCCGTCGAGCCATGCCAGCGAAGCATACTTCTCCGCGTTCAGCGTCCACTCTTCACTGTCGCGCATGTTGCGCTTGTGCGCCGCCTGAGTGGTGAAGACACCGCGGTGGTACTCGAGATACATCTCGTCGTTCCATGTTGGAATGGAGATTTTGCCTTCAACCGGAGTGGGATAGGTGTACCCCTTGGCAATGGATTTGTAGTCCCACACTGGCGAATCGCTGGCGATGTTCTGCTCAACGTGAGTGAAGAAGGGCTGTGCGAGGCCGTATTCCATCCTGGGCACGATCTTGTCCGGCTGCATCCAATGGTCGCCTTCATCGAGCATGGCGCGGGTCGGGCCGCCGCCGTGATCGCCAACACCGTAAAGGTCCATCATCTCGGTCAGGCCAGGGGAACGCTTCCGCGCTACTGCCATATCCTTGGAGAGACGTACGGGGCCGAGGTCGCGGTTGCCGTAGCCCTGGGGGAAGTAGGTCAGCACCTTGCTTCCATCCGGCGATTCCCACCAAAAGAGTTTCAGAGGAAGCTGATTGGTATCGTTCCAGGTCATCTTCTGGGTAACGAAGTAGTCAATGCCGGAGCGCTTGTAAATCTGCGGAAGCTGCCAGTTGTAACCGAAGGAATCAGGGTTCCAGCCGATGCGGACGTCCACACCATATTCTTTCTGGAACCAGCGCTTGCCCAGAAGGATGGAACGCACTGTGGACTCGCCGCCCGGCATGTTCAGGTCAGGCTCGACCCACATACCGCCGACGACCTCCCATCGGCCTTCCTTGATGCGCTTCTTGATCTCCTCGTTCATCTCCGGGTACTTCTCGGCCATCCACTCGTTGTACTGTGCCGCCGATTGCGTATAGGTGTACTTCGGATACTCGTTCATCAACTGCAGAGCTGTGCCGAAGGTCCGCTTCACCACATCCACTGTCTCGCTGCGCGGCCAGAGCCATGCGGCATCGATGTGCGAGTTGCCGGTCAGGTGGAAATCCACCTCCTGAAGCATCGGTTTCAGCGGTTCCAGATCATTTTTCGCTTTCGTCAGGGAAGCGTCGAACTTCGACTGGTCGCTTGCATCCAGTGCATTGAGATCGACGTCCTCAATGGCATGTTGCAAGGTAGCCATATCTTTGCTGGTGTCTTTTGAGAGCGAAGGAATCAGCTCTGCGGTAGAAATAAACTCCGAGCGCAGGTCTTCCGGATTCGGACGGTTGGACGCGAAATCAATCTTCATCTCGGCGCCGCCAAAATTCTTCTTATCTACCGTGGGCAGCAGCTTTACGGCGATCAGAATCTTGTCGCCGGGTTTGGCCTTGTCGAACAGCACGATCGGTTCCAGATCGTCGCCAAGCGCAACGCGACGGCCATTGAAATAGATGATCTGCGGCATGGGGCCATTCCCATGGGCATTGAATTTGAACCAGATGCGGGCTCCGGTCAGGTCGTAGCCATTCAACGACTTGGGCACCACCACCAGATGCCGGTACCAGACTGCCTCATTGGGGGCCTGGCTGCGTGCCTTCACCAACGGCCAACTGCTGTCGTCCAGGTCCACGGCCTCTCCATGGGCAAGATCACCGACGTGGAAATGCCACTCCTCTGCCGGCAGATTGTTGAACGTGCCCAGCCGCTCAATCACCTTGTGCGACTGCGGAGAGAGCGTCGAGGGAATCTGCGAAGCTCGTCTGCGCTGCGCCTGGGCCGAGGGGCCGAAGCAGAGCGGGGCAAAAAGCATCGCTGAAGCAAGCAGAACTCCAGCGCATCTGCGAATCCCGGTGGAACGCGAAAAAACGATCATGTACTACTCCTTTGAGTCACTGGTACGGAACCTCGGCGCGCTCGCTGGCCGAGTCCCTTCTTTCCGGCAGCCGTTCTTCTGAATTTAAGTTGGCCCTTCAAAAGAAGCGCAGAGATATGATTGCGCTATCACATCGACACCATGTTTACGCGTTCTCTGCTCTTCCTGTCAATCGTCAGGCTGAGGGTTTCTTCACCTTTAACGGTTACGAAATCTTAAAAACTCTGTCTGATGGAACAGAGTGAGTCTAACCCAGACGGAAGGAAGATACATCAACAATAGATTGGCTTGCCGTCTGTGATAGCATCCCCATCTCCACGGGAGAGGGCCTCCCGGCGGTTTTGAATTTTTGACATGGCGGTCCTGTGCGCTGTTATGCGCAGGGCAGGGCAGTCCGGGAAGATGTTCCACCGATGCAGGAGGGACTTCGGATGAAGGTCTATTCAGGAAGCGAGATTCGCAACGTCGCCGTTACCGGCCACTCACACAGCGGCAAAACTACCTTAGTCTCCGCGCTGTTGTATGCCGCGAAGATGATTCCCGCTTTGGGACGCGTGGAAGATGGTTCCGCCGTTACTGCATACGATGAAGAAGAGATAGCTCGTGGCACAACCATGGCCAATGCGCTGGCGTTTGCCGAGTGGGACGGAACGAAGATCAATCTGGTCGATACCCCCGGCTTTCATATGTTCGTCCATGAAGCACGGGCGGCGATGCTGCCGGTCGAATCTGTGCTGGTCGTTGTTAATGCCCAGTCCGGTATTGAAATGGTGACCGACCGTGTCTGGAAATATGCCGCTGAGGTCAATCTGCCTCGTATTATTGCCATCAATCAGGTGGATCATCCAAAAGCGGATAGTCGTACCGGTCGCCAGCACATGATCGAGCAGATGCAGGCAAGATGGGGAAGGCAAGTCGTGCCGGTACAACTTCCTATCGTCGATCAGCATGGCTTCCATGGCGTCGTCGATCTGGTCACCATGAAGGCGTTTCTCTATGAGCCGGACGGCAATGGTCATGGTGAGCCCGGCAAGATTCCCGATCTGGTTGCCGCAGATGCCAAAGCTGCTCACGAAGCGTTGGTCGAGCTTGTCGCCGAAGGCAAGGATGAGTTGATGGAAGAGTTCTTCCGCGAGGGAACGATTCCAGAGCATCACCTTATTGCTGCGCTGCATGAAGCCATTCGCGAGGACAGGATCTTTCCTGTGCTTTATGTCAGCGGGCTACGCAATGTCGGAACCGACCATCTTCTGGATTTCTTCAAGGTCTATGCTCCTGCGCCGATAGAGCGCGAGCCGGTGGCGGCCAGTGGAATGCTCGTACCCGTGGCAAACGATCATGGCAATGGTGAGGCAGCGAGCGTGCCGGAGGAGGTACAGGAAGAGATCGTCATGCGCCGTGTCGATGATAAGGAACCGTTGGCGCTGTTTGTCTACAAGACAATGACGGACCCATTCTCGGGAAGAATCTCTTTTTTCAAAGTTATTAGTGGCATCGCAAAGACGGATGCGATCATCCAGAACTTTACCCGGCAAGCACCGGAGCGGCTGGCGCACCTCTCCATCATGCAAGGGCGCAAGGCTGTTGAGGTGGCGGAGCTTCATGCTGGCGATCTGGGAGCTGTCGCCAAGCTGCGCTCTACTCTGACGGGAGACACGCTCGGCGATAAGGCGCATGAGATCTTCATCGAGCCGGTTTCGATGCCGGAACCGGCGATGACCTACGCTATCGAACCGAAATCCCGGGCAGATGAGGACAAGCTGGCTCCAGCCCTGCACAAGCTGATGGAAGAGGACCAGATGGTGCGCTTCTTCCGCGATCCGCAGACCAACGAGTTTCTGGTAGCGGGTGCAGGGCAGCCTCATATCGAAGCGATCGTCTCCCGATTGAAGCACCGCTATCACACCGAAGTGACGCTGAAAGCGCCGAAGGTGCCTTATCGCGAGACCATTCGTAGCCGTGCCGAGGCGCAGGGGCGGCACAAAAAGCAGACCGGAGGCCACGGACAGTTCGGCGATTGTAAGATTCGCATGGAGCCTTTGCCGCGTGGCAGCGGCATCGTCTTTATCAACGATATCTTTGGTGGCGCAATTCCGCGGCAGTACATTCCTGCTGTCGAGAAGGGAATTCATGAGTCAGCCGCGCGCGGCTATCTGGCCGGATATCCGGTGGTTGATTTCAAAGTCTCCCTCTTCGATGGCAGCTATCACGATGTCGATTCAAGCGAAATGTCGTTCAAAATGGCTGCTCATATTGCCTTTCGCAAGTGTATGGAAACCGCGCGCCCTGCGCTTCTTGAGCCGATCATGCATGTAGAGGTCGAGGCCCCCGACGAGTTTGCGGGCGCACTGATCGGCGATCTCAACGGGCGCCGCGGCAGGGTGCAGGGAATGGAGAGCGGAGGCTCCGGCACAATCGTTCGAGCTGAGGTCCCGATGGCCGAGATGCTGAGCTACGGGACGGCCCTGACCTCTATGACCCAGGGACGCGGCAGCTACCGTATGGAGATGGGGCACTACGACATCGTCCCCCAGCCTGTAGCCGACAAGATATTAGCCGGTGTGAAACAGCCTGCGGGAATTGAGGCCGAGGCATAGGGAGCTCTAATCTTCCAATCTTTCTCTCCTATGTTCCCTCTTATCGGCTGAACCTTCGCTCTCCTGGTATCGCTGAATCGTCTGTTAACGCTGCCCCATAGGACATTTAGAGTAGGCCGGTAAGTCACCCCGCAGAATAAAATTACAGGTAAAAGCTGCGTCCATACAGGGGCCTTCATACGTCCATACGTAAACGGACACGCAGCACTTGCGTCTGTACCCGCCAGTTTGGCCAGGAGACACTTTGCCATCCGATTCAAATGAGCTTCCGCCCATCGCTCCGGATCACCAGCTTCCGGCGCCGGAGCATTCGCAGCGAAAGTCTGTTCGTATCGCTGTATGGGTCATTATTCTGCTGATCTTTGCCGCTGCCTTCGTTCTCATTCTGCGCCATCACGACAGCGCACCCAAACCCTCGCGCCGTGGCGCAGCAGGCGGTACGGCTGTTATCACCACAGCCACTGCGAAGACCGGCGACATCGGGGTCTATCTGGATTCCATCGGCACGGTCACGCCGGTGCACACGGTCTCGATTACCAGTCAGGTCAATGGTGCTATTGTTGCCGTTCATTACCGCGAAGGCCAGCTTGTCCATCAAGGCGATCCTCTGATCGACATCGATCCGCGCACCTATCGCGCGAACCTGCTTCAGGCACAGGGTACGCTCGAGCGCGATCAGAATGTTCTGGCTCAGGCAAAGATGGACCTGGCGCGTTATCAAGAGGCATGGAAGCGCAACGCTATTCCTCGCCAGACCCTCGATGACCAGGAGAAGCTTGTTCTGCAGGAGCAGGGCTCGGTACTGAACGATCAGGGTGCGGTCCAGTTAGCCCAGGTGCAGCTTGGCTATTGCCACATCACTGCACCGTTCACAGGTAGAGTGGGTTTGCGGCTGGTTGATCCCGGTAACGTGGTTCAGTCTTCTGGTGGAACCACGCTGGCTGTCATCACTCAGGTGCAGCCTATCACTGCGATCTTCACCATTGCGGAAGACCATCTGGGCCAGGTGCAGCCACGGCTGCTCAAGGGAGCAAAGCTTCCGGTAGAGCTCTACGACCGCACCTCTCTGACAAAGATCACTACTGGAACACTGCTTACGCTCGACAACCAGATCGACACCACGACTGGAACCGTGAAAGCGCGCGCCATCTTCGACAATAAAAACTCCCGTCTCTTTCCCAACGAGTTTGTTAACGCCAGACTGCTTGTGGACACATTGCATAACGTAACTCTGCTGCCCTCATCCGCGATTCAGCACAATGGGCAGGAAGCGTTCGTTTATTTGATCGAAAACAATGTAGCTCACACCCGGAACGTTAAAACGGGCGTGACGAACGACGATGTAACCCAGGTAGAAGGCATCAATCCCGGCGACGTGGTTGCCAACAGCAGCTTTGAGAAGCTGCAGGACAACGCCAAAGTCTCCGTGAACCACAAGCCTGCTCCTGCCAGCATCGTTCGGAGTGAAGCTCCTTGAGTCCCTCACGACCGTTTATTCTTCGGCCTGTTGCAACATCGCTGCTGATGGCCGCTATTATGCTGGCGGGTATCGTCGGTTTCACGCAGTTGCCTGTGTCGGCCTT
>DASRSR010000202.1:0-27299 GCA_035656355.1 Edaphobacter sp.
TGGAAAGCCCTAGGATTTAATCCAAACCAGCCAGAGCGCTAAAAGCGCGATATATCCAAAAGCTTTCCCCAACCCAAAGAAAAAGAGCGGCCCAAATGGACCGCTCCGGTTGGTTTGAAGTTCCTTATACAGCAGCCTGCAATACTTCCTCGCGCACCTGCTCATCCTTAGCAGCTTCCGGTCCTGTATGTGGCAGGGCCACAGCCAGCACCTCTTCAATACGCGAAGCATAGTGGATGTTGATGTTGTCGATCTGGTCAGGCGTCAGGTCTTCATCCACCTGCTGCTTGCACTCTGTCGGCATAATTACGTCGCGGACACCGGCGCGTTTGGCAGCAAGAAACTTCTCCTTGATGCCGCCGACCGGAAGAACATTGCCGCTCAACGTAATCTCACCGGTCATCGCCGTCAGCGGGCGCACAGGAGTATCCGTCAACAGGCTGACCAAAGCTGTCGCCATCGTCACGCCAGCCGAAGGACCATCCTTGGGAATCGCTCCTGCAGGTACGTGAATGTGCAGGTCCGAGTCCTTGGTAAAGTCCTCATCGAGCCCAAACGACGCTGCATTCGAGCGCACCCAGGTCAGCGCCGCCTGCATGCTCTCCTTCATCACATCACCAATCTGGCCGGTGATAGTAAAGTTGCCTTTGCCCTTCATCCGATTGGCTTCGATAAACAGCACATCTCCGCCAGCCGGCGTCCAGGCAAGACCCACTGCGACTCCCGCGCGTTTTGTCCGCTCGGCAATCTCAGTATCCACGCGTACCTTAATGCCGCCCAGGAACTCGTGCACAATCTCCGGCGTAATGACTACCTTCTCCGTCCTGCCTTCAGCAACGCGGCGTGCCACCTTACGGCAAACCGTGCCAATCTGCTGCTCCAGTTTGCGCACGCCGGCTTCGCGCGTGTAATGCCGCGAAATCAGATGCACACTCGCAGTCGGAAACTCGACCATTACCGGATCGATACCATTCTCCTTAATCTGCCGGGGAATCAGATACCGCTCGGCGATATTGACCTTCTCCTCCTCCGTATAGCCGGTCAGCTCGATAATTTCCATGCGGTCCAGCAGCGGCGCAGGGACCGTATCGAGCTGGTTCGCCGTGCAGATGAACAGCACTTTCGAAAGATCGAACGGCTGGTCGAGATAGTTGTCGCGGAACGTGTTGTTCTGTTCCGGATCAAGCGTCTCCAGCAGCGCACTCGCCGGATCGCCGCGGAAATCGCGTCCCAGCTTGTCGATCTCGTCCAGCATAAAGACCGGATCGTTCGTCTCAACCCGCTTCAGGTTCTGGATGATCTGGCCGGGCAGCGCACCGATGTAAGTGCGACGATGGCCGCGAATCTCCGCCTCGTCGTGCATGCCACCGAGCGAGATGCGCGAGAACTTCCGTCCCAGCGCCTTCGCAATCGACCGCCCAAGCGAGGTTTTTCCCACGCCCGGAGGCCCGACAAAGCACAGAATCGGTCCCTTCATATCCGGCTTCAGACGACGGACCGAAAGATAGTCAAGGATGCGATCCTTCACCTTCTGCAACCCGTAGTGGTCGGTGTCAAGAATCTCCTTCGCCTTGGCAATATCGATCTCACTGGCTGAACTCTTCGACCACGGCAGCACTGCCAGCCACTCCACATAATTTCGGGTCAGGCTGTAGTCCGCCGCCATCGCATTCATCCGGCTCAGACGGCCAAGCTCCTTCAGAGCGTCTTTCTTGACCTCCTCCGGCATCCCTGCATTTTCAATCTTCTCCTTCAGCTCGGCGATGTCCTTCTGGGAGTCGTCAAGATCACCCAGTTCCTTCTGGATAGCCTTCATCTGCTCGCGCAGATAATAATCTCGTTGCGACTGCTGCACCGAGTCCTGCACCTCGCTCTGAATCTTGTTTCGAAGTTGCTGGACCTCAAGCTCCTTAGCCAGATGTTTATTGATCCGCTCCAGCCGTGTTTGAACGTCTGCTGTCTCCAGCAGTTCCTGCTTATCGGTCGTCGTCAGAAACGGTAGAGAAGAGGCGATAAAGTCCGCCAGCCGTCCCGGCTCTTCAATATTGATCGCAATCGTCTGCAGGTCGTCCGAAAGCGTCGGCGACGCGGTGACAATCTGCTGGAACTGGCTGACTACATTACGCTGCAACGCCTCGGCCTCATGCGAAGCCGGAGGTGCGACCTCTTCGATCGTCTCGCACTCGGCGGTCATAAACGGCGTCATCTGCACAAACTCGCCCAAATGGACGCGCTCATTGCCTTCGGTGAAGACAAAAAGGCTCTGGTTTGGCATTTTGACGACCTTATGCACCGTCGCTCGGGTTCCCACTGCGTACAGATCGCTGCCCTGCGGCGTATCCTGCCGGGCATCGCGCTGGGCCACCACAAGAATGGTCTTTTCTTCGCCGAGCGACTGGATGAGTTGGATCGAGCTCTCGCGGCCAACCGTTAACGGCAGGACCGCATGGGGAAACAATACGGTGTCCCGCACCGGCAGCACAGGAAGCGGAGTATTGATAACTTCCTGATTCTGTGAATCTTCTTCGTTCTTGCCTGCTTTGGGACGAATTACGCTTACAAAATCGCTGGACATTGAGTACACCTCTGTCAGATTACCAGATATTGGATGCAGCAGATATTGTCTCGGTCGCAACCTACAGCTTCCGTCCTTCTGACTTCTTTCCTCGGGGACCACGATCGTCTTCTGGTTAAGACGCCGTTTCCTCTCCCCTCGTCATCGGCGTGTCTCATTCATTCATCAACGACTGCTCGTTCTTCAGGCAACATCGTGCGCCGCCCGATACCGTCCTAGCACCTTGATCATCCGGCAGTGCTTTTTAAGTGCTTCCAGTGCAGTCTCCGCCTGCTCCTTCCGGTCGAAGCGGACGTCCACATAAAAAACGTACTCCCAGGGACTGCCGGGTACGGGCCGCGACTCAATCTTCGTCAGGTCCACACCTGCCTCCGCCAACCTCTCCAGCGCGGCGACCAGTGTACCCGGACGGTGCTCAATAGCAAAGGCCAGGCTCATCTTGTCTGCACTGTCTAGCTCCTTCTCGTCACGGGCGGCATCTTTACGCCGAATCAGATGGAAGCGGGTATAGTTCTGCGCGTGGTCCTCAATTCCAGGCAGCAAGACCTCGCCGCCATACTCCTTTGCCGCCAGTTCTGGAGCAATACCTGCCACATTGCGCAGACCCTGCGCCATAACATGTTTTACACTCCCCGCCGTGTCGTAGAACGGAACAACCTCAAACTGAGGGTGCCCTGCCAGGAAATGCCGGCACTGCGAAAGCGCCACCGGGTGCGACATTACGCGGCGCACCTCATCCAGCTTTACCCCGGGCATAACGATCAGGTTGTGCCGGATACGCATCAGGCTCTCGCGTTCAATACGCACCGGAAGGTCCAGCAGCAGATCGTAGTGTTCGGCAACTGATCCGTGAAGACTGTTCTCAATCGGCAACACCGCGCCATCGACGTTGCCCGATACAACCTGGCTCAGCACGTCCGCCGAAATATTGCACGGAACAACATCAACCTTTCCCAACATCTCTAACGCAGCCATGTGGCTGTTGGAACCCATCTCACCCTGAATCGCAATCCTCAAGGAAGCCCTCCCTCTGAAAGCTCTTATTTTATGTTGCTTAACCTCGTTTTATGCGCTGTGGCAACCTCATTCCGAGAACCCGCACCTTACAACAGGAAGGCCAAACCAATGCGACGGCAGCAGTAAATGCCGGACCCATTCAGGAGAGCGAATATGCTTTGGACGATCACGATTATCCTTTTCATACTCTGGATCATAGGACTAGTCAGCAGTTATACCCTTGGCGGCTGGATTCATATCCTTCTGGTCCTTGCCATCATCGTTCTTATCTTCAACCTTTTGTCCGGTAGACGAAGAGTCTAGCCCTGGGCAAAATAAGCGGTCCGGCCACAACCAATCAAGGGAGAGCGGAGATTACCCGATGAACAAAGACAACGTAACAGGAAAAATGGATCAGGTTGCAGGCAAGATTAAAAAGAAAGTTGGCGAGGCAACCGGCAATCAGAAGCTCGCTAATTCCGGCGCAGCACAGGAAGTAAAAGGCACAGCCAAAGAAACCTGGGGCAATGTGAAAGACACAGCATCTTCCATCAGCGACACCGCACGTACTCGCGCTGACGCTGAAACCGCAGACTGGAAACAGCGCAGCGATGAGAAAGCTCATGACGTTCGCGAGAAGATCACCTCAGCTGCGCAAAATGCAAAGGACAAGATCAACACCAAGCTCGACCACATCCAGCATGAGCAGCGTCACGAACGGGAAGACATCCGTCAGGTTTATTAGCGGAACACTTTGTGAGTCAGAATGCCCACCGGCTTCGGTGGGCATTTTTCTTTAGCGCCGCAGCAAGACATCCGCCGCAACAAATACAAAGAACACAACAGAGATCACGCCATTCAGTGCAAAAAAAGCGGCGTTCATGCGTCGCATATCCTTTGGCGACACAATCATGTGCTCATAGAGCAACAGCACCGCCACCAGAACAATCCCAACGATAGCCACCTTACCGAGGCCAAAGAGCATAACCAGCCAGCAGAGCAGCAACAGCATTCCCAGATGCATGGCGCGTGCAATCCAAAACGCTGCATTCAAGCCAAATGCCTGAGGCACGCTGTTAAGCCCGGCTTTGCGGTCGTGCTCAAAATCCTGACAGGCATACAGCACATCAAAGCCCCCAACCCACAGCAGCACGGCCCCCGTCAGTACGATGATCCGTGCATCCAGTCTTCCCTGCACTGCAATCCACGCCGCTGCCGGAGCAATTCCCAATGCAAGGCCTAACACCAGATGCGACCATCGCGTGATGCGCTTCATGTAGCTGTAGGCAAGCACGACGGTCAACGCAATCGGCGCCAGTTCGAAGGTGAGCTTATTCAACATGGCAGCGCCCAGCGCAAACACCACAATTGAGATCGCTACAAATCCGCCGACGAACCTTGAACTCAATGTTCCTGCAGGAATCGCCCGCATCGCTGTCCGCGGATTCGCTGCATCCAGTCGCGCATCCACCAGCCGATTAAAAGCCATCGCCGCCGAGCGCGCCGCAACCATGCAAACGATAATCCACCCCAGAACACGTACTGAAGGCCAGCCGCCCGCAGCCAGTACTGCTCCCGTCAATGCAAACGGCAACGCAAAGATCGAGTGCTCCCACTTAATCATCTCCAGCGTGGTTACAGTGCTCTTCCACAACGAACTCATATCTTTATCGTAAAAGAGCCGGGCTCGTAACGCCGAAGAGATTTAGCGCTCTGGACTCGCACCTGCCACCTGAAGGTTATTGGTCACCTTGAAGACGCCGGAAACGCCGCTCGCGCGAATGTACGCAACATCCTTGTCCGCCTGGCTATCGACAACACCCGACAACGTGACATTGCCATTCACAACGGTAATCCGAATTGGCTTCGCCGGATCGAGAGCATACTTATTTAGCTGCGGAGCGCCATAAATCGCGCGAGCCTCTGCCAGCCGGATACGGTCGTCCATCGGAGATACGGGAGCGACCGTGATGTTGTCAATCACATCTTTCACACCAGGATAATTCGCAACCAGGCTGACAGCCGAGTCCCGATCAACCGGTCCGTACGCTACACCGCCCAGCGTAACCACGCCATTTTTGACGCCAATTGTAAGCGCGTTAAAGGCAGTTGTACCGTAGCCAACGCGATCGTAGGCCAGTTTGCTTGCAAGCTTGTCGCGCAGCGTTGCATCCTCAACCACCGGGCCAGCAACTGTAATCAGATTCTGAACGCTCTTCACGCCCTTCTGGCGGTGGGCTCGCTTGTCGGCCTCCTGCTTGTCGCTGTAAACATCCACGGAGCCACGCAGCGTAACCACACCATCTTGCACCGTGCTGCTTACTCCCTTGAACCGCTTGTTGCTCAATGCCTTATTAAGCTCAGCCTGAATCTTGGCGTCCTGTGCACTTGCTCCCGCATTCGCCGTTGGCGTCTGCGCAATGCTTCGCGGCAAAGGAGTAAGCAACAGCAACGACAGCCCAAGCGCACCTGCAATTTTTATGTTTTTGATCACTGGCATCGAAATCTTCCTTCCGGCAAACCGGCCTCTCTGTAAGCCCCTGTCCGCGGCTTCATCGACCTCTAACGATACCTTTGCCTGAACTTATACACAATACTGAAAACGCCCGACTCATCGCGGGTCACCACAATCGACTTCGTGTGACTAAGATCGTATTGAACCTGAATTAGTTGCCGCGCCGAGCCATTTACATTCGTCGCAAAGGTCGCGGTCACCTGCTTCGATAGCTGCTGCTGCACGGTTATCCTTGCTGACGGGGTTCCCAAGGTCCCTACGAACGCCGGATCGATCTTCACGCTGCCAACGCCGAACAACTTCTCCACACGATTACTGACGGTCGCATTCAGAGCGCCGCCCAACAGCGCGCTGGTCGTCGGATCGGCTCCGGCCTCCGACTGACGCTCCTGATAAATCTGTGACTCCTCCTGCGTGCGCCCAAGCGCCAGCAATGCAAAGACGTCTGCCTCGCTCAACGGAGGTTCAGAGCGATACGTCGGCTTGAGGTTTGTCATCGTGCCGTGCAGACCGATCGTGACATCGTAGTTCTCCACCTGCGCCGTGGCATCCAAGTCAATGATGGGATCAATGCGTACCGGATTCGTGAAGTAAATGTCGCCGCGCTGCAGCTGATACTTCGTTCCAGCAAAGGTCGCGCTGCCATCGGTAATCTGAATCCTTCCCAGAATCGAAGGTGTCGCAACCGTGCCTCGAATCGTCAGATCGACAGTGCCGGCCAGCTTGGCGTACGAGTTCTGGAAGTCGAGCTGTGGCGAGCTCGTCACCCTGACATCCAGCCGAATCTTATTCGACAAGGCATTTGGGTCAGGAGGTGCGCTCACTCCACCGGCAGAGGAGAATGCAGCCAGATCGACATCCGGCCCAATTCCAAACCGCGTCAGCAGGACACTCCCGCTCAGCAATGAGCTGTTCAATGTGCCCTGCAATTTCAGTTTCGTCGTCGCAGTCGCGCTCAATCCGTACATTCTTACGCGTACATTGTCCCCTGTCGCAGTCAGGTCCGCATAAACTCCATTGCTGTACCGCAAGGTGCCGCCAATCTTTAGCTGGCCGCCTCCCGTTGTCGCCGTCAGACTCTGCACGTCGAGTCGGTCGCCATTGAACACGAGCGTACCGTTCATATTGTTCAGGCCATTCGGAACTCCGTCGATCGCGAGATTGACATTGTCAAACTGCACCTTACCTGTCAGCAATGGCTTTTTCACCAGCCCATTTGCGGCAACCGTAAATTCCATCTTTCCGCTGGAGATCACATCAGGACGGAAGTTCTGCAGCAATGCCATGCTGACGCTTCCGCTTCCCTTCATATTCAATTGGCCACCTTTGGGATTAGTCGCCCCAAATACCTGGGCAGTCCCGCTCATACGCAGATCCGTATCCTGCCCCGTGATGTGCACCTGCTCCAGCGTTGCAATTCCGTTGCGCAGACTGGCGCGCAATGGCTCCGCCGCCTTCAGTTCAATTCCCTGAAGTTTCACATCCACCGGGCTTAGATCGGCAGTTCCACTCAGCATCTTCGGTGCCTTCAGTGGGCCATTCACGGTCACCACACCATTGATCGACGACTGCGCCTTCAGAGTGCCCGGACCGAACATCGCCAACGTCTTGCCCACATCAAACCCGGTCATCGTCAGCTTCGCCTGCGTGTTGTACTCACCCGTCAATTGCACCTGACCGGTCGCGTTTACCTTCGCGCCAAGCAGGGTCGAGTTCGCAGTCAGATACATCAGGCTGCCTTCGGTATGGGCCTGCGCAACTGCCTCCCCAAGAAGCTGACCTCTGGCTGTAATCTTTGTCAGTTTTAAATCAGCCTTCAAGCCGGGTTGCTTCAGTGTTCCATTGGCATCGGCAACAAAGCTAAGAACGCCATCCACACCTTTGTTTGCTCGCTGCACAGTCTCAAACTTTGAAAGCACCAGGTTCTGTCCTTGAAGATGCCCGTGCAGGTGCTGGCTCTGGATGTCATACCCCCCATTCCCTGCTATCTCATCTCCATGCAACTTCAACACAACGTGGCTCGCATCAATCTCCTGCCCATGCACTGCCAGGTCTGCAACAGCCGAGTCATACGGTTCGCCATACGCCTCTCCCTTTAGCAACGAAAGACGGCCACTGCCGTTCATGTCCTTTAGCGTTCCTGTGACGTGTGCGTTCGCCGTAGCGGTTCCGGTCACCTGAATCTTCTGTAATCCCGCAAGTTGCAGAAGGTCTGCGGCCTGCGCATCTCCCAGTTGCAGATTTGCATTGATTGACATGCCTTCGTCCCACTTGTATTCGAAGCCGCTCCGATGAGGGACCTTTCTTGGCTTCAAATCTCCAGAGAGATTCAGAACGGCCGTTCCCCGTTTGATCGTAGAGGTCGCCACCAGAACTCCGGTGTTCGGCGAATACTCTGCGTCAGCAATCACGGAGTCGATCAATGCATCTATGGTTCCCAGCTTCACCTCAATATTTGCTGCAGCAAGATGCCCCTTCACGTCCAGATCCCGCACCGCTCCCCTGGCTGTGCCATTGAACTGAAGCGCCCCATGCAGAACAACGGGAATCGCCGCCACGCCCTTCTTTCCATTGCCTTCAAGGCCGAGCGTCGTCAGCAACTGGTTGTACTCGCTCAGGTCACGTACCGTAAGATCGACCCGCAGGTTCGTCAACGGATCACCGGTGTTGACACCGAGAATACCGCTGGCATCAACGTCAGACTGTGGCGTCTGTAAGACGATGCGCTGAATCTGCACAGTCTCATTCGTTCCCGTGTAATGCGCCTGCACCTGGCCGGTAACAGGAATATTCGAGAGCGCCCCCTGTCGTCGGACCCCCGTGGGTGCAAACTTCAAAGTTCCATCAGCCACCACCGTATCGGCGATGTCCTTCGCAGAACCACCCCACTCCATTGTCACCGGCCCACTCACAGCAGTGTCGAAGCCCAGATCGCCGTAATGTTCCGGGGCCACAATGTCCATGATGGTTCGCAATGGAATTCTATCCAGCGTCGCAACAATGTACGCATGGGCCCTCTGCACCTGCGGCAACGCGGTCTTTCCTGTGACCGGCGGCTTTGCTCCCACAGTCTTCGCCGTTGTATTTGCCGTTTTTACCGCAGCTTTCGTCGTGGGAGAAGCTGCCGGTGCGTTGGAGGGAACCTCCCCCAACCAGTTCTCGATCCGCAGGCTGCCCGAAGCGCTGCCGCCACCCGGAAGGTATCCCGTCACTGTGGTCAGCAATAGCTCACTTGGAGTAATGTGCAGTTGCGCATTCCCATCCACATCGTGCAATCGGACGTACTGGTCACGGTATCCGGCTTTGTGAATCTTGGCGCTCCCCACCACAAGATAACCCTGAATACACTCAGGATCCGGCGGCAGCACCTTGACGCTCTGCTTCGTCCGTTTGCCCAGATGCAGCCGCTGCCAGAACCTTGGCCGCTTTTGTGCAGCAGCCGGTGTAACGGCGCAGCTATGTCCCTTCACATCCAGATCAACGCTGCCCCCTGTCAGGCCATCAACACCGCTCAACACAGCAACCTGTCGCAGTTCCAGCGATCCTTTCACGCTGGCCTGCCACTCCGGGTGCGCAAAATCGTGGAGACTCGCGGTAGCACTCAGGCTGGAAGCTTTTCCCGTATGCAACACCAGATTCTTCAACTCAGCCACGTCGCGGCCCACCTCCGCTTCTACATGCAGCGTGGAGTCCGCTTCAGGTTCTTTTCCGAGCTTCGTCCGCAGATCTTTCAGATCGACGGTTGCACCATAGTGATCGCTCAACCGGATGTAGTGGACCTCGGCATCGAGGTCTCGCGCTGCCACGTCGAACGGAATGGGGCGATCGTTCAATAGAAACACGCCATTCACCAGTTCAACTTTGTTCGCCTTCAGATCAAGCAGAGTATCCAACACAGGTTTCTTGCTTGTACTTGGATGCCTGGGAACCGGCTGGTTTGTTCTGCCATCTTTATCGACAATCAGATGGACCTGCGGATGATCGACACGCAGATAGTTCAAACCGATATGCGATGCAATCCCTGTTCCCGCCGCATGAGAAAAGAAGCTGAAAATTTTGACGCGAACCTGAATCTTGTCCGCCGAAAGGTACGGCGCTTCGCCTGGACCTTCAAGCCCGTGGATCACCAGCCCATCCGCCTCAATCGCCAGATGCCACATGTTGAAGGTGATTCGCCTTAGCTCGACACGTCCACCCGTCGCATCTTCCAATACGCTGACAACCTTATTCCCAACTCGATGGTTGAAGTCGTTCGTCGTCGAGTACCACGCAAAGAACCCGATCAAGATGATCAGTAAAAGGCCGATGCCGCCGAATATCCACGCAATGACATGCGCGACTCTCCCTCCCAGAGAGCGCTTTACCCGAGCAAGATTCTGCTCCAGCTTCTCCTCAAGCTTTTCCGGCAGCGGCCTCTTCTCGTCGTCGCTCATGGCGCCACCTCATCGGCCCTCATAATCCGCACGCGCCCCTGGGCTCGCAAAGACTTCAGCCAATCCCGCAGCAGGTTTCCTACCTGCTGCTGCAACAACACCTCTTCAATCCGCGGCGCAATCGTCTCCAGCTTCGGCGGAGTCACACGCCGCTTTGCATACTGCGGCAGCATCGTCTGTTCGTAATAGGCCTTAATTTGATCGTCGCTGATGTGGATACCATTGCGGAACCGTACCTCTATAAACTTCAGCAGCTCCATGCGCTCGCGCCACCGCTTGCGAAACTCCGCCATCGTGAAGCCGTGATCGGCAATATACTTTTCCCATCCAGCGTCCGTTTCACAGTGATACTGCTTGCACTCTGGGATGTCCTTGCGCAACGTCTTCAACTGCTCGTCAAGTTCCTGGTCCGATACTCCCGTCTCCTCTGGTTCCATTTGGGCCTGCTGCAAAATCAGCAGCCGGTCAATAAGCCTCCTCACCAGTTGCTCACGCGAATTATCGACATTCCCTCGATAAGGCTGGATCGACTCAAAGCGCTTCTCTTCCTCAACATCGCTTTCCAGAATCAGGTCATCGTTCACTACCGCGACTACCTTATCCAGCACCTCGCCCTGCCCTGCTCCCGGAAGCGTCGAAGGCGGACCCAGCGGCACAGCCGGCTTCTGTTGCTGCTGCGCAAACATCGGCGTCAACGCAGCAAGAACAACTCCTGCGCTCAGGAAATAAATTATCGCCTTGTGTCTGCTCAGACTCATGTCAGAAGCTCTGCCCAATACTGAAAAAGAAATTGAAGTGTCCCGCTCGGCCTACATGCGGCGGATGATTGCTGAAGTCGTAAATCACCGGATAAACCGGCGGATTCAGGTTGTAGCTGAAGTCCACGCGAATAGGCCCGACCGGCGTCTTATAGCGGGCGCCCAGACCAACTGCATGAGAAAAATAATTGAAATTACATTTTCCGATCTTCCCCGAAACGTCATAGCAGCTTTCTTTATCGGGCTGATGAAACCGCAGGAAACTGGGAAACATATCACCGGCATTCTGGAATACGTTCCCCATATCGTGGAACAGCACAAAGCTCACGCTATTGCCCACATAAGGGAGCGTCGGGGGCGGTAGACGCAGCTCAAACGTATTAACGAAGGCAGCTTTTCCGCCAACTGGATAGCCTGTCTGCAAGTCGCGCGGGCCTGCTCCATTAATGCCGAAGCCCCGATGCGAAGAGGCTCCGCCGGCATACAGCCGTTCCGGCAGCGGCACCGCATCGCAGCTCGGATTCGTCGTCAGTAGATCTCCCTGGCAGACATCCGTACCTGCATTCGGATTCGGTCCCCACGCCTGCTCATATCCAATGCGTGTGCTGCGCGCGAAGACATACTTCTGCTTCCCAAACTGGTAGTAGGTCGAGTTTGTTCCATCCAGCTTGTAAAAGTCGCTCTGCGAACCGAACTTCGAAGACGCTAGAAATGACTGGATCGTTGTGTACGATCCCTTCGTCGCATCCAGCGGTCTTGGCGATCGCGTGTCATGAAACCACGTAACCCCCGGACCGCCGACACGCACCGGCTGCGACAAAAGCGGAATCAAATTCGCGCCAACCTGGAGGTCATAAACCTTCACCCTGCGATATTGAAAGTCATAGAGGAACGTATCCGCGCGCTTCACTTTCTCTGTTACGCGCAGGTTTCCCTGCAGAATCGAAGAAGCAAACGTCGTAATATCCTGTACATTCGAATACCCGCCAGACGCGCTTGCAGAAAAGCTCTTCGTGCCAAACAGATGCGGATTCTGAAAAGTCAGCGTTCCTATCTCTTCCAGCAGACCATACGATCCATGCAGTGTCAGCGAGTCCTCTGTGCCTCGCAAATTAATACGCGATACGTCGATTGAAACCCTCGGGCTGACTCCGGTCTTTCCCTCCTGACTCACATTGCATGTCTTCAGGTGTAGCTGGATGCACGAAGCCTCCGAGATTGTACCCCGGCTCGGCGTGCCCGTCTGCGCTTCTAGCCCGAAGCCATAGGTAACGTTCCATCGCTTTGCTTCTGTAACCTGTACCAGCACATTTTTCTGCGGAGCGTCACCCGTTGGATTCTGTACCGCCGTGACAACCTCATTGAACAGCGCCATGTTGTACAAGTTTCGTTGCGTCTCCAGCAGCGCGCTCTGGTCCAGCGGGTCGCTTGGATGCACCAGAATATTCTTCTGCACTACTTTCGGC
Organism: Edaphobacter sp.; assembly: GCA_035656355.1. Lineage (GTDB taxonomy): Bacteria > Acidobacteriota > Terriglobia > Terriglobales > Acidobacteriaceae > Edaphobacter. The sequence continues at coordinate 12,744 of DASRSR010000202.1, forward strand.
TTCGTATATTCAATCCCCGAAACCAGAACGTGATTGATAAAGACCTGTGGCCCTTCCGTCACATTCAACGTGACATTCACTTTCGTTGCGTCGGAGCTATCCTTGTCCTGCCGCACTTCGACCTTCGCCTGGTCAAACCCATGGCTAAGGTAATAACTCAAAACAGCATCGCGATCGCCCGAAAGAGTCACGAGAGAAAAAGGCTGCCCCGATTGCGAGTTCAGTAATCCGCGAATCTCTTTTGTCCGGCTTTGGTCGACTCCCGCCAGAGTGATCGTCCCGAACTTCTGCTGCTTGCCTTCCTCTACGGCATAGACCACCCGAATCTCCGCCGCCTTCAATGGCTTCCCGTTCGGTGCAGTATCTTTATCCTGCACATCGGTCGTCACCTTCACCTGGTCAAACCCGTTCGCCCGGTATAGCGATTCAATTGATTTCACGTCGTCAGAAACCAGCGACGGGCTATATCTGCCGCTGCGCAGGTAAAGATTCGCTGTCTGCACCTTCATTCTTTCCCGCAGCAGATCGCTGGAAAAATAATGATTGCCTTTGATATCGACTTCAACTACCTTGTGCTTCACTCCGCGATTGACCGTGAAGACCACCTTCTCCGAAGGTGTATCTTTTCCAACCAGCCGCACCTTCACATCTGCGTCAAAGTACCCCTTCTGCTGCATGTAATCGCGAATATTGAAGACGGCCTCGTTCAAAAGGTCGTTGTCGATGGTCCCTTCTTCATATATCGGAACCAGCAGATGCAGTCGGCTCTTGGAAATCTTCACTCCCTCCACCAGTACCTGTACAACTGGCCCCTGGTTGGCATGGAAGTCATAATCAAGCTGCTTCCGTGCCGGTGCATACTCCTGCTTCTGCAGCGAAACCACAGCCTCCAGCCTGTCTTTCTTCTGATAACGAGAGCGCAGCCGGCTCAGCGCATTGCTGACAGTGTCCCGCGTCACCTTTTTGCCGGTCTTCAACTTTCCTCGTTTCTTGAATTCCTCCAGCGACATCCCCGCATCGCCTTCCAGAGACACCTGCCCGATGCGTGCCTGCGGCCCCACGTTCACGGTGTACGTCACATTCATCTGGTCATTCGCCGGGTCTGTTTCGGTCTTCACCGAAACTTTTGGCTGGTAATAACCCTGTTGTTGCAGCGTCTGGATAATTCCTTCCGTGCCGTCCGGCACCGCGGCCCTGGTCAGGGCAGTCCCCGGACTCAGCTTCGTTGCATACTCCAGCAGCGAAGTCAGCCGCTCGCTCTTTACTCCCGCGATCGTCACCCGCCCTACATAAAACCGCGGCGACCCCGCAAAGATCAGCGTTACCCCATTGCCCTCCCGCACGCCACGTACCTCTATATCGCGATAGCGTCCACTGGCAAACAGCCGCCTAAGACTCTCACGCACCTTCTGTGGATCGAAAGGCTCACCTGTCTTCTGAGCAAGCTGATTGGGTAATTTGTCGGCGGCGGCAAAGGTTACGCCCTCAAATTTAATCTGATTAACCTGTAGCCCCTTCCACTGCCATACGGATGTTGTCAGGCCCGGCCCAAGGTCCGCAAGCGAAGTATCAAGGCGCTGCTGCGCCTGCTCCGGAGTCTCCGTCGTCTGCCCAGGCACCTCGCTCTTTGAAGCTTGAGGAACTTTTGTAGTCGCCGGTCCGGTGCCTCCAGTCGCCGGCGAAGGCGCCGGAACTCCCTGCCCTGGCGGAGCAACTTGCGCCAGGGCAAGCCCGCACAGCAGCAGCCACAGTCCGGTCCATCGAGCCATGGCGGAGCAACTCGCATCCCCTGTTCTTCGCAATAACGCCGCAAATCCTCTCTTCACCTGACCCGCCACACCCGCCGTTTCACAACCTTCTCTCAGATCGGAACCATACCGAACCGCAATACGTGCGCCATCAAGGCAGCTCTCAGCACACTTGGATGCCAAAAGCACGGGCAATGCTGGTCTCTGCACCGAACGCCCGCGCATTCCCTATACTACGAAAGAGCGCCTTATTCTGCGCACATCGAAGTTCTTATGTCTCAGCAAGCAACAACTCCCGCAGCGCTTCCCCAAGCCATTAGCAGCGATGACCGCTACTCCCGCCAGGTACTCTTCTCCGGCATCGGCGCGGAAGGCCAGCGAAAACTGGCTTCAGCGCACGTTGCAGTCGTTGGCGTCGGCGCTACCGGCGCGGCTTCAGCCTCTTTGCTTGGCCGTGCGGGCATTGGAACGTTGACGCTCATCGACCGCGACTTCGTCGAGCCCTCCAATCTCCAGCGTCAGGTGCTCTTTGACGAAGCCGATGCACTCGAAGCTCTGCCAAAAGCTGAGGCCGCACGCCGCAAAGTCGCTCTCTTCAACTCCAATGTCCGTGTCCACGCGCATATCGCCGATCTTGTGCCCGCGAACATTGCAGAGCTGCTTGGATCAGCCGACCTGATTCTCGATGCGACCGACAACTTCGAAACCCGCTACCTCATAAATGACTACGCCGTTCAGCAGGCCAAGCCGTGGATCTATGCCGCAGCTATCGGCGCCTATGCCGCAACGATGAACATCCTGCCGGTCACAGCCGACCCTACTCTCTCTAAAGAACAATCAGAACTAGATGGAGCAGATAGCGCCTTCGCAGACGATCCTGTTCCCTGTTCCCTGTCCCCTGTTCCCTCTGCTTCGTTCCTTGTCCCCTGTCTTCCATCTGCCTGCCTCGCCTGCATCTTTCCCAAGCCGCCCTCCGGTCCGGTCGAAACCTGCGATACCTCCGGCATCCTCAACACCGCCGTCAACTTTGCCGCATCGCTTCAGGTAACCGAAGCTCTCAAGTTTTTGACCGGTCAGGCCAACCTTATGCGGCGAACCCTGCTCTCATACGATCTCTGGACCGGCAACCGCTCAGAAATTTCCACGACACAACCGCGTCCGGATTGCACCGTCTGTGGTCAGCGCCTCTTCACCCATCTGGCCGGTCAGGATCGTCCCCACATCACCCTCTGTGGACGCAACTCTGTTCAGGTCCACGAACATCACCGTCCCATCGACTTCGCCGCCATGCGCGACCGCCTCAGTTCGCACGGCACCGTCCGCTTCAACGACCTTCTGCTACGGTTCGAGCGACCACCCCACACACTCACGCTCTTCAAAGATGGACGTGCCATTATCCAGGGGACAACCGACATCACAGTCGCCCGTACTCTCTACGCTCGCTTTGTTGGGTCGTAGCTACGAACTTAGTTTCGCCCCTCTGGCTGATTACAGAACCTTGTCAAGAGGCAAATTTCTGTAAACCAAGCTCCATCATGAACTTAGCTGGTGCCGATTTACTGACTCCAATTTGCTACCCTTATAAAAAGAGTGCAGAAGGAAAGCAATTTCTGAACTGAGATAGGCGCCAAAGTCCAGACCTATCTCCTTTGTTCCGAAGACTTTGGTACTTAAGTACGGGGGAGGGGGTACCCCGTACTTGCCTGTGGATACGCAGTCTCATCACCGCGTCACCAGTCAGGACAAAAAACTCCAATTCCTGTCATTTTGAGTGAAGCGAAGAACCGCCGCATTTGTCTTAATCAGCACGACGCGATGATAACGGCTTTAAATGAACCAGGGCTTCTCGATGTTGAGAAGCCCCAGTATCCAGCCAGCAACAAAAATTAGTTAGTAGACGTCACGCTGATAACGCTTCTGCTTCTTCATCTCGGCCAGATACTCCGCTGCGTGTTCCAGCGTTCCGTTTGAGCCTTTGGCGATCACGTCCAGCAGAGCATTCTCCACATCCTTGGCCATGCGGGTAGCATCGCCGCAGACATAGAAGTAAGCGCCGCGCTCCAGCCAGCGATAAAGCTCGCTTGCCTGCTCCTGCATACGGTCCTGAACATATACCTTCTTCGCCTGATCGCGCGAGAAGGCCGTATCCAGCCGCTTCAGAACGCCGTCTTCCTTCATGGCGAGCAGTTGTTCCTTGTACAAATAATCCATCGCCTCGCGCTGCTCACCGAAGAAAAGCCAGTTATCGCCCGGCGCACCCGTCGCCTGACGCTCTTCCAGAAAGGCGCGGAACGGAGCAATTCCGGTTCCCGGCCCAATCATAATGACGGGAGCGGAGGAGTCTGCCGGCAGACGGAAGTTGTTATTTGCGTGCAGAAAGATCGGCATCTTCACGCCAACACCCGCGCGATCGCCAAGATGTCCGCTGGCCACGCCCTGCCTGCTGCGTCCATGCGCGTCGTAACGAATCACTCGAACGGTAGTCTGGACATTATCCTTGTGTAGCGCCTGGCTAGAAGCAATCGAATACATTCTCGGCGTCAGCCGCTGCAGGACATGAAAAAGCTCCTGCGGGTCCTTAATCACGCCGGGAAAATCCGTAGCCAGATCAACGAACTCGCGCCCCCAGCAATACTCTTCAGCGCGCGCCTTGTGCTCTGGCCCGCTCATCAATTTCAATCCTTCTACATCAGGAGCCATCTTGGCGTATTGGTTCAGGCTGCCGCGAGCCAGCTTTCCGATTCCCAATCGCGTGCGCAGAGCCTCTTCCAGAGTGATCTCTACCTTATAGTGGTCCAGGACTCGCTCATCGCCCTTAAACCCAAGTGCCTGCAGCACATCAGCAACCGCCTGTGGACGGTTCTCCGGGATAATGCCGACCGCATCCCCCGGTGTGTACGTCATTCCCTCTTCAATCGCCAGTTCGACGTGACGGGTCTCTTTCTCCGACCCTTCGGCAGTCAACAATTCATTGACGTTCACAGTTGAAAAATACGGATTATTGCGTGTGTACTTCGCCGCGTGCGACGACGCTCCCTTAGCTTCCTGCTCCAAAACTTCAGTCATTTTTCAATGATAAAAGGGAAATCCCTTTCCGCAAAATACTTTCGACAAGGGATTTCCCGCTTCGTTTACGGCAGCCGGAAGACGACTCCCATGCTCAGCGTCTTGGGAGCAAAGCTATCGCCAAGTCCCGCAAGCCGACCATAACTGAACTCCACGACACGCCAATCAATCCGCGGAAGAACTGTAAAATCAACACCTCCAACGAACTGGTACGCAAATTTGGTAGACGATGTCCTCGCCGAACCTTCTCCGGCCTTCAGGTGCCCAAGGCCACCGAGCACTTCGCCATATGGCTTGATGGGAAGAACATGCGGCGTGACCGCGAGACGCACACCAACCATCGCTGTATCGAGGCTCTGGCTGGTATCTCTGCCATTGCTGTTTCCTCGTCCGGCAAATGTTCCTCGAACATCGAACCCCGTGGCGATCAGGCCATGGCCGGAGTCGTGATACAGACCGATTGTCGGACCATACATCCAGTCCGTGTGCTCTGCGCTGAGCTTCGCACCGGTAAATTCACCATAGATCGCTGTCTGTGCCTGTGCAGTTGCGGCGATACCTGCGAGCAAAAAACTTAAGAAGAGAAATCTGAATAATTGAATCTTCATCGTTCAAGTTTAAGTGCGCGCGCCTTCGCTGTCTTGCTGGCGAACCTCTTCGATAACCGTACCGCTGTTGCGACGCTCTCTTCGATAATTCAGCTACAATCACAGTGTGCGACGCCTGCTGGCAATCTCGCTGTTGCTGCTGTTCGGCCTTCCGCTGGTCTCGCCATTGTTCGCGCTCTCCACAAATCCAGACGCAAACCTTCCAGCATGTTGCCGCCGTAACGGCGCGCATCATTGCACGATGAATCTGGAGCACGCGCGCACTCTCACCAATAGCGCTCCATCTTTTACCGCGCCCTCGCGATGCCCCTTCTATCCAGGCATCGTTCCAGCAGTTCAGCACAACGATGCCAGGCTGCATAAGACCGTAACGCTTCACGCAACATTCGAAAATCTTGCGGCAGCAGCTAATCCAGCTGATCATGTTTTCGTTCGAGTCTTGCTCGACACCGCATGGCAAAAGCGTGGTCCTCCCGCGCCGACAGCATAAAACTTCATCAAGTCTGGCTTGAACTTGTTCCGACATCTCGGGATATGTAGAAGCATCTGCACCTGCCTGATGCTCTGAAACGGTTCAACCCTCTTTTCCCTTTTACGCTGTCGAGTCGGATGATCGTGCGCCGATTTCTCTCTATCTCGCTGGTGCTGCTGTTTGTTCTGCCGCTTGTTTCGCCCCTCTTTGCGGCGTCTGCGGCGGAAGCAAACCTGCCTGCCTGCTGCCGGCGCAATGGAAAGCATCATTGCACGATGCTCTCCGTCGAGAAACAATCCGCAGACCGCTCTCCCGCAGTTCATTCTCCAAGCTTGCGAGAGAAGTGCCCTTACAACCTGAGCTCAGCTGCTGCCACTCACCTTCCTTTTGTGCCAGACGAGATTCAAATGACAATTTATGCCGGTATTCTGAGTCATCCAGCCTGCCATGCGCAGACGGAAGCAAGATTCCGCATCTCATTTGACCGCTCGCAGCAAAAGCGCGGACCTCCTCAACTGCTCCTCTTTCACTCCTGAACCGATTAGAACCATTCGTGCCAGCGCCATGCTACGACACAGCGCTCGCACCTAAACACATGGAGGAGTTCAGTGCAGTTTTACAGATATATCTTTGCAGTTCTTAGTTGCACTTTTGCCGCTACTTCAATCGCGGCCGCGCAGCAAACCGTCAATAATGCATCGCTCAGTGGACGGGTAACCGATCCGTCGGGAGCAGTCATCGTCAATGCAGAAGTCACAGCCACCGAGACATCAACCAATATCTCCCGCTCGACCTCAACCAACAAAGATGGACGTTTTCGCTTTCCATATCTACCGCTGGGCGCATATGAAGTTAACGTCCATTCCGCTGGCTTTACAGATGCCACACGTACAATCACGCTCACAGTTGGCAGCGACTTTGATCTACAAGTCCCGCTCGCATTAGCCGGAAAGCAAACCTCAATCAACGTTTCCAGCCAGCCGGCAATTCTGGAAACCAATCGCAGCGAGGTCAGCAATACTATTTCGCCGCACGAAGTACAGAATCTTCCTCTCCTGGGCCGCAACTTCCTCGATCTTGCGCTTCTTGTTCCTGGAGTTTCATCCACCAACACAGGCAGCACACAACTCTTTGCCGAAACCTCTGCGGTTCCCGGTCAGGGAATATCCGTAGCAAGTCAACGGAATTTCTCCAATAGTTTCGTTGTCGATGGCCTTTCCACAAACGATGATGCCGCAGGCCTTACCGGTACCTTTTACGGCCTTGATGTCGTCCGCGAATTTCAGGTTGTCACCTCAGGAGGACAAGCCGAATTTGGCCGTGCTCTCGGTGGCTATATCAATATGGCCACGAAAAGCGGCACGAATGCCTTACACGGAAGCCTCTATGGCTATCTTCGCAATCAACGCCTCAATGCAGACAATGCTCTTTCACAAAGCAAGCTTCCGATGACCCAGGCACAGTATGGAGCCAGCCTTGGTGGTCCGCTGTTACGTGACCGCACTTTTTATTTCGCAAACTTTGAGCGTATGCAACTCAATCAGAATGGCCTGATCACAATCACTCCAACGAATGTTGCTGCCATTAATCGCCATCTGCAAGACACCGGATATCAAGGTCCGCAAATCAGTACAGGCATCTATCCGAATCCTGTACGTACCAATAACTTTTTTGCCAGGCTTGATCATCATCTCAACGATCGCGATGAATTGAGCGCTCGCTACAGTCTTTATGAGGTAGACAGCCATAACTCGCGCGGCGCTGGAGGATTGAGCGCCATTAGTGCAGCGTCCGGGCTGCATGACCTGGACCAGACCATCGCGATCAGCAATATCTTTACGCTTACCCCCAGAACCGCCAATGAAACACGGGGACAGTTCACCCGCAGCAACCTCACTGCCCTGCCAAATGACGCCATCGGACCTGCGGTCAGCATCGCCGGTATCGCCTCTTTGGGAAAACTTTCCTATTCGCCTACGGGACGCCTCGATAATCTCTATGAGATTGTCGACAACCTGTCACACCAGGCAGGTACTCACTCCCTGCGCGTCGGTGTGGACTTTTTATTCAACGATCTTACGATTACTTTCCCTATGTCCAATCGGGGAAGCTACTCATTCTCGTCGCTTCAGAATTTTCTGAATGGAAAATACAACAACCAGGGGTACACGCAATCATTTGGCAACCCTGTCGTTCAGCAGACAAACCCAAACCTTGGCTTGTATGCGCAGGACGAATGGAAGCTAAATCCCTCGCTTACTCTCAATGCCGGTGTTCGCTACGACCTTCAGTTTCTAAAGTCCATCGCAACAGACACAAACAATATCTCGCCGCGGTTTGGCTTTGCGTGGTCTCCCTTCAGCAATCGCAGAACTATTGTTCGCGGCAGTTTTGGACTTTTCTACGATCGCATACCTTTGCGCGCACTCTCCAACGCCTTGCAATCGAGCGGTAACACGACCAGCATCAATGCTTCCACCTTCGTTACCGTCAGCGTCTCACCCACACAGGCGGGAGCGCCGGTATTTCCCAATACACTCACTACCCTTCCTGCAAACGTGCTGGTGAACTTCACCACCATGGATCGCCATATCGAGAATGCTTATTCCGAGCAGGCAAGCCTGGAAGTGGAACAACAACTGAGTGCAAACAACACATTCAGCATCAGCTATCAGCATCTGCGCGGGCTGCACCTGATTGCTTCGATCAACCAGAACACGCCAACCTGTGCTGCGAACGGGACCAATAATGGCTGCCGTCCGAATCCTGGGTTCGGCAACAACAAGCAATACAGTTCCGCGGCAGACTCCTACTATGACGGTCTTGCGCTATCGTTCCAGCAAAAGCCGACTCGCTGGGGGTCATATCGAATCTCCTACAACTGGTCAAAAGCAATCGATGACGTGGGCGAGTTCTTCTTCAGCTCCCCGATAAACAACTTCAATATCGCTGAAGATCGCAGCCGTTCGGACGACGACCAACGGCACCGCCTTGTTGTCGATGGAACTATCCACACTCCGATGGAACCGGCACATGGCCTGTGGAGGCATCTTTCCAGCGGCTTTTTACTGAGCAATATATTGCAGTATTACTCGGCGCTGCCCTTCAACATCACAACCGGGACAAACAGCATTCAGGGAACAACGTTGCGCCCTTGCGTTCAAGGCGTGACGGACTGTACGCAAGTCCTGCCCGGAACGGTTATTGGACGCAATGCAGGAAGCGGCTTCGATTTCTTCAATATGAATACGCGCCTCAGTCGTACCTTTCCATTGAAACAGCGGTTCAGGCTTGAGGTAATTGCGGAAGCTTTCAACGTGTTCAACCATCGCAATGACCTCATTCCCAACGGAACCTTCGGAACGGGACCATACCCAACAGCCGCAAATGCTGCATTTGGCCGCGCAACAGCCGTTAGCGATCCAAGGCAGATACAGCTTGCTGCCCATCTGACTTTCTAAATTCAGTTGGGGAGCACCGTGGATGGTGTTCCCCAACCTAAAAGGACTGAGGAACAAAGATGATTCGAAGCTCAATAAAACGTTCTATCCCACTTGGTCTGCCCCTTGTCGTTCTAGCAGTCATTGCATTGTTTATCTGGCACCGCAGCAGGGCCCTTATCCAAACGCATCGGCAGGCATTCTATTTTGAATCGCATCCGCACACACTGGAGATCGAGGCAAAGCGACCTGTCGTCGCTGCGACGGTCAGCGGCGGTCTATATCTCCTCTCTGCCGAAAACAGTGGACTTACGTTACGTATGTCACATGACGGCGGAGAACACTGGATGCCTTCCACTCTGCTCAGTACGCCTGGAAGCGCTGTAACAACTTCTGCCGAAAATGCTCCTCAACTGGCAACGCATGGAATGTATGCCTTCGCACTTTGGCAACAGAAGAACGATGCTAAAACACAATTGATGGAAGCCCGTGCTACGGGCATGGGCGCGTCTCCGACAGTTACTCTCGTCACCGACAAACCCGCAACCGACAAGTCTTATTCCGGCTTTGCAACGCTGGCGGTCGCTCCGAATGGCGATGTTTATGCTGCCTGGCTCGATGGACGCGATAATACCTCTGCCTCTACCGGGACCTTCAACGTCTATCTTGCTCGTTCAACCGATCATGGCGCGACTTTTCATTCAAATGTAAAGGTTGCGACTCTTGCTTGTCCGTGCTGTCGTCCTTCAGTTGCCATTAGTGCCGATGGAACTGTCTACGTCGCTTACCGCCATGTTTATCCGGACAACGAGCGTGACATTGCAGTCGTCACTTCCACGGATCATGGAGAACACTTTGGGCTGCCGGTCCGCATTGCAAATGATCGATGGAAACTTTACGGCTGCCCAGAGTCGGGCCCAGTTGCAGCAGTTCAGGGTAATAAGCTTGTCGTTGCCTGGTACACCGCAGCCGGAAACAGTCCTGGTATTCGACTGGCGAGTTCAACCGATGGAGGCAAAACATTCTCCAAAGAGCTCGAGGTCAGTAAGAGCATTGAAAATGCCAATCACCCTTATTTGTCTATGGCAGACGACGGCACAATCGCGTTGCTCTTCTCAGGCTGGCAGGCAGAAAAGAACGGAGACTGGAGCAGCTTTGTGCCGTATGCACTCCGCATCGACACTAGGGGACGTGTCTCTGACGCATCCCGCATAACAGAAGCCTCAGGCGCTCGATACCCCACAGGCAGCCTCTCTTCGGATAGAAATCTTTATGTGGTCTGGAATACGCCGAATACAGGAAATGTAAATCTGGTACGTGGCATCAGCCACGAATGACAATACTAAATTGACAGCAACAGAAGCTGCGACCTATAACTTTAGTTTGCATATAAAATTTTTATTTTATTTATGAATATTCTTAACGCCTACCAATTACGTGACTACGCCCTCTCGATCTCCGCAGGAGAAACACACCCTTGAATCGTCGTGAGTTCAATAAGACCGCAGCAGCGGCTTTTGCCGCTACGGCTACAAAGGATATGTGGGCATCATCGCGAGTCCGTGATGATGCCGCTCCAGCTTTTCTTCGTGAACGGCTGGAACGATATAACCCGACTTGGAGATCGCCTTCTAATTCTTCGCTTGGCTCAATGCCTCTTTCCGGCTCGCAAGGTACCGGTCTCAACGTCTGGGTGCAGAATGGAGCAGTTTATTTCTACATTACGCGCAATAATGCGTATGACGAAGATGGCAACCTCGACAAACTAGGTTGTATCCGCCTCCAACTTCAACCGAATCCCATTGCTTCCGCGAAAGCCTTCGAGCAGAAACTGGATATTTACACCAGCCGCCTTACCATTGATGCGCAGGCCGCAACCGGGGAGACCTGCAAATTTCTTATCTGGCTGGACCTTCGCAAGCCGATTGTTTTTGTTGAAACTTCAACTTCGATTCCAACGCATCTTGAGGTTGCCTTTATGACCTGGCGGGAACAGGTCCGCCACTATCCTTTGGACAATTGGAATATCCCCTTCCGCAAAGGAGCTCCAGCGAACTTCGGAGCAACGGCCGATCAGATTGAAGCAAAGCCGCGAACGCTGACCTGGTTTCATCGCAACAATAATCATGCCCTTGTCGCCGATAAGATGGTCTCTTTGCAGAAATTCACTGCGGCGGCTGACACCATCGTCGATCCCTCCCGCGATCTTATCTTCGGCGGCGAACTGCGTGGGTCCAATCTCGAATTTCTCAAACAGGAGCCAATCTCCTTTCAGCAATGGCAAGGGCGAGCCTGGATTTATCACACCCCTGCGGCGAGTCGCAGTCATATAACGACAGTTGCGATTTTATGCGAGCAGAATCCAAGCCTCGACAAATGGAAGCAAAAGCTTACCCGGATTTCGCAACGCTTTGATACTGCTGCGGCACGGCAGCGATCAAAAGAATCCTCTGAGAAGGAATGGCATCGCTTCTGGGCAAAGAGCTACATCTTTATCAATTCGAATAAAGGCCCTGACGACATAGGCTGGCAGGTCGGCAAGAACTATCAACTTTTCCGCTATATGCTCGCGTGTAATCGAGGGGGAACACTTCCACTAAAATTCAACGGCGGAATCTTCAACGTCGATACCTATAATCCTGAGCCTTATCGCGTTATCGACGGAGGGCCTCCACCAATGGCTCCTCCCGATCGGCGAAGGTGGGGCAATCTGTTTATGGCCCAGAACCAAAGACTTATTGGATGGCCTGGATTGCTAAGTGGCGACTTCGATCTGATGGCACCCTCGCTCGACTTTTACGCTGAGCGTGCGAAGACAGCCGTTGCCCGTTCCCAGATCTACTGGCATCACAATGGCGCGGCCTTCGTTGAACCGCTGTCTCTGTATGGGCTTCCAGTGCAACGTCTCGCCACGGATCATGGACCATGTTCGGCACGTCATCTGGCGTGGCACTTCTCCATCCAGATTGAATTTGCATGGATGGCTCTCGAACGTACTACTTACTCCGGAGAAGATGTTCGTCCCTACCTTCCGCTCATCGAAGCTATCGTTCGCTTCTATGACGAGCACTACCGCAAGGAGCATCTCGCTCGTACCGGAAGTGAGTATGATGCAAACGGCAGGCTTGTGCTCTTTCCTATGAATTGCCTCGAACTGTATGCCAATGCCACCGATCCCATTGAGGTCGTCTGCGGCCTGCATCGTGTAGTTGAAGGTGTTCTTGCTCTTCCAGCTTCTACGGTTCCTCCGTCAATGCGTGATTACTTTCGCCAGCTCCAGCCGCGTCTTCCTCAGGTGCAGTTTGAAGTTCGCGATGGAAAGAAGGTGCTCAAGCCGGCGAAGGAGTATGACGCAAACGCACCCCTAAACAAGACAGAATTCCCCGAGGGATATGCTGTCTGGCCATATCGCATGTATGGCATCGGCAGCCGGAACGGCAGTAGCGAAGCAAATAACACGTGGGAGACGATGCCTGCGCAGCGCAAGGCCGCCCTCGATTTCGTAAGCTGGCAATGTACACCCATCTATGCTGCGCTGATGGGCCGGCACGATGACGCCAAGCGTCTCACCATCGATAAACTCGCAGATCAAAATGCTTCGCTTCGTTTTAAGGCATTCTTTGGCCCTGGACATGATTGGATTCCCGATCACAACTGGGGAGGGTCTGCAATGATTGGCCTGCAAAGCATGATCGTCGCACCCGCGGATAAAGGCATTTACCTGTTACCGGCGTGGCCCAAGGACTGGGATGCTGACTTTCGGCTGCACCTGCCGCATCAAGCCAGCATTACCGGCAACATCCAAAATGGAAAAATGACCCGTCACAACATCGCTACAGTAGACGGCAAAGCTTATCCACATCCTGTCGTGCAATCGCCATCAGCATCGATTACATAATCATTCGCAACCCAGATGAAGGAGTCTCATGCAACGCACCCTACGATTTACTGCCCTTCTGTTCTGTGCAGCTTTTGCAACGACAATAGCAATTGCTCAACATCCAAAATAGGTGGGACAAAAGAGCATTCTTGAAAAGATCGAGTGGACCTGGGCAGCTCAGCCGGATAATCCGAACCCCGCTCTGCCGAATGTGCTATTGCTCGGCGATTCGATTACGCGAGGCTATTATCCAGAGGTTACGAAGCTCCTTGCCGGACGCGCCAATTGCTATCTCTTTGCCACATCTGCGGCTTCAGGAGATCCGCGGCTTATTCGGCAGGTGGACGACTACTTTGACATGATGCCGATCAAGTTCGCCGTCGTTCATTTCAACAACGGAATGCATGGATGGAAGTACACCGACGCTGCATATGGCAATTCTTTGCCGGCGCTGGTTGAAGCGTTACGGGCAAAGTCTCATGGAGCAAAGCTTATCTGGGCAACCACAACGCCAGTCCACGCCGAAGATGAAAGCGGAGCAACAAATCCACGAATCGACCAGCGTAATGCTGAATCTCTCAAGGTTATGCAGCGCTTTCACATCCCGATTGACGATCAACATGGCCTGATGACCGCACACGACGGTCTGCATAACGGCAGCGTTCACTACACCAAAGAAGGAAGCGCTGTGCAGGCAAAGCAGGTTGTGCAGGCAATTGAAAAGTCGTTGTAGAGGCGATATCAAATCGGAAGAATAAGACCTCTACCGGGAGACCGCCAGCCACTGCATCAGACCAGTAGCCGGTGTCTCTGGGGCCATAAAGCGATCTTTATTGCCCATCAGAGTGCCTGCAGCAAGCCTGCCGCTGCGGACGGCTCCTTCCATCGTTGAGGGCCATTCCGTTGCGGTCCAATCGCCCGCCAGATAGAGTCCTGGCCATGCGGTCGCCTGCTTTGGCCGGAAGCGATCGAGACCGGGAACAACCGAGAAGGTTGCTCGAGCTTCTTTCAGCACTCCGCTTTTCAACAATCTGGCTTCTTTGACCGCCGGGAAGAACAGCACAACTTCGCGCAATGCCGAAGTTAATATCTCCTCTCGATCCATCTCCAACTCAGGCCATGAAGCACTGATAACTAGCTCCAAATAACTCCCTCGCTCTCTGGGCCACCTGCGAATACGCGATTTGGCAAACATCCATTGAATACGTGTATCGAGCAATACGGCATGATCCAGCCCTGTAACATCGCGGTCGTACCAGAGATGAATCGTCGTGATTGGCGAAGGGATGAATCGGTCGTAACCGGCGGCTAAAGGATTATGGCTCGTTGCCCGCTGCGGCAG
>DASRSR010000203.1:0-4450 GCA_035656355.1 Edaphobacter sp.
GAGGATCTCCGACCGCACCATGCCGGCTGATCTCGGAGAAGTGGCGCGAGATGCTGACGGAGCCGCCAGCGAGCATGTCTTTGCCAAGGAACTCCGAGATTGCCTGCCGTCCGTCAGGAGCAACCTGCTTACCTCTGACCAGGTCGGGACGCGCCGCCAGAACAAGCGAGGTCTCTAACTCGCAGGCATGGCCCATGCCGCCGATAGCGCTCTCTCGCAGTGCGCTTAACTGCGCCGCAGCAGCGTTCCAATACGTGACACCCACCATGCGAGTCTCAGGGTAATGCTCGCGGCATTTGGTTAGCGCCAGATCAAGTGCCGACACATTACCACCATGCGAGTTGATGACTAGGATTTTGCGAAATCCTGCTCGCGCTACGGACCCGAGCAGGTCAAAGGCCATGGCAAGAAAGGTATCGACTGAGGTCGTCAGTGTTCCGCTAAAACTCATATGGTGCAGCGAGAGTCCCAGCCATTGCGTCGGCAGAACCAGCAGCCGTCCACCACAGGCAATGTCCAGTCGTCGCGCAATCTCACGGCCAATCAGCGCATCGGTCTGGAGCGGAAGATGGGTGCCGTGTTGCTCCATTGCGCCGAACGTCGCCACAACTACGGTTGCACGGTTCAGAGCATCGATCTCCTGCCAGGTCATTTCTTCGAGCAACATGTTTCACCTCTGTAATCGCGCTTGCACTTTTATACAGAAATGAAGCTGTCCCCGAAAGGAATGCAAGACAGATGTCCATTGCAATGAACAAATATTTACATCGGCTCCTACACCTCTGCCAGTGAGATGTACTTCATAAGCGGCCACAATGCTGGACGGACATCATCGGTGCCTGCTCCAACTGTATAGACTGCCAATTATGAAATTTCTTCGTACAAGTTCAACTTTTCCATTTAGCGCGGCTGTTATTCATTCCGGACGCACTATGGAGGCGGTGCTTACGGGCATTCCTCCTGGAGGCAATGCTCCTGTTCCTGGCGGCGTGGGTGCAGAGATGCGCGAGATCTTTCGCCAATATGATGAGCTGCTGCAAGAGGCCGGCGTCGATCGCACGTCCGTCGTTTCGGTGCGCCTATATTTACAAGAAGTTGTGCGGGATATTGCAGAGGTTAACCAGATTTACCGCGAGTATTTCGGCAGCCATCCTCCGAACCGCAGGGCCTATGGCGTCGATCTTCAGACTGGAATGCTGGTCGAAGCAGCTTTCGTTGCGGAACTTCCCTGAATATAAGCTAAAATCCGTACTTCAATAGGAAGGCCCACTCATTTGAGTGGGCCAACTCGAAGGCCATGCGCGATGAGCTCCCGGCCGGAGATGATCTGCGCTGGTGTATTGTTCCAGGAAACGGCGTACTGGAGTGACGGATCAATTCCTTTAAAATGCACAGGAAACGACCGCTGTTTCTGCGGCGATTCGATGTGGAAGGCAATGTTTTTGGAATCGATATGAACATCATTGATTGAGCATTCGTCAAAGCCGACGCCTCTATTCTCCCCAACATCAATGAAGGCGTCTCCCAGGACAGGAGACATCATCCCAACCGATGTCATTGCGCTTCCTGTTCCCCAATGAAAGCCTGTGAGAGCACCTGGTTCGTCAATATAGCCGGTATGGGCCCAGTTTTCCCAGGGAGCCACGGCAAAGGTTGATCGCGCTGCTGCAACCGCGCGTTCGAGATATTCAAAATTGCCAGTTTCTCGAAAATAATCGAAGAGAAGTGTAGCAGCATAGGCCTGGCGGGCATCGCTCCATTCCGCATCTGTGTTTTGGGTTGTAAAACCGCCCAGCAGTTTGGGCGAGAAGGATGGATTATTCCAAACCTGTTGGGTGAGCAGCAGATAATCGAGCGACTTTACACCTCGATCCAGATATTCGCGTTTGTGAGTGGCATGGAAAAGATCGAGCCATGCACGGGGAGCTTCGATTTCAGCGAGATTATTTTGAGGATACTGTGCTGTCCATTTGTCGTAGAAGTCATAAGGTTTTCTGGCGCAGGAGAGGAACGTTTCGAAGTCGTACCATCGCTGTCTTGGGACAACCTCTTTGGTAATGAAGTCCATAGCACGCTCAGCGGCTGCAATATAGCGGTGATCGCCGGTTGCCGTTCCTAAGTTGACCAGGAAGAGAGCTGAGACAGCAGTTTCTGCGTTGAAATCACGAAACTCTTTACGAGGCTGAAGAGATGAGTTGTACCAGGAGGGGATAACGCCGCTCGGCAGTTGTTGGCGGAGAAGAAAGTCCCCATACGGTTTTACGAAACGAAGCACTTCCGCCGCTCGCTGCGGTGTGAGGTCCTTCTCCCAGCGAAGCATCCAATATGCAGTCCACGACATGCAGAAAGAGTGATAGTCCTCTGCATAACCGGCCCAGCCATCGTCGGGAATCCACCTGTGCTGGTCCAGCATATAGATAGTGGGAAAAGCACCGCCTTTCTGCGGGGCTGAAAGAGCGAGCGTCAACACGCTTTCTGCTTTAGCCATCATCTCTGCATTATGTGTTTGCCGCCCATAGGTGTACCAGCCGTAAGCCGTGCGCAGGGTCTGAAACCACGCATTGAACCATGCGTCCGGTTCTGTGTGCTTCCAGTCGCCTGCAGCATTTCTATTGCTGGAGAGGGTGCCGCAGCGTTTTCCTCCGCAGTCAAAGGAAGCGTATACGCGGTCTGCATAAGTATTCCATGCATCTTCTCGCCACGAAGAGAAGGAATTCAGCTCTGTTCGAATTACGTTCTGTTGAGCATCGGAGGAGTTCAGCAGTGCCGGATGGCCGTACTCCTCCCAAAGCAACCGCACAATGCGACGATAACCAAGCTTTACCGGCTGTTGCGAAACTACAAGAGAGTAGGAGTACTCTACTGTGTCCGCAAGAATCTTTGGATGGCTATTTGGATTACGGCGAAAGTAGCTATGCCCATGTGGTTGCCAGGGAATTGCGCCATAGGATATCCATGGTTGCTTCTCCGATGTCACATCAAGGTCCATGGCAAGTGGCTCTATGTGGCGGCTACTCAGTTTCGGCACGATTGCTGTGAAGACTTCTCCCTGCTGCAACATTACAGCAGGTGATTTAAAGCCACTTGTCGGAATCAGATCGTCTGGCTCGCTCTTAATATTCTGTGACCAGATAAAATCGAGCGGCCCGGCTATTGGGCTGTTTGTCGCATGACGCGCGGGGACAAAGTATACCGGTCTTCAACGGAACGAACGTCAGCATTCGCCTTGATCGTCAACCGAGTCGATACATTCAATATGTCTGACTCGGCGGACTGGACAACTCGCTGCTCAAATTGACCGATGCCACAGTCGCCTGTAAGCAGGAGTCCTCGTTCGATCGGAGAGGCTGCAAGAAGAACGCAAACCTGTGTTCCGGTAGCTGTCTTTACATGAATGGTAGAGGATGTTGCCGAGAGCGCGGGTATCCAGGAATTGCCGGCCTTCGCAAGAAATATCTCTTCGGCGGATGAACCAGAGCCGCGTACCTCAACGCGTACGGCTCCATGTGGAGCTTCGAACGAAGTTGCACAAAGGTGAGGAGCCGAGAGCGCTACAAGGGTTGCTGCGGCGAATAATTGTCTGAGCATCCACTGACTACCTTTCTCTGTGGAGTTTCCAAGGTTTTTGAAAAATCAGGTGCAATCAATAATGAAGATGACAAGTTAGGTGGCAAAGCATCGCGCGAATTTGATAAATACCTTGAAGAAAGTGTTCAAAGACATTAGCGCGTACAACTTATGTCATCTGTAGTAATTGATTGCCTTTGAATCTTTAACCGTTTAGGGGAGTTTCGCAAGGTATTCAAGTGTCATTTCTTCTTTTCTTCCATCGGGATGGAAGAAAAAATGAGCTTCTATGCCTTAGCTTTTGGCAGTTTCCAAACAGAGGACTGCCCCTTTAGCTTTTCAATCGGATAACAGTGCACTAAAACCAATCAGAAGATGAGTGAGGGACCGGATAAAGTCCAGGCGCGACGTACATAGCTGTGCATAGAAATGGAGGCGCGGGTCGGGATCGAACCGACGCATAAAGGTTTTGCAGACCTCTCCCTTACCACTTGGGTACCGCGCCTCGAGGTGGGCTATCGAATTGCAGCCCGGCTGAATTGTAGGTGAAGTGTACAGCAGACAGGGCTTTATTTGGAGCGGGAGACCGGGGTCGAACCGGCGACATCTTCCTTGGCAAGGAAGCACTCTACCACTGAGCTACTCCCGCTCTCACAGGTTCAAGTATAACGGGCGGTCTGCCAGCGGTCAACGCGTTGAAGTGCGCTTATTTAGATAGGAACCTCCAAGTGGCCGCGCAACAGGAATTGTGCATCTGAAAAGGTGAATGGAGTGCAGGTGGGGATGTGCCAGATGACGTTGCCAAAGCCAAAAGATCAATGGCTGACTGAGCAGGAGGATAACCTGCGAAAGGCCTGTGCGTTGGCGGAGGAACGGGCCGCTG
>DASRSR010000204.1:0-2670 GCA_035656355.1 Edaphobacter sp.
ATCTGCTGCCGCAGGAGTTCATTCTGGACGACCAGGCCGGGATTCACGATCCGGTGGGCATGGTGGGCAATAAGCTTGAGGTCAACCTGCACCTTTCAACCTGTTCCGGCGGCGTAGCGCAGAGCGTGATTACATGCGCGAACCGGGCAGGGCTGGAAGTTCTGGACACCGTATATGAAGGCATCGCCGCGGCAGAGTCGGTGCTGAGCGCCGATGAGCGTGAACTTGGCGTGTGCATCGCCGACATCGGATCGAGCACAACGGAGCTGGCGGTCTTCTTTGAGGGCGCGATTGCGCACACGGCGGTATTGCCGATCGGCGGCGACCACTTTACCAATGATCTTGCTGTTGGGCTGCACGTTACTGTGGAAGAGGCCGAGGAGCTGAAGAAGGTCTATGGACACTGCGTGGTGACGGCGGTTCCGCAGATGAATGAGATTGAAGTGGGTGGGAACCTTGCCTATTCGGGTGGACAACCGGCGAGACTAGTGCGGCAGCGCTTTCTGGCGGAAATCCTGGAGCCGAGAGCACGCGAGCTATTCACCATGCTGCGTGATAACCTGCGCAGCGGTGGCGTGCTGGAGGCACTGGGTGCTGGCTGCGTTCTGACTGGCGGCGGCGCGAACCTGATTGGCCTGCTGGATAACGCCGAGAGCCTGTTGCGGGTGCCGGCACGAGTTGGGTTTCCGGTGCCGCTGTCGCGAATGCCGGATGAGCTGACACGGCCGGAGTTTGCAGCAGTGATTGGGATGCTGCTCTACACGCATCGCACGCAGGTGCGACGTGCCAGTGAGGAGCAGGGACTGCGGGCGAAGCTCAAGGCGATCTTTGCGGGAAGCTTTTAGGGCGGGCGGATTTCTTTGAGTGGATAGCCTTCAGATGTGCCGCGCCTTCAGCGCTCTGGCTTTTCGTTTACCCGAATCTGGGGCTTCGCCCCAGGCTGGTATATGACGGGCCTTCGGCCCTGAAGACGAAACGTACTCTATCTAAATGTCACCTGTGTTGCTGATCGGGTGACAATGCGGAAAAGAGACGCAAAGCGAGAAGACCGAACAGAAAAAATACAACGATGAGGATGAGCCGGGGAAAAAATCCGGTCGTGCGACAGGCTTCGACGGCGAGAATAAGCCCAGCGAGCGTAAGCAAGGTGAGCGAGATTGCCCGATGAAAGCGCTGCATTCCATATTGCAGGCTGTCGAGGTCTTTGCGTTCGATGGTGCGTCCATTATTGGAGTCGGTACAGGCAGCCTTGCTGGGACAGGAGTTACAGATATCCGCAGGGGCGCGATAGATCACGTTCTTCTTGACTGAATCGGAGAAGACAGGAAAGAGATGCTTATCTTGTGGGCATTGCCAGATGTCGCGGTCGGGATGATAGGTGAAGCCGACGGTACTGATGGTGGCAGAGCGTTTATGAGCATGACGGGCAACCAGTTCCAGCACCAGGGCGATGAGCGCGATGAAGATCGCGTATCCCAATAAAAGGATGTACTCAACGGATAGCCCGTACATGGCTTAGCGCTCCTCAGTCTGGACGGCGACCTCGGAGAACAGAATCTCCTGCCGGTTGTCCGAGGGAGTTCCAATGGCCGGGTTCTCTCCCATATGGCGGATGCCAAGCCATGCGAGATAGAGAATGGGAAGTGTTCCTCCAATGATGAAGACAACATCGCCAGGCATACGCATCCACTCGAGGATTGAGTTGGCGCGGCTGTCGATGTAGTTGAGGGTGCGAGCGTCGTAGTAGCTGACGCTGATGGAGTGATAGAGTTGCAGCACGCCGAGGGGGAAGAGGGTCGCGAAGACCATCCAGGCAAGACCGAGATTGAGCGACCAGAAGCTGATGCGGGCGGCTTTGTCGGACCAGTACCTTTCCGGAATGATGTACCGCAGGCAGAAGAGCGCAAGGCCGACGGAGAGCATTCCATAGACGCCCATCATAGAGGCATGTGCGTGATTGGCGGTAAGAGCGGTGCCGATCTCGAAATAAGAGACGATGGGCAGGTTGATGAGGAAACCAAAAACTCCTGCGCCAAGAAAGTTCCAGAAGCCGACAGCGGCCAGGAACATGACGGCCCAATAATGAGGAAAGGGCGTGGAGGATTTTGACTCCTGGACAGTGCCGAGTTGGAGGAAGCTCCATGCTTCGAGAGTAAGGAAGGTCAGCGGGATGACCTCCGCGGCGGAGAAGAATGCGCCGAGTGCCATGTGAAGCGCAGGTTCACCCGAGAAGTAGACATGATGCATGGTGCCGACGATGCCGCCGACGGAGTAAAGGATCACGTCGAGATAAATCATGCGCAATGCCATGCGCTCGTGGACCACGCCGAGCAAGACAAAGATGTAGGCCACCAGCACGGTGGTGAACAGTTCCAGGAAGTCTTCAACCCAGAGATGGACGACCCAGAAGCGCCAGAAGTCGGTTGTCGTGAAGTGTTGGCCAGGATTGGCAAGCAGACCGACGGCATAGAACGCGGGAATAGAAAGGGCGGAAAAGAAGAAGACCCAGGGAAGATTGCCGACAGACTCGGAGCGCAGGCGGCCACGCAGACCGCGGTAGAGGATCGCCACCCAGAAGAACAGACCTACGATGAGCAGTGCCTGCCAGAGGCGGCCAAGATCGAGATATTCAAAGCCCTGATCGCCGAACCATGCATTGTGAATGCGTCC